>JBBEEK010000056.1:0-28562 GCA_040880825.1 Chthoniobacterales bacterium
ATCAGCGTTTGGTTTTAAGCTTATCCAACTGGTCCCAAGCAGATTGCGCACTTTCCTGCGTTCCGCCGCCGGAGGCCTCCAGGCCTTGGTAGGGACAAGATTGACCGGCCATTGAATCACATCTCGGGTGGTTTGGCAAAGCCAATAAAAGCTCCTCCCGGACCGCCGGGGTCAGGTCGACCAACTCCTGTCCCTCGATCTCGACTTGGGCGGCAAAGGGATCGACAACGGCTTCGAAAACAAACGGCTGCAGGCAAGCCACACAGGTCATCTCCACCGGCGCCGCGACCCGACCGGTGGCGAAAACCCCACCGCCCGAAATCCCGACCTCGAGATCGTAACGGACCGGACCGGCTGGCTTGGCCCCGATGTCGGCCAGATCGAGAAACCCGGGAGCCTCCTCGCCCTCGAGATGTTGGCCCTCGGGCGGGACTTGCAGGAGGTGGACGGCGATCATGCCTCGCCCGCGCCTCCGGAAAATTTTTCCCGCAGCGCCGCCGCGACCGGCGGAGTCACCACGCCCGAGATATCCCCGCCGAGCCGCGCCACTTCCTTGACGATGCGGCTGCTGATGTAGCTGTAGTCCTCCTTCGGCATGAGAAAGATCGTCTCCACACTCGAAGCCAGACGGCGGTTCATCAGCGCCATCTGGAATTCAAATTCGAAATCCGACACCGCCCGCAGTCCGCGCACGATGACCTGCGCTTTTTCGGCCGCGACAAAATCCACGAGCAATCCATCCAGTTTCTTCACCTGCAGCCGTTTCTCCCCCGGCAGCGAAGCCCGGATCAACTCCAAGCGCTCCTCGATGGGAAACAACGGCCCCTTCCCCTCACTTGCCGCCGCCGCCACGATGACCTCGTCGAAAAGCCGCAAAGCCCGCTCGATCACATCGACATGACCGAGGGTGACCGGATCGAAACTCCCGGGATAGATGGCGCGGGTCATACAGAGATCTTTTCGCAGATCCGGAGCGTTTGTCAAAATCGCTCGGTCAGGCAGCACAGAACTTCGGTGCCGCGGATGCTTCTCCCGCCGCCCGCGGGGACGCCGGGTGCGGGCCCAGCCGGCCTACTCCCACTCGATGGTGGCCGGCGGCTTGCTTGAGATGTCGTAGCAGACGCGGTTGACACCGCGGACTTCGTTGATGATGCGGTTGGAGAGGCGGGCGAGGAGTTCGCCGGGCAGACGGACCCAATCGGCGGTCATGCCGTCGCGACTTTCGACGACGCGCAAGGCCACGGTGTCCTCAAAGGTGCGCTCGTCACCCATCACGCCGACGGAACGCACCGGCAGCAACACGGCGAAGGCCTGCCAGACGCGGTCATACCATCCGGCCGCGACCATCTCGTCGTGCACGATGGCGTCCGCCTCCTGCAGCACACGCACCCGTTCGCGCGTCACCCCGCCGAGGATGCGCACGGCCAAGCCGGGGCCGGGGAACGGATGACGATGGACAATTTCCCGCGGCAAGCCGAGCTGCAGGCCGACTTCGCGGACCTCATCCTTGAAAAGATGGCGCAGCGGCTCGACGAGTTGGAATTTCATCCGCTTCGGCAGGCCGCCCACATTGTGGTGACTCTTGATCATGGCCGCCGGGTTGCCGCCGATCGGCACGCTTTCGATGACGTCGGGATAAAGGGTGCCCTGCGCGAGGAAACGGTAGGGGCGACCGCGGCGGCGGCGCGCGAGCGAGGTGGCGGCCTCCTCGAAGACGCGGACAAATTCGCGGCCGATAATCTTGCGTTTGCGCTCCGGATCGGTGACGCCGCGCAACAGGCGCAGGAAGCGCGCCGCGGCATCGACAATGCGCAGGTCGATGTGAAAGTGGCGGCCGAACATTTCCCGCACCCATTCGCGTTCGCCGGCCCGGAGGAGGCCGTTGTCGACGAATATGCAGGTCAACTGGTCGCCGATCGCCTTGTGCAGCAGCGCCGCGGCCACCGAGGAATCCACCCCACCGCTCAGGCCGAGCACCACGCGGTCCTCGCCGACCTGCGCGCGCACCTCTGCGCAAGCGCGCTCGATGAAGGAGCCCGGCGTCCAATCCGGCCGGCAGCCGCAGATGCCGAGGACAAAGTTTTCGACGATCTCGCTGCCGCGCGGAGTGTGCGAGACTTCAGGATGGAACTGCAGACCGTAGAAATCCCGCTTGGCATCGACAATGACGGCGGCTTTCGAATTCTCCGTGGTGCCAACCGCGACGAAACCCGGCGGCAGTTTGGTGACCTTGTCGCCATGGCTGTTCCACACCTCGAGGTGTTTGGGTAAACCGGCCAGGAGTTTGTTTTTGCGCCCGACGGTGAGACGTCCGGAACCGTATTCACGTTGCGAGGAGGACTCGACGGCGCCGCCGAGGTCACGGGCCAGCAATTGCATGCCGTAGCAGATGCCGAGCACGGGCAGTCCGAGGCGGTAGATCGCCCGGTCCAGACGCGGTGCTTTCGGTCCGTAAACGCTGGCCGGACCACCCGAGAGGATCACGCCCGCGGCGCCGCTGCGGCGGATTTCCGTGGCCGTGGCCGTGTGCGGGAGAATTTCGGAATAGACGCGGCACTCGCGCACGCGGCGGGCGATGACCTGGGTGTATTGGGACCCGAAGTCGAGGATGACAACCTTCGAAGGGGTCGTGCCTCCTGGCCCGCCCGGCATCACTGGTAGTAGGGGCCGAAGGCGTCACCCGTCGGATCGGGTGAGACAAGACGGCCCTGGCCCGCGATGCCTTGTTCGAATTTGCGGGTGACATCGGTGCCGGCTTCCTCCACGGCCGTGCAGGCGCCGCAGAGCAGAGTCACGAGGAGGGACAAGAAGAGTTTACTCATGTTCAGGCGGTTAGTTTAACCCTCCAATTATCTAACGCGAGAGCGCGCCCGGGGCAAGGGGCAACGATGGAGCCGGGGCCGGACCCAGCGCAGTCATGACCCCGCGGGCCCAGCGCCGGCCGGCGCCGTCGCTGTAATGGACGCCATCCGCCCCGGTGCGGCCGGCGACGTAAGGCGCGGTCAGGGCCCGCGAATTGATCGTCCGGAAGCCTTGGGCCTGCGCCTCGGCCACGAGCCAGCCGTCAACGGCCTCATGGACCGCCGCAGGGTATTGGGCCGAGGCCGGCGGCAGGACCCAGACGATGGCGGCGCCGGGGCCCGCGCCGCGGCGCAGTTCACGGATGAAATCCCGGATGATGCGGCGGTAGCTCTGGCCGTCGAGACTCCGCGTCGCAGCCAAACGGTCCATCCAGTTGGTGCCGAGTTGCACGATGATCAACTCCGGACGGTAACGGGCGAAGAGAGCCGTCAGCTTCGGCGTCTTGACCGGCGGTGGCCGCCGGCCATTGTCATACTCGCGGGAGAAAACCTCGCCTGCAGCAAACTGGCGGTAGCCGCAATTGGTCACGAAGACCGGCGTGCCCGGCAGCCAGTCCTCGGGCGAGGAACCGCAGGAGGCGAAGACCCCGACACCGCGATCGCCGTAGCGCCGGCGCAGCGATGCCTCCAAGGCGCGTCCGAACGGACCGACGGACAGCGAGTCGCCGATGAGCATGACCTTGAGCGGGAGCTTCGGCGGCATCGGGGCGGCGGACAGAATGGGAGCAAGCAGAGCAGCCAGGAGGCCGGCGACCGTGGCCCGCACCGCCATGATCAAAGGTGGGCCGCCAACCGGCGGTGGTCGTCCTCCCGGATGAAGCGCTCGAGTTCGAGAAACCGCGGATCATCCTTGGCTTTGAGCGTGGCCCACGGCGTGCGATCGACGGGCCGCAGGCGCAAAATGCGGTTCTGGCCGAGGGCGAAGCGGTGCATGGACTGCCGCTTCCCGCCGATGTGCGCGGCGTGGAGCACGACGAGGTGGGTGCCGCGGAAATCCCCCCGCAGCACCCGCTGCACACGGTAAACGAAAGCGACCAGCGATTCTTGGTAGGGGGCGATTTCCTCATGGCGGAAAGGCACGTTCATTTTTTCCAACGAACACTGCACGACGAGCGCCGGCGCTTCGTCCGCTACTTCCGGACCGTCCACCCCGCCGGCCGCAGCGAGCAAAGGCGCCTCGGGCGCGGGCGGGGAATTCCGTAAATCGTCGTCGACGATGTCGAAAACACGGTCGGCCCACTGCTCCATGTCCGGCCCGATGAAGTGCTGCTTGTCCGGCTGGAGATTGCGGTAGGGATATTCGATCAGTTCCCGGCTATCGATCACGCGCATGCCGGAACCGGCGCACATTTGCAACCGCTCGACGAGCAGATCCTGCACCTGCGACGAGACGGTGCCACTGACCGGCGGGGCGACCCAGTAGATGCGCCGCACCGAGGGACGCGACTCGGCCACCTTGGCGAGGAAAGGACGGATGAAAGGCTCGAGCACCGCGCCGTTGCGCGATTTTTCGCGGCCCTTGAGCAGGTCGAAGAGGTTGTTGCCCAGTTGCACGATGAGGACCTCCGGCTGCAATTCCGGCAGCAGACTCTCGATCTTCGGAACGTCATAACGTGACGGCCGGTGACCGCGGCGCATGCCGTAGGTGTCGCGGAACGACACTGGGCCGGACTCGCCGGTTTCGATGCTCCAATAACCGCAGAGCGACTGCGCCTTGGCATAGGCTTTGAGCGCGGTCCACGACAACGGGTGCGTGCCGCACGCCATGTAGGTATTGACCAACGGGACGCCCCACGCACGCAAACGTTCATCCAGCCGCGCGCCGAAGCCGCACAGCGCCATGGAGTCCCCGAGCAGGAGCACGGAAGACAAGCCGCGGCGCGCCGGCGTGAAGGATCCGGCCCGCGCGAGAGCAGGAGCCAGGGCCACCGCGCCCAGCATTTTTAGAAAACGCCGGCGGGGCCAAAGCGCGGAATCGCTGACCATAGGTTTGCGCAACGTCATAGCAGCTAGCGGGAAGGGATTTCGTTATCAAGCGCTAAATCAAAGAATTTACTTTTGCAGCTCGTTGCGGCACAAGCCTTGGTGATGATCAGCCGTTCGCGTCGCACACGGGTTCTCACCCTGCTCGCGGCGGTCTGTTGCACCACCGCGCTGTCGCGTGTGGTGGCGCAGGAAATCGCTCCGCCCACCGCCGCCCGGGAAATTATTCTCGGCACCAAGACACCGCTGGGCGAAGCCAACATCTCGATCGCCGCCGGATCAACCGTGACCGACTTTGCCGAAGACGGTGAGATGATCCTCATCCGCCGCGGTCCCTTCCACGCAAGGGTGCCGCGCGATCAACTCGTCTTCCCGACGCCCGCACCGGATCCGGAGCCCTCACCCGCTGCGGAAGTCGCGCCAGTTCCGGAAGCCGAACCGGTCACCAGCGCGGAAGCCGCGGTCGCTCCCCCGACATCGGCCGGTGCCGCGTTCTGGCCGTGGGAGGAGGGATGGACCGGCGATTGGCAGAGACTTTGGCCCACTGCAGCGGTCGGGTTGCTCGGACTTTATTCGCTGGCGGTCACCGCGTCCCTGCTCCGGATGCGACGGCGGCAGGCGACGGCGCCACTGCCGACGGTTCGCACGGTCAAAGCCGTGGTGACCAACGAAGGCCGCTCCATTGCCTGCCCGCTCTGCGGCAAGGACATCGTCGTGGATGACTTGAAGGGCGGACGCAACACCTGCCCGGAATGTGGCGGGTCGTTTATTTGCGAAGGATCCTGAGGCTCAGAATCCCTCGGCCGTCTTGCGGGCCGCCTCGCGCAGCGTCTGCTCGTAATCCTGCTGCAATTCGTTGCTGAAAAACAAAAGCCTCCCCTCGCCGGTCGAAGGCTGCAGCAACAACTGGGCGCTCACTGCCTCGCCCGGCCAGACGAGCGAGCGCCCGGCGTCGCCGGCCTGCGGCGCCGTGCCGTAGCCCAGCTCCAAGGCCTCGCGCAGAATGGCCGTTTGACGACTGTCCGGCGTGGAAAACCCGACCGCGTAGAACCGTCCATTGACGAAATAAAAAACCACCTCACGCGCCACCACGCCGCCGAGGACGTGGGATTCCTCCTCGCGCAGGTAGATAGCCACCGGGTCACCCGGCACCGCGGCGCCTTCCACTTCCTCCAGTTGCCACTGCTGACGCGCCTCTTCCACCGAAGCCCCGAAAGGCACACCGGCAAAAGCGCGGGTGCGGTCGGGAAAGCCGCCGCTTGTTTCCTTTTCCTCGGCCAGCAAGGTGGGCAGGCCGAACGCGAGACAGCAGCAGAGCACGCGGCGCATCAGGTGAGCTTGGCGTGCGAACCGTCGCAAAACGGCGGCGTGGCGGTGTGCTTGCACAGGCACCATGCCACCTTTTTCTTTTCGGTGATTTCGACCTTGAGCGGTTTGAAGCCCTTGTCCTTGTGCGCCCCGTCGCAGAAGGGCTGGGTCGAGGAATAGCCGCAGGTGCACCACCAATAGGTGCCCGGCTCCATTTCCATGACCTCCGGGGCTCTGGCGCAGATTTTCGGGGTAGACATTGCGGAACTTTGCAAGGATCAGCCGGCTCATGGCGAGTCCGAACTGCCATACGCTTATCTCGCGGCGCCGCCCCTTGCGGATGCCCGGGTTTCGGGCTTGCGCAAATACGGAAAAAAGTCCTAAAGATCGATTCGCAGATGAGATTATTTTTCTTGGGCCGTTACCGGTTACTTGCTCTGGTGTCTTTGCTCGCACTTTTCTGGCCACCGGCCGCCGGCGCGCAATCGACATTGCCGAAACCGCAGTTGGACTGCCTGGTCGAGCGGTCACGCAAAGTGCGGATCGAGGGTGGCGATCATGACGACAAGACGGAGCGGATCAGTTTCGACATCAACCTGACCAACAAAAACTGGAAGGAACCGGTGGAAGGTCTCACCGGAACCTTCTATGTCTTCGGCCAGAGCGTGCATGACCGGAAAGCCTTCAAGCTGGTGCAAAAGGAAACTTTCCCCGTGCAAATCGACGCCCGCGGGAAATTCACCACCACCACGCCGGTGGTCGAGATGAAATTTGACACCACTTTCGCCTCCTTCGGTGAAAAATACCGCGGCTGGGTGCTCCGGTTGGAAAACGGCGACGACAAAACCGTTTTCGAACAGGCCAGTTCGGTTTTTCTCTCCGACACGGAACGACTGCCAAAGCTCGCCGTGGGGGAATTCTGCGACAAAGAGACCAAGAAGATCGCCGAACCAAAGCGCAAGAATTGAAGACCCCGGCGCGCGCTCAAAACTCGATCACGTAAAAACGATCTTGGCTGATGGCCCGCGCCTCCTCGACCGTGATCCAGCGCTCCTCGAACCCCGGACCGTAGGAATCGGAGAAGGCGAGTTCGCCGGTCTGCTCGTTGTAGCCGGTGATCATGCAAAGGTGCGCGGCCGCGGGGTCCTTGGTCCAGCGCGCGGCCGCCTCCCGCGACGGCCCCAGCGCGGCAGCCCATGCGGCCGGATCCGGCATGGGCCGGCGGTCCGGCAGACGTGCTTGGACCGCGGCATTCATTTCATCCGTGGCATACATGCCCCACATCACGGGCACACCGCGGTCGATAAATTTGGCCACAGCCGCGGGATCCAACCGCAAGGCGGGAGTGCTCATACGGCGACCGGCGGCGGTCACCGCACTGCGCGCACCCCAAATGATGTCCTGTCCGGACGTTCCCCCGCCGGCGTCCGTGTTGCCGGCCATGGCCAGCACATACATGTCGGCGGGGATGCCCATGGAGCGCATGACGCGCTCCCACGTGGCTGGCACGCAGTAGCCCTTGGGGCCTTGATTGACCATGGGAATATCGGTCAGCACGACATCGCCATTCGGACGCCGCTCCACGCGCGCGGCAGCACGCGCGCGGACCACCGAGGACGACACGCGCGAGCGCCCGCCGGCGTCGGCGGAGGGCGACGGCAGGAGGCGCAGCGCGACGTATTCGCCGCGCGGGGCCGAGAGCAAGAAAGCGTGCCCGCGCCAATCCCATCGCCAGACGTTCTCGCGCGTGGCACTGCCCTGTCCGAAGCGCACACGGACGGGTTCACCGAAGAGATCGGTCAACGCCGCCGTGATGGTTTTCTCGTCGTGGGCGATGGCTTTCTTCGTTTCCCGCAGGTCGGCCCGCAGGTCGCGCAACCCGCGCGAGTCGACACCCTCCGGCCGGTGGTCGACGGAATCGCCCTTGTTGGCAAAGACGATTGAAAGGCCAGCCGGTCGTCCTTCCTCCGCATGCAGCACCTGCGAGTAGGGGCGGGCGCCGAGAAAGCGCGCTTCCTCGCCGGGATAAAGCCGGTAACTCGCGTCGACCGAAGTTCGCGACTCCGGAGGCCACCCGAGGCGCGCGGCCACCTCGTCGGCCTTGTCATCCCACAGGTTGTCCTCCACCAACAAGGGCACACCGCAAGCCGCGTTGATTTGTTCGACGGTCGGCTCCCCGGCGGCACGGGTCACCATCGGAAGCAACAGCACGCAGGCGAGGACTCTCATCATGCTTCGCAGACTCTAGCCGTGCGGCCACCGGTTTCCAACCCGCCAGCTGCTGTTTTCTCCGCACGACCGCGGCTTTTGCCATTGCACCAGGGGGGATCCGCGGCAAGATGACCGCGTTATGAAAACGTTTCTGACCATGACCATCACCGCCCTCTCGTTGGCGGTCTTCGCCACATCCTCTCCGGCTGCCGGGTGCGGCGGCGGGGGCGGCGAGGGCGAAAAGAAAAAAGAAAAATCCGAGGAAAGCGTGCCGAGCTGACGCTCCCGGGTCCCGCAGTTTCCAAGAAGGCGGCTGGTCCGGAAGGTGGCCGCCTTCCTTTTGCCCCGCCATGACGCGCCAAATCCTGCTTTTCGCCGTCGTCTTCTGCTTCGGTATCCTCAGCATGGGCTACCAGCAGTTGGGGTCGCGCGTGCTGGCCCCTTACTTCGGTAGCGACTACATCGTCTGGGCCGTGCTGATCAGCACGTTCCTCGGGGCCTTCACGGCGGGTTCTTTCCTCGGCGGCTGGATCAGCGACCTGCCGCGGGGACGCCGGCGCGCCGCATTCCTGCTGGTCGGTGCCGCCGCCGTCGCTGCGCTTTTTACCGGTTCGCTGGTGCGGCGTCCCCTGCTGGCCGCGCTGGACCAATCTTTTGAGTCGGTTCTTGCGGCCCTGCTCGTCGCCTGCCTCGCGCTCTTTACGATCCCCATCGTGACCATGTCGAGCGTGACGCCCGTGGCCATCGAAATGCTGGTGCGCACCGGCGTGCACCCGGGCAAAGCCGCCGGCCGGCTCTACGGCGTGAGCACGCTGGGCAACATCGCCGGGGTCTTCCTCACCGCGCTCTTTCTCATCCCGAATTTCGCCATGCCGGGCATCCTGCACGGCTGGACCCTGACCGCGGCGGTCTGCTTCACGGCGTTCTGGCTGCTCCTGACCAAGCTATGGGACGCACGGGACTGATCGCTGCCGCCTTGCTGGCGGGCGCGCCGCTGGCCGCGGAGGACTTCACCAAGGAATTTGATTCCGTCTACGGGCACATCATCGTTCACCGGCGCGGTTCCATTGTGGAAATGTTCGCCACTTACCGCGGTTGGCAGGCCCGCGAATCAGGGGTCGACCTCGACGACCCGGCGCGCATTGTCGTGCCCTACGTCAAGCACGCCTTTGCCGCCGGGATGGCTCGGCCCGATCCCCGGCAGGTGCTGGTCATCGGTCTCGGCGGCGGCGGCTTCAACCACTTCTTCAACACCGTCTATCCGGAGGCGGTGCTCACCTCGGTGGAAATCGACCGCCAAGTCGTCGAGTTGGCCAAGCAATACATGGGATTCACCGAGCACGAGCGCAACATGGTCGCGGTGCGTGACGGACGCTCGTTCCTGCGGCGATCGCCCGACCGTTACGACTGGATTTTCCTCGATGCGTTCCACGGCAGTATGACGCCGCCGCACCTCAAGACCGCCGAATTTTACCGCGAGATCCTCGACAAACTCACACCCGGCGGCTTGCTGGTGGCCAATATCCACGATGACAGCGAGCTGTTTTACTACGATCTGGCCACCTTCCGGGAGGTGTTCCCCGATGTCACCGTGCTGAAAGTCCCCGGCACCGCCAACGCCATCGTGCTGGCCGGCACCGGACCGGCGGGCGCCATCGAGGGAAAACTCCGGTCGTTCCAAGGCTCTCCCCACCCGCGGTGGACGCGCGAGATCGACCCGCGCGCCATCGTCCGCTCCATGATGAAACTCACCCCCGCGGAACTGGCCCGCGGGCAGGTGATGACCGATGATTTTGCGCCGGCCGACTACTACCGTATGATCCCGAAGACTCCGAGGAACTGACCCATGACACCGCTTTTTCCAAACCCGAACGCGCGGGCCGCGCTGGCCGCGGTGGTTGCGGCGACGCTCACCGCCTGCCAAAGCCACCAAGTGGCCATGGCTCCGGCGCGGCCGGCCATGACGAATGCCGAGTATGAAATGGCGCAACTGCGCGCTCTGGGAGCGGTCGGCGAAGGGCGCCCGCTGGTTGCCCCGCCGTCATCTGTCCGCACCACGCCGGATCTCGTGCGCGGAGAGACGACGCGGCTGGTCATGCCCGTGGTGCGGCCGGCACCGCGGTCGTCCACCGCAGTGGGAACTTTGCCGCTGTCGGTCGCGGGCCGCCCCGCGCCGGGCCGGACCGGGCCCGTGCAGAAAGTCGGTTCGTCCTACATCGGCCCCGGCGGCGTGACCAGCCGGCGCGTCGGGTCGATTATGCTCAACTCCGACGGAACAACCGGTCAGTTGATCGGCAACACCATCATCAACCACTGAGGCGGCGCTAGCGCTTGGTCTCGGGATTGAGCGATTTGAGTTCGGGCGGAACGAAGATGCCGTCTTTGCGGATGAGTTTGCCGTCGAACCAGACCTCGCCGCCACCGTAGTCGGCACGCTGGATGCAGACCATGTCCCAGTGGACCTGACTGCGGTTGCCGTTGCCGCCGACTTCGTAAGCCTGCCCGGGAGTGAAGTGGAAGGAGCCCGCGATTTTCTCGTCGAAGAGAATGTCGCGAATCGGGTGGAGGATGTGCGGGTTGAAGCCGAGGGAAAACTCGCCGATGTAACGCGCGCCGGCATCGGCATCGAGGATGGAGTTGAGCTTGGATGTGTGGCGGCCGCCTTCGGCGCGGACGATGCGGCCCTGCTTGAATTCCAGTGCGATATCCTCGAACGCGGTGCCGTGGTAGATGGTCGGGACATTGAAGCGCACGCGGCCTTCGACGCTGCGCTTGACCGGCGCGGTGAAGACTTCCCCGTCGGGGATGTTGCGTTCGCCGCCGCAGATGACCGAGCCAATGTCTTTGATGCTGAAGCGCAGGTCGGTCTCCGGGCCCTTGAGGTGCACCTGGTCGGTCGAATCCATCAACGCTTTGAGGGTCTCCATTCCCTTGCGCAGCTTGCCGTAGTCCACGGTGCAGACGCGGAAATAGTAGTCCTCGAAAGCCTCCGTGCTCATCTGCGCCTGCTGGGCCATGGACGGCGACGGCCAGCGCAGGACCACCCAGCGTGTCTTGTTGATACGGTGGTTCATGACCGGACGCATCGTCGCGGCGATCATCTTCAATTTGTCCGCCGGCACATCGCTCATTTCCGTGGCGTTGTCGCTGCCGCGGATGGCGATGTAGGCGTCCATTTTTTTCATCCGCGCCATTTCAATCTCGGCCGCCACCCCGATCTGGTCTGTCGTCGCCCCGAGCGCCATCTCGCGCGCCACGCGACTGTGCTGCAGCTGGGTGAAAGGCAGGGCTTTGGCTTTGCGGACGGCCCGGATGAGCGCGACGACCATCGCATCGGGCACGTCGGAGACTTCGATGAGCACCTTTTCCCCGGGCTGGAGCGCGAGGGAATGGTCGGTCAGGACCCCGGCCAGCTTGTCGTAACGCAGATCAGTCATGAGGACTTTATGCCCTAACGGCGGCCCGCGGGCAAATCCTCAGCGACGCACGGCCTGCAGGCCGGCCAGCCCGACGCGGTAGATCTGGCCGCCCTCGTTGGCGATGACCAGCGACTCGTTGCCATCCCAGGCGACGGCCTCGGCTTGCCAGGCAAACACCGGCATCCAGCGGACGGTGCGCTGGAAAATGCTGCGCGATTTGCCGTCGTATGCGAAGACCCAGAGTGCGGTGTAGGTCAGCACGGCGACCAGTTTTCCGTCCGGCGAAGTGTCGGCCGCGGTGACCATGCCGCCGATCTCGAAGGAATCGACGAGGTGCAGCGGGTTGGATTGACGCGTCGATTTGCCGCCGAGGCGGTAGAGCCGCGTGCGTTTGTCGCTGCGGTGCTTGGTCAGGAAAAAAATGTCCCCGCCCGCGGTGAAGACCGCCTCGCAGTCATAATCGGGCGACGCCACCGTCTGGTCCTCGTAGTGCACCCGCAGGGTGCGGAACGGACGGGCCGTGGCCGCGCCCGGTTTGGGTTCCTTGACGAAATGCAGCATGAGTTGCTTGCGGCGTCCGTTGTTGTTGCCGACGTCCGCGATGATAAGATTCCCCTTGTCGTCGAGGGCGAGATCCTCCCAGTCGTAATTGCGCACGCCTTCGATACGCACCGGACCGGACCAACCGCGGGCGAGGCGGCCATCGCCGGTGACCGGCACAATATCTGCGGTGTTTCCCGAGTCGCTCAGCGCCCAAAACACTCCCTGGTAGCGCAAGCTCTGCACCAGACCGGAGCATTCGGGAACGACCGATAGGCTCATTTTCCCGGAAGGCCGCAGGAAATTGAAGGTCTGCCAGGGAAACTGCGCGACGGCCGGAGTCGCCAGAACGAGGTGGAAGGCGAGCGTCCCCGCGAGCCGCAACGGCCGTTTCATCAATAAGCCTTGGCGAAAACCACCCGGCGGGCGCTGGGCTTGCCGCTGAACGGACAAACTCCGGATTCCGCATCCCCATCGCGCGGGATGCAGCGGATGGTGACCTTGAGCTCATCTTTGATTTTCTCCTCGGTCTCGCGCGTGCCATCCCAATGCGCCAGGGCGAAACCGCCGTGGATCTCGGGCTGGGCGGCATTCGCCGGCGTGAAGAACGCGCGGAAGTCGTCCGCCGAGTCGATCACTCGGGTGTGCTCGTCGCGGAACTTGGTGGCACGCTCGAGCAAAGATGCTTGGATATTTTCCAAGAGCGCGCCGGCACCTGCCACAAACTCCGCCATGGCGGGAAATTCTTTTTCTTTCGGTCCGCGGTCGCGGCGACTGACCGCCACCGCGCCTTTTTCCAAATCCCGCGGGCCGATTTCGACCCGCAGTGGCACGCCTTTTTTGATCCACTCCCAGTTTTTCACGCCACCGCCGGCGTCACGGCGGTCGATCTCGACGCGGAGCGGTTCGCCGAAGGCGGTTTGGGCCCGGAGTTGCGCGGCAAGCTGCTCCGCCGCCGCGAGCACAGCGGCGCGGGATTCTTCCTTGGCCAGCACCGGGAGAATGACGATCTGCGCGGGCGCGACGCGGGGCGGGAGAACGAGTCCGTCGTCATCCGAGTGCGCCATGATGAGCGTGCCAATGAGGCGCGTGCTGACACCCCAGCTGGTCGTCCAGGCGAGCTGACGGCTCCCGTCGCGGGCGGCGAACTCGATGCCGGCGGCGCGGGAGAAGTTCTGCCCGAGAAAATGCGAGGTGCCGGCCTGGATGGCTTTGCGGTCCTGCACCATGGCCTCGATGCAGAGCGTGCTGACCGCGCCGGGGAAGCGCTCACTTTCGGATTTCTCGCCGGTGAAAACCGGCAGGGCGAGGTGCTCGCGGGCGAAGGTTTCGTAGACGCCGAGCATTTTATCCGTTTCGGCCACCGCTTCCTCCATGGTTTCGTGCGCGGTATGTCCTTCCTGCCAGAGAAACTCGGTGGTGCGAAGGAAAAGGCGCGGGCGCATTTCCCAGCGCACGACATTGGCCCACTGGTTGATGAGCAGAGGCAAATCGCGATACGACTGCACCCAGCGGGCGTAAGCGGCGCCGATGATTGTCTCGGACGTCGGACGGACGATGAGCGGTTCGGTCAACTCGCCGGCAGGCACAAGCTTGCCGTCCTTTTCCTCCAACCGGTGATGCGTGACCACAGCGCATTCCTTGGCAAAGCCCTCGACGTGCGCGGCTTCCTTTTCGAGGAAGCTGAGCGGGATAAAGAGCGGGAAGTAGGCGTTGACGTGGCCGGTGGCCTTGAACATGGCGTCGAGCTGACGCTGGACGTTTTCCCAGATCCCCCACCCCCATGGTTTGATGATCATGCAGCCGCGCACGTCGGAATTTTCCGCGAGGTCGGCGGCTTTGATCACCTGCTGATACCACTCGGGGAAGTTCTGCGCGCGGGTTGGGATGATAGCGGTCGGGTTGCTCATGACAAAGACCGCACCTTAGCCGACCCGCAGGCCGCGGAGAAACTTTTTGAAAAACTCCACACCCTCACCCAGCGCGTCCACCGCGATGTATTCGTCCCCGGTGTGCGCCTGGGCGATGGAACCGGGGCCGACGGCCACGGCGGGAATGCCTTGGGCCGAGAAGATGGCGGCGTCGCAGAACCACGCCGCCCCCGCCGGTTTTCCGCCTGTCGCGACCAGCGCGGCGACCAGCGGATGGGACGGATCGGTATCCAGCGCCTCGGATCCGGCGAGGCGGGAGACTTCGAGCCCCGGGCAGGCGGCGCGCATGAAGGCAAAGACCTCCTCCGCTTCGCGATCTTTCCATTGGGCGGGCAGCAAACGCAGGTCGATGACCGCCTCGGCATGGTCGGGGACGATATTGAATTTGGTGCCGCCGCGGATGGTTCCGATGCTGAAGGTCGGATGACCGAGCACAGGATCAGCGATGGCGGCAAAGTGCGCAGTCAGCGCCTCCTGCAGGGTTGTCAGCCCGGCGGCCAGCTTGACGATGGCGTTTTCCCCGCGCTCCGGACAAGAGCTGTGGGCGGCGCGACCGGTCGCGGTGATCCGCGCGGTCACGTCAACCTTGTGCGTGAAGACAACCTCGAAATCTGTCGGTTCCCCGACTACGACGAAATCAAATTCCTCGGCGGCGGCGAGGGCCTTGGCGCCGTCCTGTCCGGCCTCCTCACCCATCAGCCCGGCGAACCAGATCTCGTGGCTGAGGTGCGGCAGGAGGTCGCGGCTTTCGTGCAGGGCCCAGAGCATCGAGGCCATCGGACCCTTGGTGTCGGCAGCGCCGCGACCGTAGAGTTTGCCGTCGCGGATCACGCCGCCGAACGGATCGACGGTCATACCGGCCACGCTGACCGTATCCGTGTGCGGCGCGAACAGCAGGCGCGGTTTGCCCGGCGAGGGGAAACGTCCGACCACATTGGGACGTCCGGGCTGCACGGGATGCAGCGTGGTCTCCGCGCCGTTGGCGCGCAGAAAATCGGCAACGAATTCCGCGCAGGCCTGCTCGCCGGTGCGGTCGGTCCCGGGGTCGCCGTCGGGATTGACACTCGGAATGCGTACCAGCGCCTGGGCCAGTTCGACGACGGATGCAGGCAACGCGCTCATGCCGCGACGGAACGGAACCACTCGACAAATTTCGGGATACCCTCGGCGATTTTGGTCCGCGGTTGGTAGCCGAGCAGCAGACGGGCCTTGGAAATATCCGCCCACGTCGCAGGCATGTCGCCGGGCTGGTCAGGGAGGCGCTCGATGGCGGCTTTCTTGCCGACCGCATTCTCGATGGCGCCGATCAACTCGATGAGCGAGGTGGTTTCCGACTCGCCAAGATTGAAGACGTCGTAGTTGGCCCGGGTGTAGTCGACCGCCCCGCGGATGCCCTGCACGATGTCGTCCACGTAAGTGTAGTCACGTCGGCTGGTGCCGTCCCCGTATTGCGCGATCGGACGCCCCCCGGCGATGGCGCGGGTGAATTTGTGGATGGCGAGGTCGGGGCGCTGGCCAGGTCCGTAGACGGTAAAGAACCGCAGCGCGACGACGGGCAGTCCGTGCAAGTGTGCGTAGGCCGAGCACAACTGCTCGCCGGCCACCTTGGTCGCGGCGTAAGGGCTGTAGGTGCGCCGCAACGCGGCACTTTCGCGAAACGGAACCTCCTCGGTCGCGCCGTAGACCGAGGAACTGCTGGCGAAGAGGAATTTCGTTGTCCCGCCGCGCACGGCGGCGTCGAGCACATTGACCGTGCCGAGCACATTGGTGCGGGCGTAGAGGGCGGGCTGCTCGATGGAGGGGCGCACGCCGGCACGGGCGGCGAGATGCAGCACGACATCCCACCCCGGCGCGAACGCCCGCGCCACGGCTTCGATATCGGCGAGGTCACCCTCGAAAATCTCAGCTCCCCCCGGCAAGCCGGCCACGTTGCGGCGCTTGATCGCGGGGTCGTAGAAATCATTGAAGTCATCGAGGATCCCGACTTTCCAGCCCTCGCGCAGGAAAAGCGCGGCGCTGTGACTCCCGATAAAACCGGCTCCGCCAGTGATAAGGATACTGCGTTGGGACATCGGGATATAACAGCGGGTCAGCGCGGGGCGGAGAAGCCCGAAAATCAGGCGCTGACAGCTACCGGGCGTCCGGCCAACCGCCGGGCCACGAGGGCCGCGAGGTTGCGCGATCCGCGGTCGAAGACAAAGCGCGCCTCGGCCCCCTCGCCGGGCCAGCCGAGAACGAGCACATCGGCGAGAAACTTGTGCTCGACCCGCGCCAGCGCGGGTGCACCCGGCGGGAGGGCGCGTGGCCGGTGGCGGTGCCCCTGCGGGATGAAGTAGAGCATTTGCGCGGCGCCATGAGCCGAGACCAGCCAGCCGAAGCGATTACGCGGATAGCCGGGGCCGGGGCCGCTGATGCACGGCACGGACCACTCGACACGCCAACCCGGACCGGCGTGATCCTCCACAGCGGTGCGGGCGGCGGCGGGCAGGTCGTCGGAAATCTCCGCCACGGGCGCCTCATCGGGCGCGAGGCGCAACTTGCGTCCGCACAACCAGAGCTTGATCCACGTGGCCCGCAGCATGCGCGGGACAAAAAACCAGATGGCGGCCAGCAGAATGACGGCCAGCGCGAGGGCCACGATCGGATAGGTGAAGATGAGACCGAGGCCGAGCACAACCGTTGCGTCTTCGGCCACGCTCAGGACGATATTGGAAATCGGTTCCGGCGAGGCGTTGGCCTGGAGGCGGACGGTCGACTTGAGCGCATGCGTGGTGAAGCCGAGCCAGGCGGCGAGGAGACCGACGACGACGTTGAAGGCCGCGTTACTCTCGCCGAGAACCATGATGGCGAGCAGCGCGGCGCCGACCGGGCGGATCGCGGTGTGGACGGCGTCCCACGCGGAGTCGACCCAAGGGACCTTGTCGGCGAGGAATTCCATGGAAAAAAGCACGCCGGAGACAACGAGGACCAGCGGGTCAGCCAGCACCTCGAGGCGGTCGTATTCGGGCGCAAGATTGATCCAGTCAAACCGCACCGCGAGGCCGGTGAGGAAGACCGTCAGGTAAAGGTTCAGCCCGGCCAGCGAAGCAAGGCCGACGGCGACACCGAGGAGTTGGAGGATTTCCATGGGATGGCCGGAAGATAATCCAACCGCGGCGCAATACCAGCCGGGCCAAGAAAAAACCCCTCCGGCCGGAGCCGGAGGGGTTGGTGTGAGTTGCCGTTAACTTAGAACGAGAAGTTGGCGCTGGCGCCGGCCCACCAAGTATTCTCGTCGGTGCCGACGAGATCCTGCCACTGGTAGGAATAGGCCACGTAGCCGGCGATGCCGAACCACTCGGTGATCTGGATCGGCACGGAGAGGCCGAGTTCCCAGTTGTTGCCGCCTTGGAAGTAATCGCCGTTGTCCTTGTTGTTGAAGTCGAAGTTCACCCCGAAGGCCGTCCACGGCTCGATGGCGAGCCAATCGGTGACCGGGATGCTGCTGTCGAGCTGGAACAGGAGGTAAGACGCGCCGGGTTTGGTCCAGCCGCTGGACGAGTTGGAGTCAGGCCCCACGTTCAGGTAGTAGGTCGCGCTCGGCGTGAAGGAGATCGAACCAACCTCAATGTTGTAAGCGAGCGCCCAGTAGAGCTCGTTTTGATAGATGTCGGGTCCGCCCGCACCGAAGTTGTCCGGATAGTAATAAAGAACCCAGCCGAACGAGGCGTCGAGGGCACCAAAGGACTGCGTGAAGTCGACAAAGACGTCGAGCTCGCTATAGGTGCGGCCCAAACCGACGCCATACCAGACGCCTGCAGTGAGGGAACCGCCATCCCACGGAGAGACGCTTACGTCACCCCCGAGCCAGTAAAGGCTGTTGCCATTGCCAAGCACGTTCACGCCGCGGAACATGTAAAGGCTGTCCCAGCCGGTGGAGAAATTAACCGACCACCATTTTTCATCTTCTTCGATGATAACAACTTCTTTGCCGAGGGTCTTGCCGTCAGAAACGGTGACAGTGACGTCGGTGGTGGGGCCACCGGCGCTGATTGGAGCGGAGCGGGCACGGTCGAGGGCCATTTGGCCAGCATCAGTGCCGGTTTCAATCTGCGCAAACACCGCAGGAGCGACGAGGGCAGTTGCCGTCAACAACGTGATGAGTTTTTTGATCATGGGTTTTTTCTTTGTTTGGTTTCTTGTTTTGGGCAGGGCTTCCCTTGCAGGACGGCCCTTGGGGCGCAGTAAAAGCAATTAGCATGCCAGCGGACAAGAACTTTTTCGCCAGCCGCCATTTACTCTGTCGGGAGCGGGATGACTCCCGGGGGGAAGGGCAAAAAGCGACGCCCTCCGGCTAAAAAGCGACACTATTGATGCTCAAGTTTCGCGGGTCAGAAGACTGATGTCGTCCGGGTGGATGGAGCACCAGACCGGCTCGCCTTCATGGAAGTCCGTGCCGGTGGCACCTTCGTTGGCCAGCAGGGCCCCAAGCTCCAAACCCCCGTCGGTCACGACCGTCAGATCATCGACCGCCCCTTTGAACACCTCGCTGCTGATGCGGCCATGGAAAAGGTTCTCTCGCGGCTCGGGCTCGCTGCGGTAGAGGCGGATTTTTTCCGGGCGCACGGACACGAGCATCTTCCCGCCGACATTGGCACTGTTCCCCTTAATCCACAAATCGACACCGCCCTCGAGCCGGCACCGCAGGCGCCCGTCTTTGCGCTCGAGCACCTCGGCCTCGACGATATTGGTCTCGCCGATGAAGCTGGCCACAAACTCGGTGCACGGATGGTGGTAAATCTCGGTGGCCGTGCCGATTTGCTCGACCTTCCCCTTGTTCATGACCGCGATGCGGTCAGACATGCTCAAGGCTTCCTCTTGGTCGTGCGTGACAAAAATGAAGGTGATGCCGAGACGCTTCTGCAGGTGCTTCAGCTCGGTGCGCATCTGCGTGCGCAGCTTGGCGTCGAGGGCGGAGAGCGGTTCGTCGAGCAGGAGCACCTGCGGCTCGCAGACGATGGCGCGCGCCAGAGCGACGCGCTGGCGTTGACCGCCGGAAAGCTGCGCCGGCTTGCGGTCTTCCATCCCCTGCAAGGAAGTCATACCGATGGCCCATTCGGTTTTCTCCACGATGACAGCAGACGGCAGTTTTTTCATGCGCAGTCCGAACGCGATATTTTCCCGCACGGTCAGATGCGGGAAAAGCGCGTAGCTTTGGAAGACCTGGTTGACGTTGCGCTTGTAGGGCGGGTCCTGCGAGACGTCGCGGCCGGCGATGAGAATCTGCCCGGAGGTCGGCTGCTCGAAGCCGCTGATGAGGCGCAGGCAGGTCGTCTTGCCGCAGCCGGACGGGCCGAGGAAAGTCATGAACTCGCCCTCGGCGATTTCCAGACTGACGTGGTCGAGAGCTGTGAAGTCGCCGAATTTCTTCGTGACATCGCGAACCTCGACCAGCGAATTCATAAGATCAGAGATTTTTGAACCAGTTCACCCGCCCGGGGGCGAGGTTGATGTTGATTTGCTTCACTTCGGTGTAGGCCTCGAAGCCGTAGGTCCCGAGTTCCCGGCCGATGCCGCTCTGCTTGTAGCCGCCCCATGGGGCCTCGTTGAAAGTCGGGTGATACGTGTTGATCCACGTGATGCCGGCGCGCAGTTGCTTTATGACACGTTGTGCTTTGGCGCCGTCAGATGTGAAGACCGCACCGGCCAGCCCGTAGACCGTGTCGTTGGCCTTGGCGATGGCCTCCTCCTCGGTGTCGAAAAGCTCGACGACAAGCACGGGTCCGAAAATCTCCTCTTTCATGATTTTCGCGTTTGCCGGGACATCGACGAAGACCGTCGGCTCGACAAAATTGCCCCGGGCCAGCGCGCCTTTCTCGAGGCGGTGGCCGCCGCAGAGGAGCTTGGCCCCCTCGTCGAGGCCGGACTTGATGTAGCCGAGCACTTTTTCCATATGGGCCCGGGAAATGAGCGGGCCCATCTCGGTATCCTCGTCCTCGCCGGGGCCGACAACGATTTTCCGGCAGGCCTCGGCCAGACGTGGGAGGAATTTGTCGGCCATCTTGCGTTCGAGAATCAGGCGCGAGCCCGCACTGCACACCTCCCCCTGACCGGCGAAGATACCGAACATGGCAAATTCCAGCGCGCCCTCGAAATCGGCGTCGGCAAACACAACATTAGGGCTCTTCCCGCCCAGCTCGAGGGTCACTTTTTTGAGATTACCGGTGGCGGCCGACATGATTTTGCGCCCCGTGAAGCCGCCGCCGGTGAAGGCGACTTTGTCCACGCGGTCACTCGCCGCGAGGGTCGCGCCGACCGGATCACCCGGTCCCAGCACAAGATTGACCGCGCCGGGCGGGAAACCCGCTTCCTCGATCAACTCGAACAAGCGCACGGCGGAGACCGGCGTCAGTTCCGACGGTTTCAAAATGCACGTATTGCCGGCCGCGAGACCCGGGGCCAATTTCCACGCCGCCATGAGCAGTGGGTAGTTCCACGGGATGATCTGGGCGCACACACCGATCGGCTCGCGCACCGTCATGCAGACCATGTTCGGGTCGCTCACGCTGTAAGTCTGGCCCTGCGGCTTGCTGGCCAGTCCGGCATAATAACGGAAGCATCCCGCGGCATCGGCGGCGTCAAAACGCGCTTCCCGCAGCGGCTTGCCGTTATTCTCCGTGTCGATCTTGGCCAGTTCCTCGGCGTGCTTCTCCACGAGGTTGGCCAGGGCGAAAAGTTTCTCGGCCCGCTCGGGTCCCGTGCTTTTGCCCCACGGGCCGTGGTCGAATGCTGCGCGGGCAGCGGTGATCGCGTCTTCGGCATCGGCCGCCCCACTCTCGGTGGCCTTGGCTACGACGTGGTTGTCGGCCGGATTGAGAATATCACGCGTGGCGCCACCTTGGGCCGCGACCCACTGGCCGTTGATGTAATTCAGGAGGGTTTTCATGGTGATAATCTAAGCCTTTTCATCGCGGTTTCCACAATGCCGCATTGAGGCAGGACCACAAATGGATGACCCAGCCAAGGAGAAGAAACCAGAGCACCACGCTGGCCACAAAAAAGAGGACCGCGGCCAGAAAACGCCCCTGGACCAGTTGGCCGAGCCCCGGAATGAACAGGCTGGCCAACGCGGCAATCACGTTGCCTGCCGAGCCCTGTCCGACTGCCGTCATCCCGCCACTTAAAGCCCGCCGCCACCCGTTGTCTATCCCGCAAAAGCGCGGCCGAACTCACCGCGCCCCGGATCGGGCCAAGACCGCGGTGGTCGAGCGCCCCGGCACCAGAGGCAGGATGCGGATCTCCGCCCCCGCCGCGCGCAAGGCCTCGCGCTCGCCGGCATCAAGGGAATCCACGCTGTAATCCCCGCCTTTGGCGTAAACGTGCGGACGCACAGCACGGAGCAGATCGGTGGCCCGCTTGCCGTCGAAAATCACCACGTAATCCACGCAGCCCAGCGCCGCCAGCACCTCGGCGCGGTCGTCCTGCGGATTGACCGGACGCCCCTCGCCCTTGAGTTCGCGCACCGAGCTGTCGCTGTTGAGCCCGACGGCCAAGGCATCACCGAGCGCGCGCGCCTGCCGCAGGTAACGCACATGGCCAACGTGGAGCAGATCGAAGCAACCGTTGGTGAAAACCAGACGGTGTCCCGCGCGGTCCATTTCCTCGCGCACCGCGGCCAGAGATCCGGCATCGACCACCCTTCCCTCGTGCATGGGACCGAAAGTCTCATCCCGCCCGCCATTGCGCAAGACTGCGGGCAGGGCTAAAAAAAAGTATGCGCATCGCGAGGATCGCCGACCCGGATGGACAAATCCATCACGCCGAACCCACCGACGACCCGGCCATCTTCGCCGAACTGCAGGGCTCGTGGGAAACCGGCTTCGCGCCAACGGGCCAGACCCTGCGCGCCGCCCGCGTCCTCGCCCCCCTGGCCCCGACGGCGGTCTATGCCATCGGATTGAACTACCGTGATCACGCCGCGGAAACCGGCGCTCCGATTCCGGAATACCCGGTGCTCTTCATGAAAAATATCCGCGCGGTGATCGGGCCGGGCGAAGCCATTCATCTGCCACGGCGCCTGCGCAGCGATGAGGTGGACGCCGAGGCGGAACTGGCCGTGGTTCTGCGCCGCGATTGCCGCAACGCCGCGCGAGCCGACGCCCTGGATTACGTCGCGGGTTACACTTGCGCCAACGACGTCAGCGCCCGCGATTGGCAACTGCACCGTTCGGGACGCCAGTGGTGCCGGGCCAAATCCTTCGACACGTTCTGCCCCTTGGGCCCGTGGGTGGTGACACCAGACGAGTTGCCCGACCCGCTGCATCTCGGCATCACCTCGCGCCTCAACGGCCGGATCATGCAGGAGAGCAACACGGCGCAAATGATTTTCGACGTGCCCGCCTTGCTCGAATTTCTCAGCGCCGACACCACCCTGCCGGCGGGGAGCGTGATCCTGACCGGCACGCCGCACGGCGTCGGCATGGCGCGCACCCCGCCCGTGTGGCTGCAACCCGGCGACGCCGTGACCGTCCAGATCGAGGGTATCGGCGTGCTGGGAAATCCGGTCGAGGAGCTCGACTGAATGACCGCGACCCCGATCGTCCTGCCCCGCGGCGCAGCGGAATCTCGGTCGGTCCCCGCTTGTCCGGTGGCGCGTCTGGCAGCGCTGTTGCAGGAGGAACCGCAACTCGAGGCGATCGCTTTCAATCCCCCGGCGCGGCGACTCTCCATCGCCACGTTGGGAGGCGACCGCGACGGCCATCTGGCCCGACGCGTGAGCCAGGCCATGCTCACGGCCCACGAACCGTGTCCGCATTTCCACGGCGGAAAATGCGGGGTCTGCGGGGTCAGTGCGGACAACCTGCCCGGACCCTCGCGCATCCTCGTTTCGGAAAGACTCGGCACCACCCTCGTGCGCAAAGCGACCTGCGTGACCGCGCTCTCACTCTGGCAGTGGGTCAAACTGGTCTGGCCGTCCTACGCGCCGCGGCAAAAGGGCACCATCGAGGAACACAGCGAGGGCGAATGGAAACCGATGGCCGCCTTGGCCGCGGGCTGCGCCCTCGCCGGCCTGACCGGCTGGGCGCTGGATCTGGCGCACGCGCCGGCGTGGGCCGCGCTGACGTGCTACCTCCTCGCTTACCTCTGCGGCGGCTGGGACGCAGCCGGCGACGCGTGGGCACGGATCAAGTCCGGCCAACTCGACATCCATTTCCTCATGCTGGCCGTGGCCGCCGGGGCCGCGGTCATCGGTGCGTGGCGCGAAGGCGCGCTCCTGCTCTTCCTCTTCTCCGCATCGGGGGCGATGGAACATTATGCCATGGGACGCACCCGCCGCGAAATCGGCGCGCTCCTGCGCGGCGCGCCAAAGACCGCGCTGGTCCTCGGCGACGGACGCGAGCGCGAAATCCCCTTGGAAGATTTGCAGCCCGGCATGACCGTGCGCGTGGTCGCCGGCGGGCAGATCCCGGTCGACATGGTTGTAACCCGGGGCCACTCCGAGTGTGACGAGTCGAACCTCACCGGCGAAGCCGTGCCGGTCCCGAAAATACCCGGCGACACCGCGCTGGCCGGCACCATCAATCTCGGCGGTGTGCTCGAGGGCCACGTGCTCCGCCCGGCGGCCGAAAGCTCGCTGCAAAAGATCATCCGCCTCATCCGCGAGGCCCAAGCCCTGCGCGCTCCCTCGCAAACTTTTACCGACCGGTTCGGCACGACCTACACGTGGACAATCCTGACCACCTGCACTGTGATGTTTTTCGTCTGGTGGCTCGGTTTCGGGTTATCCCCCTTCGCCGGCGCGGCCGAAACGCGCAGCGCGTTCTACCGTGCCATGACCCTGCTGGTCGTGGCCTCGCCTTGCGCCCTCGTGCTCTCCGTGCCGTCGGGCATTCTCTCCGCCATCGCCGCGGGCGCACGGCGTGGCGTGCTCTTCCGCGGCGGTGCGCCGATCGAGAACCTCGCACTGGTCGACGTGGTCGCGCTGGACAAAACCGGCACCCTCACCTCGGGCCAACTTGAATTGGCGTCGATCGAAGTCGTGCGCGGCACCGAAGGGGAATTGCTCGCCGTGGCCGGCGCACTCGCACGGCACTCTGCGCATCCGCTCTCGCGCGCCATCCATCGCTTGGCCCGGACCCGCGGTTTGAAAGACCGCGAGGCGACCGACCACGAAACCCGGCCCGGCCGCGGCGTGCGCGCGCGCCTTGACGGCGACCCTTGCGTGCTCGGCAGCCGCGAGTTTGTCGCCGATGAAACCGGGCTGGCTTTGCCCCGGGCACCCCGCGACACGGAGGCAGCGGAAGTTTGGGTGGCCGGCGGCGGAGCGGTCGGATGCCTGCGTTTCCGCGACGAAGTGCGACCGCAAAGCAAACAACTCCTCGCCCAGCTGCGCGCCCGCGGCATCCGCACCGTCATGCTGACCGGTGACCGCGAGGGCCCGGCCACCGCCATGGGCCGAGCTGCCGGTGTGGAGGAAATCCGCGCGGGCCTCCTGCCGCAGGACAAAGTGGCGGCCGTCGAGGAACTCAAAGACGGCGGGAAAAACCGCGTGGCCATGGTCGGCGACGGGGTCAACGACGCCCCTTGTTTGGCCGCCGCCGACATCGGCGTGGCCATGGGCGCGCGGGGCTCGGACGCCGCGCTGGAACAGGCCGAAGTCGTGCTGATGAACGACCGTCTGGAAAATTTCCTGCTGGCCTTGGACCTCAGCACCCAGACGCGTCGCGTCATCCGCCAAAACATGGTCATCGCGCTCGGCACCGTCGGGGTCATGGTGCTGGCCACCTTCATTTACCCCTTGCCGCTGGCCCTCGGCGTGGCCGCCCACGAAGGCAGCACGTTGGTGGTCGTTCTTAACAGCCTGCGACTGCTCTTCATGCGCCGCGCCTGACAACTCGAAGGCGGGGCGCTACTTTCATTGACCAATGTCCTGGCGCGCTTTCACCCACCACTCGTTGAAAAGCGTTGTGCGGCTCGTGCAGGTCGCGCTCTTCGTCGTGGTGCCCGGTGTGTTGCTCTGGCTGCACTTCGCGGGTTTGCCGCGCGGCCTCCACGAACCACTCGTCGAGGCCGCCCGGCGCGAGGGGTTGGAAATCGGCTTCACCCGCATGCGATTGAGTCTCCTGCAGGGCCTCGTGCTCGACAAAGTGCAACTGCGGGCCGACCGCCTGCCCGACAATCCCGAGGTGGCAGTGGACCGCGCCGCCATCTCGCTCAATTGGCGCTCCTTGCTCCGCGGCCGCGTCGAACTGACCTCGCTCGACCTGCGCGGGGCGCAACTCTTCCTGCCGGTCGTCTCGGCCGAGGGCGTGACTCGCACCTTGCGCCTGACCAAAGCGCGCGCCCGTCTCATGCTGGCCGACGGCGTGGTCAGCGTGCCCCTGGCGCGCTTCAATCTCCAGGGGATCGATGTGACGGCCACCGGCCAGATTGCCCTCGGCGCGGGGCCGGCCCCCGATGCAAGCGCCGGATTGATCCCGCCCGAGGTGAGCCGCGCGCTCGAGGTGCTCGAGTCGCTCGATTTCGGACAAACCGCCCCCGCGCTCGACGTCGAATTCAGCGCTGTCTCGGGCGATGCCGCTGCGCTCCAACTACCGCGCATCCGCTTCGAAGCAAGGCGGGCGGCCTACGGACGCGGTCAACTGCAGGACATCCGGCTGGAAGCGGCCTACCGGGACAACGTGCTGGAAATCCCGCAACTCGCCGCCCGCGATGCCAAAGGCGGCCGACTCGACTTCTCCGGCACGTGGAACCTCGCCTCCGGCGCGGCACACGGCGAATTGGAATCATCCCTCGACCCGGCACCGTGGCTGGCCGAACTGCGGCCCGATGGACCGTGGGGCGAGCTGACTTTCGCCAGTCCCCCGGCCCTGCAGGCCTCGTTGGAAATCCGCGCCGAGGGTGCCCCGCGTATCCGCGTCATCGGCACGGTGGATACCGGACCGTTCGCCTTCCGCGGCGTGAGTTTCCGCGGACTCTCCAGCGGATTCGCCTGGCGCGACGGGGAGCTGTACGCCAGCGACATCCTCCTGCGGCCCGCCACCGGTGAAATCCGCGCGGACCTCATGCTGCGCCCCGATGAGGTCAAAGCACGGATCGATTGCCGCGCGGACCCGCTGCAACTGCTGCCGCTGCTGCCCCCCAAGGCCCGGGAAGACGTGGGCAAGATAGAGCTGGAATTCACCGAGGCGCCAGAAATCCGCCTCGAGGCCGCCGGCCCATCCCTCGATCCTGCGGCCCTGACGGCGCGCGGTGCGGTCCGGCTCGGACGCACTTCGATCCACGGTTCGCCGATGGACAACGCGACGGCCGATCTCTCCTTTGCCAACCTCGCGCTCGTCTTTTCCAACCTGCAAGTCGTCCGGCCAGAGGGCGTCGGCAGCGGCAGCTTCACCTACGATTTCGCCCAGAACCGCGTGCTGCTGGAAAATATCCGCAGCACGATGAATCTGTTCAACGTCCTGCAGTGGGCCGATCCAAAGGTGGCCCGCGAGACCGTACCCTACCGTTTCAAAGCTCCACCCGAGGTGCTGGTCAACGGCATGATCGCGGTGAAAAATCCCGAATTGACGCGCCTCACCGCGAATTTCACCGCGCCGCAGGGACTCGACTACGACCTTCTCGAGCGCACGCTCAATTTCGGCGCGACCACCGGCACCCTGCAATTCTCCGGACGAACCATTCTGGTGGACATCCCCTCGGCGCGCCTCTTCGGGGGGCAGGCGCGCCTCAACGTCACCGTGCTGACCGGCCAACCCGGCGCGCGGCAGCAAGTGAAGGTCGTGCTCGACAACGTGGATTTCGAAACCCTGACGCGCCTCTATTTCAACTACGAGCATTCCCAGGGTGTGCTCGACGCGCGCTACGACTTCACCTTCGTGCCCGATCAGGCAAAACTCATGCGCGGCCAGGGTAATCTGCGCGTGGAAGACGGCAACGTTTTCGCCATCCCCGTCCTCGGACCGCTCTCCCTGCTGCTCGACAAAGTCATCCCCGGCACCGGCTACCAAAAGGCCCGCGAGGCCACCTGCGACTTCCGCGTGGCCGACGGAGTCATCACCACCGAGAACCTCGATATCACCGGACAGGGCTTCACCATGATCGGGCGCGGCAAGCTTTTCTTCGTCGACGACCGCATGGACTTCACCATGCGGGTCAACGCGCAAGGCGTGCCCGGGCTCCTTCTTTATCCGGTGAGCAAACTTTTCGAATACATCTCGGACGGTAAACTGTCCGAGCCGGCCTGGCGCCCGCGGGCACTGCCCAAAGGGCCGGCACGAGGACGGCCGGACGCGGAGGAAAAACCCGCCGGGGAGAAGAAGCCGGAGCCTAGCGCAAAAGCAGGACGGCCCGGGCGCGCTTGATGGCGCGCGTGATGCGACGGTGCAGATGGGCCGGCACGCCGGTCAGGCGGCGCGGGAGGATTTTGCCGCTCTCGGTGATGAAGCGCTTGAGGAGTTCGGGGTTCTTGTAGTCGATGGCTTCGGCCGGCAGGTCGATGCGGCGGCGCGGCATCGGGCGGTTGGCCCGGCGCATGGCGGCACGGCGTTTGGGTGTTTTCGGTTGCATGGCGTTCTATTTGGTTTCGCGGTGGAGCGTATGGCGACGCAAGTGCGGGTTGTATTTCTTTTTTTCCAAGCGGCCGGGCGTGTTCGGGCTCTTTTTGTTGCGCGTGCTCATGTAGCGCGAGACCGGCTTGCCTTCGGCGACCGCCTCGGTGCACTCGAGAGTGATGATTTCTTGTGGCATAATGCTTACTCCTTGCTTTCAGCGGTGGATTCCTCGTCGGACTCCTCACCGGACTCGTCGTCGGTTGTGTCGAAGAGGCGACCGACCGGCTGACGCAGTCGGCTGAAACGGTTTTTCTTCTCGATCTCGTTCTGGCACTCGACGGTGAAACGCGCGAAAGGGCGCGCTTCCAACCGGGCCTTGGGGATTTGTTTGCCGCTCATCTCGCACACGCCGTAGGTTCCTTTGAGCAGGCGCTTGAGGGCTTCGTCAATCTCGAAAAGCGCGTCCTGCTCCTGCGAGAGGAGGTTGAGCGCGAAGTCGCGATCGTATGAGTCGCTCCCGGCATCGGCCTGGTGCAGGCCGTGGGCAGATACCTCATGGGAGTCGTGCCCGGTGCGGAGGTTGTCGCGCGCCACGCCGGTCATGGAATCAAGCAGCGTGTCCTTGAGGGCGAGCAACCGGAGGTGTTGTTTCTTGAGCCAAGGATTGAGGCGGCGGGACTTTTCCACCGGCTGGCCGAAGGCGAGCATTTCGCGCGTGCCGACCAGCGGGGCTTTGCTCGCGCGTCCGGGGCGTTTAACCGGTTTGGCGGCGGACGG
>JBBEEK010000056.1:28662-36462 GCA_040880825.1 Chthoniobacterales bacterium
CGGTTTGGCGGCGGACGGCTTGGCGGCCGCGGCTTTTTTCGTCGCCGGCTTTTTCTGCGCGGCAGCCGGCTTTTTCTTGGCGGCAGCCGGCTTTTTGACGGCGGGCTTTTTTTTGGTAGCTGGCTTGCGCGCAGCTTTGGTCGGGGACTTTTTCTTTTTGTCAGCCATGGGAAATCCTTCTCTGAAGGGGTCGGGAAACTAACGGCCTGCCGCCGGGCGCGCAAGGCTTTTCGACCTCAGGAACCGGGCAACGGGACGGGGCGGTCGCCGGCTTTGTCCATCTCTATCTCGGCCTTTTCCTCCTCACCCGGGGTGTAGGGACGGCCACCGGACACGATCACCGTGCCGCCATCCTGCTTCACGAGGGCCGGACGAGAGCCGGCGTCCACGTAGAATTGGCGGTCGATAATCTTCCCGTCGAGATCGAGATGCGTGTAGAGGAACTGTTTGGGCGCGCTGTTCTGCAGGATGTGGATCTCGTTTTTCACGTCGAGGACGACCTCCGGACGGCCGAAGGTGAGGAATGGTCCGAGTTGGTGGGTCGCGAAAATTTTGCCGTTCGCACGATCCTCGATCCGCGCATAAAGCCGCGTGCTGCGCGAGAGCTTGTGCGAAAGCAGTGTGATCGTCCGCAAGTCCGGCCGCCCATCGCCCCCGGGCACGCCGACCACCTCTTGCCAGATCGGCCGGCCCTCGGTGATTTCCACCGCGAGCGGGGGTGAACTGAAAAAGCGGCCGAACTCCGCGACGTAGACGGAAGCTCGCACCCGGTAGAGACCGAACTCTTGCAGCGGGAACATCGGGGTGAGATTGAAGGCCGCGGGGAGTTTCTCACCCGGTTCGATGGCCGCCGGCGGGAAAGCGTAGTCGGGGTCGTTCGGCGGAATAATCCGCCCGTCTGCCGATTCGATGTTGAAGGTGATCCAGCGGTGCTCCGACGTGTTGTCCAACAACAATTGCCGGCCGCTCAAGTTGTGGATGGTCACCGCCGCAATCAGCGGCTCATACATGACATAGAGCTTCCGCTTGAAAGAAATGTCGACGCGCACCTGCGCCGCCGCCTCCGTGGCGAGTAAAGCGATCACCAGCGCGGCCAGCGCGGGCCCCAAGAGAGAGTGGTGGCGTGCGGTCATTTCGGCGGGGTGTCGGAGACGGTGCGGAAACCCAATGTATCTTGTAGCTGCAAGGGGTCTAGGACGGCCTGCCGCCGGGTCAGGTGGTGTTCGGGGTTGCCCCAGTTGCCGCCGCGGATGACCGGCACCTCGCCACCCATCCCTTCGTCATGCGGGGCGAATGTGGCCGTCCATTCCGAGACATTGCCAGCCATGCCGCGCACACCGTAGCGACTCGCGTCACCGGTGGGGAGATTGACCGGCGACCAGCGCTTGTAGCCGTCGGTGTCTCCACCCTTTTTCGGATTCGGATCGTAGTCGTGCCCCGTGTTGGCCCGCTTCGGGTCCTCTTCGTTGCCCCACGGGTAGCGCCGACCATCGGTGCCACGCGCCGCCTTTTCCCATTCCTGCTCGGTCGGCAAGCGGCGACCCCTCCATTTGGCGTAAGCGTAGGCGTCATACCAATCGACATTGAAAGCCGGCGAATCCACGTCCAGTGCGGCCTCTTTGTATTGTTTCCACCGCACGGCACGGGCGTAGTAGCCGGGCATGGGCGGGGTCAGCGCATTGTTGTCGGCCCAGTCGAGCGGCACATGCGACTTGCCCTCGGGCATGTCGGGGTGGGCAAAATTTTTCGCTTCATCTGGATTGGCTTCGAGAAAATCGAGGAACTCTTTGTAGTCCGCGATCGTCACCTCGTGCTCATCGATCCAGAACGCCGGCAGATTCACTTTCTCGCCGTCTTGGTAAAGGAATTCCCCCGCCGGAATCTCGATCGGCCGCGTCTCCACCGTGCGGGTGCCTCCGGTGAAGAAACGGAACAGCGCGAGCACGCCGACGAGGAGCAGCACCAGCGACAGACCCGCGGTGATCAGCAACCGCTTCTTTTGCTGCTTTTTGGACTGCTCCAGCAGCACTTTGGATTTTTCCGCGCGCGCGCTCACTTGACTGGCATCCTTCGGTGCGGCCGCTGGTCGGGCCGACGAGGCGGTCTGCAAAGTTGCTCCCCAGCCGATTCCCTCCGCGGAAAGCAGGGCCGCGGCGGCCCCGGCCGCCGGGCCGCCCGGCGCGGCCAGCTGCGCGATGGTTCCGGCCACCTCGCGCGCCTCCGCCGCCTCGTCAACGGGGGCCGCTTCTCCCGCGACCGCCACATTCTCCAAGCGCGGACGCAGAGAGGCGTCGAGCAACACGTCCGCCGGACCGATCGCCCGGCGCGCCAAGCCATGCTGCTGAAAATATTCCGAGACCTCTGCCGTTGTCCGTAAGGCGGCCAGCAACACCCGGTCGTCCAACTTTTGCCCTGCCGCGGCGTAAGCCGCCAGACTGTAGCCGGGCACGTAATCCGAGCTATAAAAGTAGTGCCCATCAGCCTCGCCCGCCTCGTGCACCGCCAACAAATACGGGTGGGACACCGCAGCCTTGGCCCGCGCATCGGCCAGAAACCGGTCAACCGCGCCGGGCTCCGCCGCCGGACCGGCCTCCAGCACATGCAAAACAACGTGCCGGGACATCGACCCCTGCCAAGCCAGGTAATCCGTTGTCGCCCCCCCGGAGGCGGCCACCTCTTGCAGATGATACGAACCAAGCGTCGCGCCCGGAGCCGGATCACCGGGTCGGCCGATGGCCTCGGCCAACTGACCGGCCGTCACCGGTTTGGTCAAGACCACCGACCCGGCCGTGCGGTCCGCATAGCCGGAGAGATCATAGCCGCTGACAAAAATCGTGCGCATGTGCGGAAACTCCGCCGCCAGCATTTCACGCAACCGCAGGCCGTCCATCGGCTCCATAACCACGTCGGTCACCAGGACATCGGGGCCGCCCCACTCCCGCGCCGCCTTGATGGCGTCACCGCCGGTCGTTGCCGTGCGGAGTTCCCCCAGCCCGGAAGCATCAAGCAGCTCGCGCCAAGCCTCGAGAATCGGTGCCTCGTCGTCGACGAGCAGGATCTTCATGAACCGGCACCCTCGCCGTCCGCGCCTTCGAGCGGGGAAATCTCGGACAGCGGAGGCGGAAACAGTTCCTGCAGATCCACGGGTTCAGCGCGCGTTTCCTGCAACTGGCCGCGATGGTAGATGTTCACCATGTAGCCGTAATACTGCGGCGGCGGACCGCCGTCCGGTCCCATGCGCGGCAACTCGTATTTCACCTCGAGGATCTCGATGCCCTCGTTCTTCCAGTCCACCGGGGTGGTAAACCACAACGATTGCACGCGGCTCAAGGTCGGCACAATCTCGCCGTCGACCATCTCGTAAAAAGTCACATCGATGCGCACATCGCGGCTGTCGATCGGATCACCGGGGCGCGCCTTCACGGCGATGCGCAAATCCTTGGTCGCGACCCCGCCCTCGTTGTTGTCCTTGACCGCCAGATCAACCACCCCGAGAGAAGAACCGGGCTGCAAACCAATCTGGTCGCGCAGCGCCAAAGAGGCGGCACCGCTCCCGTCAGGCTGGAGCAACCGGAGACGGATCTCCGCCACCTGCAGAAATTGCGCCGCCTCGGGCCCGAGTTCGATGAGGTTTTGCCAAGCTGTCTCGGCCAGCTCGGTCTGCCCCAACCTCTCGTGCAAAATGGCCAGTTTGGACAAAACCTCGGCATTGCGCGGCTGCAGCGTGAGAGCCTCTTCAAAGGGCACCAAGGCATCACCCGGCGAGGAACCCGTCTCCAGTCGCTCGGCCTCGGCCAGCAACTGGGCCATTCGCGCATTCAACTCCTCGATTTCACCCGGATCCAGCTGCTCTTCGGCCGGCACCGGCGTGGCTTCCGTCACCGCGGGTGCGGCCACCACGGGCGCAACGGTTGGCTCCTTGAGACCGGGACCGAAATAAACCAGCACGGCGATTAATTGCGCCACAGCCGCCAAACCCAGCAGGCTGGCCGCCACCACAAACGTTGTGCCCACCGACTCTTTCATTGCAACGAAGCATGCAGGCTCGACACCGCCAAAGTCAACGGCGGCGACGCGAGCGCCTTACGGCGCGACCACCTCGAAAGACCGCACCCGCCCGCGCGACAGCAGCAACATGACGGGCTCGTCCGAGGGCAAAGCCGCCACCGCTGCAGCGAACTCCTCCGGCGAAGTGACTGGCGTATCATTGACCTGCTCAATGGCATCACCCGGTCGCAGCCGCCCCGCCGCGGGCGAATCCGGCGCCACTGCCCGCACCAGCACACCCTCGATGTTCTCCGGCAAACGCTGACGCGCCACCAAGGCCGGCGTGATTTGCCCGACGGACACTCCGGCCAGGGCGCCACCACGGGCCGGCGGCACGACCGGCATGGAAGGCGTGGAAGGCGTCGGAGGCAGAGGCTGCGGCACCACGCCGCCGGGCACCGGGGCCGGCAAAGACATCGGACGGTCGCGCATCGGCATTTCGCGTAAGGTCACCGGCAGCTGCAGCGTGTCACCTCCCCGCCGCACCTCCAGTTCGATTTCGGCGTCAACCATGGCGGTGGCCACCCGCTTGCGCAGGTCGTTGAAATCGCGAACTTCCCGGCCATCAAACTTCCTGATCACGTCGCCGCGTTGCAGCCCCGCCTCCGCGGCGGGCGATCCGGCCACCACCTCGCCGACCAGCGCACCCCGGTCGTCCGGCAACCCGAGCCGGTCTGCCAAGGCCGCATCGAGCGGCTCCAGCATCACTCCGAGATGCGGACGCAGCACGCGGCCGTGCTCGAGAATCTGATCGAGGACGCGGCGCACCGTGTTGGCTGGAATGGAAAAACCGATGCCTTGGCTCCCGCCAGACTGCGAAAAAATGAAGTTGTTGAGCCCGACAATCTCGCCGCGGATATTGACCAGCGGTCCGCCCGAGTTGCCGGGGTTGATGGCCGCATCGGTCTGGAAAAATTCGTTGCCCACTTCGCTCGAAAAAAGCCGTTCCCGCGCGCTAATGATGCCTTGGGTGATCGTTTCCTGCAGTCCGAAAGGATTGCCGATCGCGAAAACCAACTGCCCGACGCGCACCTTTTCGGAATCCGCAAAAGACAGCGGGCGCAGATCCCCGGCCTCGATCTTCAGCACGGCCAAATCAGTCAGGGGATCTGCACCGAGCAGCCTGGCCGGCAAGCGGCGCCCGTCGCTCAGACTGGCCACGATTTCATCCGCGCCCTCGATAACGTGGACATTGGTGACGATGTGCCCCTCGGCCGAAACAAGCGCCCCCGATCCCTGTGGCACCGCCTCGGGACGCGCCGAGGGCGGCAGACCGAAAAACTGCCGGAGCAACTCGTCCCGCGAATTAACCACCGCACCGCGCCGTGAAGTGATGCTGACCACCGACGGAATGACCGCCTCCGCCACCCGCGTGAACTCCTCGTCCAAGGCCGCCAATCCGGGCACCGCGCCGCGGCCGAGAGCCGGCTTCACATCCGGCAGAGCGTGCTCCACCGGGGCGGGAGGCCGGGCCGCCGCGCCTTCAAAATGCCCGCTCTTCCACGCATACAGACCGGCCAGAGCCAGCGTGATGACCAAAACAAAAAGCAGAAACTGGAGGAAACTCTTCACCGGAATCGTGGAATCTGCCTCAAGCCGCCCCGCGGCGCAACGCATCCGCATGCAACCACTCCCACAGACGGTCGACCGACGCCTGCACCCGCCCGCGCGCCGCCGCCACTTCTGCACGCGTCATCTTTCCCGCCGCAGGCTTCTCCACCCCGAAAATGTAATACTTGATCTTCGGCTCGGTGCCGCTCGGACGCACCGAGCAACGCCGCCCGTCAGCCAAAGTGTAAATGATCATCCCCTCGGCAGGGATGCGGTCGCCTTCGCTATCATGCACTGTATCGACCGCGAAGTTTTCCATCCTCACCACTGCCGAGCCGTCCATTTCCTTCGGCGGATCGTCCGCGTAGGAAGCCGCCAGTTTGGCGATCTGCGCCGCTCCCTCCGCACCCTCGAAGACCAGCGACTCGCCGCGCTCCAGATACACTCCGAGCACGGCGAAAATCTCGTCGAGATACTCCACCGCCGTCATCCCGCGCGACCGTGCAGAAGCCACCACCTCGGCGAACGCCGCCACCGCCGCGTTCGCATCCTTGTCGCGTGCGAAGTCGGAAAGGGTGTAGCCGTAGCTTTCCTCGCCGCCCATGACCAAGAGAGATGAATGCTCGAGCCGCAGCCGGCGCGTTTCTTCCTCAGACAATTTTAGGTAATCCCGGCGCAGCTCCGCCGGGATCGCCTCCTCGTATTTGCGCAGCTTGGCCGCGTTGTATTTGAAACCCGTCAACGTTTCCACGCACCGCAACCCGAAATGCTCCGCCACCGCTTTCTGCAGGTCGGTCGTGACAAAAGTCTTGATGATGACGCCCCGCGATTTGTTCGACTCGTTGAGGATCCCCAACTCGAACATCCGCGAGGCACGGTAATAGGCCAGCATCGATCCGATCTGGTTGCCGGTCAGCAGTTCCATCTGACCCGCCCGGTTGCGCACCGCCACCCCCATGCGGTCGTCATCAGGATCGGTGGCCATGACCAGATCCGCGCCGATCCGGTCGGCCAGCTGCAGCGCCATGGTCAACGCCTCGGCATTCTCCGGATTCGGCGATTTGACCGTGGGGAAACGGCTGTCCGGCACCAACTGCTCCGGCACCGCCACGGCGTCGAAGCCCAAACGCTCCAGCAAAGGCATGACGATCGACGCGCCCACCCCGTGCAGCGGCGAGTAAACAATCTTGAGCCCTTTCTCCCGCGCTACCACCGCCGGATCGAGCACCACGCGCTCCAGACGGTCGAGATACGCCTCGTCCACCTCGGCCCCCAGCGCCACGCGCCGGCCCCGCGCGGCCGCGGGCAACGGCTCGTAATGCGGACCCTGCACCGCATCGACCTTCCCGATGATCCCCGCCGCGTGCGGATCGATCACCTGACCGCCGTCGCTGAAGTAAACTTTGTAGCCGTTGTAGGGCGGAGGGTTGTGGCTGGCTGTGAGGTTGATACCCGCCGCCGCCCCCGCCTGCCGCACCGCAAAACTCAACTCCGGCGTCGGCCGCGGCTCGTCGAAAACCAGCGCGTCGCACCCCAAGTCCGTGATGACCTTGGCCGCCAGATCGGCGAACTCGCGCGAGAAATACCGTGTGTCATAGCTGATACAGATCCGCGGACGGTGCGGCAACTTCTCGCGCGCCGCCCACTCTTTCACGTAAGCCACCAACCCCTGCGTCGCCCGGCTCACGTTGCGGTAATTCATCGCGTTGGTCCCCGTGCACGGGAATTGCGGGCGGTCCAGCTCCTGCGGCGTGCCGCGCTCCGACTTCGTCACCACTGCACCGATCGTCTTGCCACGCAACCCGCCCGTGCCGAACGCCAAGGTGCGGAAAAACCGGTTGTTCAGTTCCTCCCAATTCCCCGCCGCCGCCAGTTCCACGATGCTCGCCCGTTCGTAGTCCTCCGGATGCGCCGCCAGCAGCGCTTCAATGTTGGCCGCCGATGATTCGAGCAACCCGTTCATTTGTCCCCCGCGCAACAGATCCGCAACATCTTTCATGGTCCGCTGATCATAGGGATCCGCCTCCCCGCTGGAAAGCCCCGCCGTTGCGGCGTGTCGCCAGCCTGTCTACAGTAGCGCCATGGGCCTAGCCGCATGGAGCGTGAAGAATCGAGTCGCGGTCAATATCTTCACCCTCGTCATCATCTTCGCCGGCTACTACGCCGCCTTCAACGAACTCCAGCGCGACCTCTTCCCCGACG
>JBBEEK010000057.1:0-1084 GCA_040880825.1 Chthoniobacterales bacterium
TCCGCCATGTCGAAACCCCCAGGCAGAATCCGGCTTGGCGGGGCGCGGGAGGCCGCGGGTCACCGCGGAGTGAGAATGCGGACGAGGAGTTGCTGCAAAATGAGCGCGGGGTCGGAGCCGGTGGACATGATGGAGGTGGTGGCTTCGGCGCAGGAGATGGTGGCATCGGCGAGTTCGGAGGCTTTGAAGCGTTTGGCTTCCTGAGCCGACATGTAGAAGCCGTAGGCGTTGAGGGTGCCGTCTTTTTTGCGCGGGAGAATTTCTTTGGCGTCAGTGGGAAGCTGTTCAAGCACGGACTGGAAGGCTGGGTAGCTCGGGGGCACGCGGAGTCCGTATTCCTCGATGAGCACGGCGGCGGCGGTCATGCGCTGGATGGTCGGCATGATGGCGGCGTAGAGGAGGCCGACGGGATCCTCGCCTTGGGCGAGAAGTTTTTGCAGGCAATTGCTGGCGGACTGGAGGTTGCGGCGTCCGAGGCAGTTGCCGAGTTCGAAGATGATGCCGCGGCGGGTTTCGGGGACGAGGAGGGCGATGTCTTCTTCGCGGATCTCGCGGCGTTCGTCGCCGAGGTAGGTGTCGATTTTGTCGAGTTCGTTGAGGACTTGGCGGGTATCCGAGCCGACATAAGCGGCAAAACGTTCGAGAGCGTCGGGGGTGAATTTTAATTTTCTCTCGCGGGCGGCGGAGGTGGCGGCTTGGCGGGCGGCTTCGTCTTCGTCGAAGCGGGGGCCGCCGGAAAGTTTGTCGCGAACGTCGGTGGCGGCGAGTTTGGTCAGGGTTTTATAGAACGTGCGGCGTTTGTCGGGGCTGATTGCACTGAAAAGGAAGCGGGTGCCGTCGGGGAGTTCGCCTTCGAGGACTTTTTGCAGTTCTTCGAGCGCTTCAAGGACGGCTTTGCTCCCGCCGAGTTGGGTGTCGGAGAGAAAGTTGGCGCTTTTCAGCCAGACGAGTTTTTCCGAGGCGAGGAATCCGGCCATGCTGAGCGAGAGGATGGTTTCACGGATGATGGAGGCGGCGTGTTCGGCGTTATCGGCGTGGGCGTCGATCGTTTCGACCGCGAATTCGCCGCCTTCGGCCGGTGAGA
>JBBEEK010000058.1:0-35959 GCA_040880825.1 Chthoniobacterales bacterium
TGGTCGTGACGGGCGGGGCCTCCAGCTGGTAGAGCCTGCGGCCCGGAGAGGCGCCCGTGCTCCTTGACCAAGCCGTTACGCACTCACCAAGTAGTGAGTCGACTTTTGCTTACGGGCACTTCTGTTGCGGCGCTGAAAGGCGCGGACTGTTTTGCATCGTTCCGGCTGAGACGGGCGGCGACGGGGGTGATCCGCGCGGTTTTGCGGGCGAAGGTGGAGGATGAGGCCTGAGTGGAAGGTGGATCGCGTCGGGACGGCGCGATTGCTCAGTCTGTAAATCGCGATGAGGACATCGCGATCCACTGGCCGAGCCGTGCTCAGGAGCGGGCGGCGGCTTTGACGATTTTGGCGAAGCTGCGGGGGTCGAGGCTGGCGCCGCCGACGAGGGCGCCGTCGATGTCCGGTTGGTGGAGGAGTTCTTTGGCGTTGTCGGGTTTGACGCTGCCGCCGTATTGGATGCGGACTTTGGCGGCGGTGGCGGGGTCGAAAATTTCGGCGAGGGTTTGGCGGATGAAGGCGTGGGCTTCCTGAGCTTGCTCGGGGGAGGCGGTGCGGCCGGTGCCGATGGCCCAGACGGGTTCGTAGGCGATGACGGTGTCGAGCATCTGGTCGGTGTCGAGTCCGGCCAGGCTGCCTTTGAGTTGTTTGGCCAGGACCTCGTGGTGGCGGTTGGCGTCGCGCTCCCCGAGGGTTTCGCCGACGCAGAGGATCGGGCGGAGGCTGGCGGCGTGGGCGGCTTTGACCTTTTGGTTCACCAGCTCATCGGTCTCGCCGAAGATGGTGCGGCGCTCGCTGTGTCCGAGCACGACGTAGCGGGTAAAAAATTCACGGAGCATGGGCGCGCTGACTTCGCCGGTGAAGGCGCCGGAGGCTTCGTGCCACATGTTTTGCGCGCCGAGAGTGATGCCGGGCATGTTGGAGACGATTTCGCTGACGCTGGGGAGGGCGGTGAAAGCGGGGATGATGACGATTTCGGGGCCGTCGAATTTTTTCAGCTCCAATTTGAGGTCTTCCAAAAACGAGGCGGCTTCGGCGGCCGTCATGTTCATCTTCCAGTTCGCGGCGATAATCTTTTTGCGCATAAAACGATCAGTTTGCAGGTTCGTCGGCGGGCTGACAAGCGCCGCGGTTGGCGGCGGTAAGCGGAGCCCGGCGGGTTCTACCAGAGAAGCGGTTCAACGGCGCGGATGGACGGCCAGAAAAGAGGATGGCGGCTGACGCGGCTGAGTTCGGAGAGAAGGATGTCGGAAGTTTTCTCGCGTCCGGCGGGGAGCATCTGCGCGAAAGGCGTGGTGCCGGCGGCGGCGAATTCAACGAGGTAGTAGTCGCCGGTTTTTTCACGCTGCACGCTCGCGGTGGCGTCGTCGAATTTGATGTGCACCGCAGGCACGCACGAGGCGGCGGCTTTGTCCTCCTCGAGACGGAACGCGATGGCGCCGCCATCGCGCCGGCGGAACACGGGGGCGGAATCGTCTTGATCGAGGCGCCACCCGAGGCGGCTGGCCAACCAGCCGAGGAACAGGAGGGCGGTGAGGCGGTGGCCGCCGGCGTGCGTGATGTCGAGGCGGTTGATGCGTTCGAGGCGTTGGCGGGCGGCGGGGAGGTCGAAGATTTGCGCCACGGCGTAGCGCAGGTGGAAGAGGCGCGTCCAGTTGAGGTCGCAGAGGGCGCAGCGGGCGCGGCCGAGGGCTTCCACTTCCTGCAGGATGCGGAATTGGACGGCGGGATTGGTCCAGGTGTTGCTATCGATGATGAGCCGGTCGACCCAACTCCAGAGTTGCGGGTCGGGATCGGGGTGGAGATCGCCTTGCCACCAGAAGTAAAGCGGCAAGTCGGTGTCGAGGTGGGAGAAAACGATGCTGGGGAGGCGGGCGGCGGCGGGGCCGTCGAGCTGGAAGGTGATTTGTTCCGAACAGATTTCCTTTTTGCCTGCATCGCGGAGATGGCAGTGGGCGGTAATCCAGGCGTGGACGCCGGATTTTTCCGCGTCCGGATCAGCTTGGACGAGGAGAGCGCGGAAGGCGTGGTCGGCGGCGATGGAGGAGAGCAACGGGGTGTTGGCCGCGATGGCGTCGGGGGTCTCGCTGTAGATGACAAGGTTGACGAGCGAGGCGCGGACTTTGCCGGCGTCGGATTGCTCCCAGAGCCGGCCGAGCTGGCGTTCGATGTCGCTGATTTCGACGGCTAGGCCGGGGGAGACTGTCGGTGCGGTGGTCATGGGCTGCAGCGGCCGCCTCGGCGAGGCGGCATTACCGGGGAAATGTCATAGTCGGCGCCAGACGGCGTGGTCCTGCGCGAGGAGTTCGTCGGCTTGGCGCGGGCCCCACGAACCGGCGGGGTAGAAGTCGAGACGCGGCGCGGAGCCGTCGTGCCATGCTTCACGGATGCCATCGATGAAGGTCCAGGCGTGTTCGACCTCGTCGCGGCGGGCGAAGAGGGTGGCGTCACCGCTCATGGCGTCGAGCAGCAGGCGTTCGTAGGCCTCGGGCGTGGCGCGGCCGAACGATGTGCCGTAGTGAAAGTCCATCTTGACCGGTTCAAGCTGGAGCGTGGCGCCGGGCATTTTGGCGGCCATGCGGAACGAGATTCCTTCGTCGGGCTGGATGCGGATGACGAGCACATTGGGGTCTTGCAGCGGACTTTCGCGGTTAAAGAGGACTGGAGGGGTGCCGCGGAATTGGATGGCGATTTCCGTGCCGGATTTCGGGAGGCGTTTGCCGACACGCATGAAAAAAGGGACGCCGGCCCAGCGCCAGTTGTCGATGTGGAGACGGAGGGCGACGTAGGTTTCGGTCATGGACTCCGGCGCGACACCGGGTTCCTGACGGTAGCCGGGGACTTCCTGGCCGTTGATGAATCCTCCGGTGTATTGCGCGCGGATGACGTTTCCGGCCACGCCCTCTCCGGTCAGGGGCCGGAGGGCCTGCATGACTTTGACTTTCTCATTGCGCACGGCGTCGGCGCCGAGGTCGATCGGCGGCTCCATGGCGGTGAGGCAGAGAAGTTGCAGGAGGTGGTTTTGCACCATGTCGCGCAGGGCGCCGGAGTTTTCGTAGTAGCCGGCGCGCGATTCGACGCCGAGCGGTTCGCTGGCGGTGATTTGCACGTTGTCGACGTAGCGGCGGTTCCAGAGCGCTTCGAAAACGGTGTTGGCGAAGCGCAGGACCATGATGTTCTGGGCGGTTTCTTTGCCGAGGTAGTGGTCGATGCGGAAGGTGTCCTGCTCGGGGAAAGCGGAGGCCACCGCGTCGTTGAGACGGTGGGCGCTGGGGAGGTCGGTGCCGAAGGGTTTCTCCACAATGAGGCGCGACCAGGCGGCGGGTTTGGCGTGGCTCAAGCCGCTGGCGCGCAGGTTTTCGAGGATGACGTCGAATTCGGTCGGCGAGGATGCGAGGTAAAAAAGACGGTTGCCGCGCGTGCCGAGGCGTTCATCGATGGCGTCGAGCTCGCGGCCGAGCGAGGTGTAGCCGTCGGCTTGGTCGAAGCTGCTGCGGTGGTAAAAAATATTGGCGGCGAAGCGGACCCAGAGTTCGTCATTGACCGGGCGGCGCGAATATTTGCGCGCGGCTTCACCGAGTTCCTCGCGGAAGCTTTCGCTGGTTTTCTCGCGGCGGGCGAAGCAGACAACGGCGAGCGAGGAGGGGAGGTTGCCGTCGGCGGCGAGATTGTAGAGTGCGGGGATGAGCTTGCGGCGGGTCAGGTCGCCGGTCGCACCGAAGATGACGACGATGCAGGGATCCGGAACGGGGCGGCTGACGAGGTCGGCGCGCAGCGGGTTGGCGGCAGGCAGGTCGGACATGGCGGGAACTCAGGCGGCCGCCCCGCGGATGGCGTGGGCCAGCCCGATGGCTGGGGCGGAGCGGTTGAGGATATACAAGTGGGCACCCGGCGCACCGCGCTCGACAAGTTCCTGGATTTGGCTTTCGGCCCAGGCCACGCCGACTTGCTCCGAAGCGGCGGCATCGTTCTCGGCCTCGCGCAATCCGGTGACCAGTGCTTCCGGCAACGAGGATCCGCACATCGGGCCGAAGCGTTGCACTTGGGCCAGCGAAAGGGCCGGCAGGAGGCCGGGCACAACCGGCAGGTCGATGCCGCGGGCGCGGCAGGCGTCGAGGAAACTGAAGTAGTGCACGTTATCGAAAAACAATTGCGTGGTGAGGAAGGAGGCGCCGGCGTCGGCTTTGATTTTCAAGTGCGCGAGGTCTTTTTCCATCGACGCGGCTTCGGGGTGTTTTTCGGGATAAGCTCCGGCCCCGAGGCACATGTCGGGGAAATTTTCGCGGATGAGCGCGATGAGATCGCTGGCGTAGCGGAGGCCGTCGGGGCTGGGCACAAATTCGGTCTGTCCTTTCGGCGGGTCGCCGCGGAGGGCCATGATGTTGCGCACGCCGTCCGCGTGGTAGCCGGCGACGATGTCGAGGAGTTCGTTTTTGGTCGATCCGACGCAGGTCAGGTGGGGCATGACGAGCCAGCCGAACTCGTCGCGGAGGATCTTGGCGTATTTGAAGGTTCGCTCGCGCGTGGTGCCGCCGGCTCCGTAGGTGATGGAGACAAAGTCAGGGCGGCAGGGACGCAAGGCTTCGGCGGTGCGGAGCAATTGCGCGCCACCTTCCTCGTTTTTGGGCGGGAAGAATTCGACCGAAAGTAGCGGGCGCCCGGAAGCCAGCAGTTCGGTGATGGGTTGGTCGAGAGTCATGGACAAAGAAAGAAGATGGTGCATGCGCAGGCGGTCAGGCCCAAGGAAAATTGCGTTGCCAAAGCGCAGACTTCCGCCGGATGCTATTGCCAGTATGAGCAGCGAAACACGCAGGGAAACATCGGCAGATTGGCCCGGTCCGGGCGTCCTGCTCTTTTCGGTGTGTCTTCTGGTGGCCGGTTTTGGCGCGGCGTTGTGGCGCGGGCCGGCCCCGGCGGGCGAAGTGCGGGTCCAGATCATGCCCTCGCCCGCAGCGGAGGAGCCGGCGCAGTCCTGATGAGTCATCCGGTTGAAACACAGGGTCTGCGGCGGGTTTACGGCACGCGGGTCGCGCTGGACGATGTGAGCTTCGCGGTGGGCGCCGGGGAAATTTTCGGCCTGCTCGGTCCGAACGGCGGCGGCAAAACCACGCTCTTCCGGATTTTGTCGACTTTGCTTCCGCCGAGCGCCGGAACGGCGCGGGTGGGCGGGCATGATGTGGTGTCGGCCGCGCCGGCCGTGCGGCAATGCCTCGGCGTGGTCTTCCAGTCGCCGAGCTTGGACCCGTTGCTCTCGGTGGAAGAAAACCTGCGCTACGGCGGCAATCTTTACGGGTTGCACGGGGCGATGCTGGAAGAGCGTTTGCGCGAAATGGCGGAAGCGCTGCGTGTGGCCGACCGGCTGTCCGACCGCGTGAAGACGCTCTCGGGCGGTTTGCAGCGGCGGGTGGAGATCGCCAAAAGCCTGCTGCCGCAACCGCGGGTGCTGTTGCTCGACGAACCATCGACGGGCCTGGATCCGGTGGCGCGGGTGGATTTGTGGAGCATTCTCGAGCAATTGCGCGGACGGTTCGGCATGACGGTGGTGCTGACCACGCATTTGATGGACGAGGCGTCGCGCTGCGACCGCGTGGCGATTTTGCATCATGGCAAGTTGCTGGCCTGCGGCACCCCGGAGTCGCTGTGCGCGACGATCGGGGCGGATGTGCTGACGTTGGCAGGGCGCGACCCGGACCTTCTGGCGGAGCAATTGCAGGCCAAGTTCGGCTGGGCGGCGTCGGTGCAGGATGGCGCGGTGCGGGTGGAGATTCCGCGCGCGCACGAGCAAGTGGCGCGGATCGTCGAGGCCTTCCCGGGCGAGATTCTTTCGGTGACGGCCGGGCGTCCCACGCTCGAGGATGTCTTTGTGCACATGACCGGCGAACGTTTGGGTGGTCCCTTCTTCGGGGAGACGGCCAAAAAGGGAAAGAAATGATGAGCACGGGCACCCATCTCTGGCTGCCGGCGCTCGCCTTGTGGAAGCGCGACGTCGTGCGATTCGTGCGGCAAAAAAACCGCATCATCGGGGCCCTGGCGACGCCGCTGGTCTTTTGGTTGCTCATCGGCTCGGGAGTGGGTCCGGGTTTCCGCCTGCCGGGCATGCCGGAGGACATGACATACCTGGCCTATTTTTTCCCGGGCACGGTCGTGCTGATCCTGCTTTTCACCGCGATCTTTTCGACGATCTCGGTCATCGAGGACCGGCGGGAGGGATTTTTGCAGAGCGTGCTGGTTGCGCCGGTCGCGCCGGAGGCGATCGTGCTGGGGAAATTCCTCGGGGGCATGACGCTGGCGGCCGGTCAGGGGTTTCTATTCTGTCTGGCCGCGCCGCTGGCCGGCCTGCCGCTTGATGCGGTCGTGCTGGCGCGTCTGGTGCCGGCCTTGCTGGTGGTGGGTTTCGGGTTGGTCGGGCTCGGTTTTCTCATCGCGTGGCCGCTGGAATCGACGCAAGGTTTCCACGCGATCATGAACGTGTTTCTCATGCCGCTGTGGCTGCTCTCCGGCGCGCTCTTTCCCGCGGCGGCGGATTCGTGGATGCGCTTTGCGGTGGTGGTCAATCCGGTGGCTTACGGCACGGCGGCGGTGCGGCGTGCGTTCTACGGCGATGGCGCGGCGTTCGGTTCGTTGCCGTCTTACGGAACCGCCTTGGCGGTGTCGTTCGGCTTTGCCGTGCTGATGTTCCTCCTTTCGGTCTGGCTGGTGCGGCGCCGGCGCGACGTTTCCTGAACGATGGCTTCCGCGGTCAAAGCCACGGTCGTGCAGACCTTGGTGGCCTTGTTGGTGGTTGGCGCGCTCGTTTACCTCGCGCGCTCGGCGCCCTTCCTCGGCGCGGTGGAGGAGACCGAGGATGTGGTGCGGGGCTGGGGGGTGCTGAGTGTGGTCATCTATCCGCTGCTGGTTATGACCGCCACGGTGTTGTTCCTCCCGGGCGGGATTCTCAGTCTCGGCGGCGGATTTTTTTTCGGGCTGTGGTGGGGGACCGCGCTGGTGCTGGCCGGCAATTTGCTCGGGGCGGCGGTGGCATTTTTTGTCGGAAACAAGCTCGGGCGGAAATTTGTGCGCCAGCGTATCCTGCGCGATGCGCGCTGGGCGGCGCTGGACGGGGCCATTGCCAAGCACGGGCCGCGCATCATTTTCTACAGCCAGCTCAACCCGCTTTTTCCCACGAGCCTGTTCAACTATCTCTATGGCATCACCAAGGTGCGGTTCGGGGAGTGTATGAAATGGGTCGCGCTCGGGCGGTTGCCGGGGATCTTCCTTTATTGCTACCTCGGCACGCTCGGGCAGTTGGGCATCCGCATTCTGCGCGGCGAGTCCGAGCCCGGAGCGATGGAGTATGTGCTCTGGGGTGGAGGGTTGCTGCTGACGGTGGGGGTGGCGGCGCTGCTCGGCCACACGGCAACGAAGGTCATCGAGGATTACCGCCAACTGGCCCCGTCGCGTTCCGAGGAACTCGAGGATTCTTAAGGGGGTTGTTGCCACCGTTGTGATCGGTTAGGGTGCGCGGCCCATGAAATGGCCGGCTTTTCCGCTTTTGTTTGCCTGCTCGGCGGGTGCGCCGCTGCACGCCGGCGAGCAGGAAATACCGGTCGCGGTCGAACCGCGGCACGTCTGGGAGCTGTCGGCCGAAACTTTGCAGACGGTCGGGGTGGATGATTCGGGCAACGACTACTTTGCCACGCAATTCATTTCTGTGACGGTCGAGCCCTTCCGGCCGTTGGTTGCCGGACCCGTGACGATGCGTCTGCAACTGGTCAACTCTTTCGTCGTCTCCGCGATCCTCGACGGGCCGGACCATTATTTCCTCGGCTGGGCACCGGGCTTGCGGGTGATTTTGCCGCTGGGCGCCTCCGGTTGGTCGCTTTACGGAAACTTTGCCGCGGGACTCGGTGCGGCTGATGCCGACGCGGGCGATCCGGACGACCGCGGTTTCGGCCAAAGTTTCAACTACCTGCTCTCCGCCAGTGCCGGTGTGCGCCGCGCCCTTTCGCCGTCGTGGTCGGTCTGGGCGGGCGGCGCGTGGCTGCATTTGTCCAACGGCAACATGTCCGAGCCCCGCAAGGAAAACATCGGCGTGGATTCGTTCGGCGTCGTGGTCGGCGCCGGCTGGGCATTCTGATGACGGCGTGCTTCCGGTTGCGGGCCGCGGCGTGCGGTTGGTTGGTGCTGATCGTCCTGCTGGCCGGGGTGGCGGAGTCCGGCGCCTCCTCGTGGCGCATCAAGAAGCTGGGCGGACGCGACTACTTGCCGGTCACCCAAGTCGCGGGATTTTACAAGCTGCGCGTCGTGCCGCGGGGCGGTCGTGCGGTGTCCCTTTTTTCCGACGATCACAGCATCGACTTCCGCGCCGGGTCGCGCGAGGCGCGCATCGACGGGGTCAAGCAGTGGTTGTCCTTCCCGGTGATCTATTTCGGCGGGCAGTTTTACGTCTCGCGCATGGATCTATCCAAAACGATCGATCCGGTTATACGGCCGCACCGCATTCCCAAGATGGTGCCGGTCCGCACCGTGGTGCTCGATCCGGGGCACGGCGGCCACGACCGCGGGGCGGTCAACCGCTACGGCTCGGAAAAGAATTACAATCTCGATCTCGCACGGCGTATCCGTCCGTATCTGCAGGCCGCGGGTTTGCGCGTGGTCATCACGCGGCAAGGAGACCAGTTCATCCCGCTCGAGCGGCGCCCGGCGATCGCCACGCAGTTGGACAAAAAAGATCCCGGCACGATCTTTGTCAGCATCCACTTCAACGCCTCGGGCAGCCGCCAGTCGGCGGCGACGGGATTCGAAATTTTCACACTGACGCCGCGCGGGGCGCCGAATAGCCATGACACGTTTCTGACGCGCCGGAGTTTCTCGGCGGAGCCCGGTCATACGGCCGACCATGCGAGCATGGCTCTGGCCACGGCGATCCATCATGCCATGCTCGGACGCGTGCCGATGTTCGACCGCGGGGTGAAGCGGGCGCGCTTCGCCGTGTTGCGCCGCGCCACGACACCCGCGGTGCTGGTCGAGGGTGGGTTCATGAGCAATCCGCGCGATGCGCGGTTGATGGCCGATGGCAAATGGCGCGAGCGTTTGGCAGAGTCCATGGCCGCGGGGATCATCGAATTTGTGCAGCTCTCGCGCACCAAAAAGCCGCCCAAACTGCTCGCGAGCTACCGCGCCGAGGAGGCCGGGGCATTGGCCGGCACGGAGTGGGAATACCAACCGCTGGCCGGGATCGGTTCGCTTGTGCGGCCCGGTTTCGCCACGGCGCGGGGCTGGCGCGGATTGCTGCCCGCGCCGCTCGGCGAGGAGTTGCCGCCTTATCGACTGGAGTTCGAGCCGCGCGGCTGGGCGCAACTCGAGGCGTGGTCGGCAACCGGCGAGGACGCGCGCTCCATGGCGGTCGACGAGCAATCGACCTTGATGGGCCAAGGCCAGTGGCCCGAGCCGCCGCCGCCGTTCCCGGGTTTGGCAAACTGGCGCTCGTCGCTGCCGCCGCGCGGTCTGGACCGCGGGTTCGTTCTTTTCGCGCCGTCCGGCGGTCCGTTGTCCGACGGCGCGGCCGAGGGCGACCGCGAGGTGCCGGAAATCATCGAAATCTCGGGGGGCGCGCTGTGAGCGCGGCGCGCCCGCTCGCGCTGGTGCGGCGCGGTTTTTCGCCGACCGGGGGTGCGGAGAAATTTCTCGCGCGTTTTGCGGCGGCCGCGCGCGCTACGGGACGCGAGGTGTTGCTGGTCAACGACCGGCCGTGGCCGGACGACGCGCTCGGCGGCTTGCCGCAACTCACATTGCCGGCGCGCGGGCCGTGGCGATTCGCCCGCGCTGTGGCGCGGTGGCGCGCGTCGTGGGATGGCGGAGCGGTTTTTAGCATGGAACGCCTTTTCGCGGCCGATTGCTACCGCGCTGGTGACGGTATGCTGGCCTCGTGGCGGGAGCGGCGCGCGGTCTACGATCCGGCTTGGGAAACGCGCCTGCGCGCGCTCCTACCCAAGCAGCGCCACATGCTGCAACTCGAGAAGCATTGCTTCACCGCGGGCGACACCGGCGCGGTCATCGTGAATTCGAACATGGTGGCGCGCGAGATTGCCGCATTCTCCACGTATCCGCCGGAGCGCGTGCACCTCGTGCGCAACGGGCTGCCGGAGGATTTCGCCGCCGGTGCGCCGGAACGGAAGGCGGCGCGGCAAATGCTGGGCTTGCCGGAGGATGCCTTCCTCGCGGCTTTCGCCGGGACCGGTTGGAAGCGCAAAGGGTTGCGTTTCGCGGTGGCAGCCCTGGCTGATTGCGGTTTGCCCGAGGCCAAGTTGGTCGTGGCCGGACGCGGCCCGGAGCGCGACGTCCGGGCGCCCGGGGTGGTGGGCCTCGGCCCGCAACGGGATGTGCGTCCGCTCTTGGCGGCGGCGGACGTGTTCATTCTGCCGACGGTCTATGACCCATTCAGCAATGCGTGCCTCGAGGCTCTGGCCATGGGGCGTCCGGTCATCACGACTGCGGCCAACGGGTGCGCGGAGATCCTCGGCGAGGGGGTGACGGGATCGGTCGTGCGGGAGCCGCACGATGTGGTCGCGTTGGCGGCGGCGCTGCGTTATTGGGCGGAGGACGGGCGGGCCGCGGCCGCAGAGGAAGCATGTCGTGCGGCGGCCGCGCAGTGTTCGCTGGCGGAAAACGTGCGGCGCACGCTGGAGATCCTCGAAGGCACGCGGACGGCTTGAGTGCGGTCAGGAAATGTTTTTCTTTTTATCTTCCTTGGCCATTTCCTGCAGGCGGCGCATTTCGATGGCCTGCAATCCGACGATGGCGGCGACGGCGGTGATGGTCTCGACATCATCGACCCGCGAGACGTCGGCGGCCGGTTTGGTCAGCCCGGTGAGGATTTGTCCGTAGGCATGCGCGCCAAGGATGCCGACGAGGCGGCCGGCGATGTGCCCGCTGTTGAGGTCGGGAAAGACGAGGACGTTGGCGCGTCCGGCCACCGGTCCCGAGGCGCCCTTGATGCGCGCGGCGACCGGTTGCAGCGCGGCGTCGATTTGCAGTTCGCCGTCGATTTCGGCGTCGAGATGCCGCTCTTGCGCGTGTTGGCGGGCCAAGGCGGCGGCGGCGGCGACTTTCTCCGTGTCGCGGGTTACGGCGCTGCCTTTGGTCGAGTGGCTGAGCAGGGCGACGCGCGGGGTTTCGCCGGTGAGTTGGTGTGCGAGATGGGCCGCTTGCAGCGCGATGGTGGCGAGTTCCCGGGTGTCGGGGGAGGGAATGACGCCGCAGTCGGCGAGGACGAGCACGCCGTGGTGACCGATCTCTTCGCGGCCCGTATCGGCCACCACGCAGCTGTGGACGAGGTGGCCGCGGGCGGGTTTAACCACGCGTTGCAGCGGGCGCAGCAGGGCGCCGGTGGCCGAGCCGATGCCGCCGACCACGCCGTCGGCCCGGCCGTATTGCACCATCATGGCGGCGTAGTAATTCGGGTTGAGCAGAATGGCGCGTGCGTTGGTCAGGCCGAGTTTCTTGTAGCGTTCGAGGGTCTCGAGAAAACGGCAGAAGTCGGGCAGGTCGCCGGAGCTTTCCGGATGGATCACGCCGATGTGGTCGAAGGGAATTTTTTCCCCGCGGGCTGTTTCCTCGATCACGGCGCGTCGTCCGATAAGAATGGGCACACCGAGGCCGAGTTCATAGAAGCGCCGGCCGGCGCGGATGACGCGTGGGTTTTCGCCTTCGGGGAAGACGATCCGTTTGGGGTGACGCCGCAGCCGGTGGTAGACGGATTCGATGAATTGCATGGCGGACGCGCTCTGGACAGGTTGGACGAGATCGCGGTGTCGCTCAAGCAGAGACGGCGCGGCGCTTGCCGACCGGTAAACGGTGGCGCAGCATGCGCGCCATGCGCCTGCTCTGCCAAGACCGTGTGATCGAATTTCCGCGGCGACCGTTGGTCATGGGCATCATCAATCTGAATGATGACTCTTTCAGCAGCGATGGGACGATCTCGCTCGACGAAGCGCTGGCCCGCGCGCGGCAGATGGTGGCGGACGGCGCGGATATCATCGACGCCGGCGGGGAGAGCGCGCGAACAGACCGCGTGGCGGTCACGCCGGAGGAAGAAGTGCGACGGGTGCGGCCGTTCGTGGAGCGTTTCCTCGCGGAGCGCGCGGACTGGCCGCGGCGCGACGGTGTGCAGTTGGCCCCGCCGTTGTTGTCGGTCAACACGTGGCGCCCGGAAGTCGCCGGGCCGTTGCTGGCGGCGGGGGCTGAATTGCTCAACGACATGGGGGCGTTGCCGGACGATACGAACGCGCGTCTCGCGGCCGGGCACGGGGCGGCGTTGCTCATCATGCACTCGGTCGGTGCACCCAAGGTCGCGCACACCCACGTGGCGTGGCGCGATGTGGTGGCGGAAGAGTTGCGATTCTTCGCCGGCAAAATGGAATTGGCCGTGCAGGCGGGCCTGCCGCGGGAATCGATGATCCTCGATCCGGGATTGGATTTCGCCAAGCAGCGGGCGGACAACCTACGCTTGCTCAACGACACCGCGCGCGTGGTGGCGCTGGGGCGGCCGGTTTTGATGCCGGTTTCGCGCAAGACGGTGATCGGCGAGGTGCTCGGCTTGCCCGACCCGCGCGAGCGAGACCCCGGCACCTGGGCCTGCGTGGCGGCCGGGGTGCGACGCGGGGTGGCCATTTTCCGTGTCCACGCGGTGCGCGAGGCCGCCTCGTGCGTCAAGGTGGTGTGGGAAGTGGTGCAGCGGGGGGATTGAGAAGAGTTTCTCGGGCCGCGGCACGGAAGGAATTTTTTCAGTTTTTTCTCTCAAAGGGGTTGACCCCTGAGGCCCCTCGGTGGTTTAAAGTGGGTCAAAGTGGTGCAAAATGGCCCCACATCCCTGAAAATGTCCAAATCCACACCAGTGCCAGCGGTTTACGCCGGAGAGTTTCGCCACGCGGTGGACGCCAAGCACCGGGTGACTATTCCGTCACGCTGGCGGGGTCCCGCGGGGGGGGAATTTTTTGCGGTGCCGGATCCGGCGGGGAGTTTCCTCATGATCCTTCCGCCGGTGGAATTCGACCGCGTCAAGACCGACGTCGAAGCCAACCCGTCGATCGCGCCGGCCGACCGTCGCAAATTTATCCGGCGTTTTTATGCGCTGGCCCAGCTCGTGTCCGTGGACAAGCAGGGCCGCGTCTTGTTGCCCGAGGAATACTGCCGGCGCCTCGGGCTTGACGGCGAAGTGGTGCTCATCGGCAGCCACAGCCGCATGGAAGTTTGGAACGCGCAACGTTGGGCGGCCGCCACGGCCGAAGAGGACGAGGTCTTCCGCCGGGTGGCGGGAGAAGTCGGCCTGTAACCACCGCCGCGCGAACCGCCCCCGACCCCCGCACGACGACCGCAAACACGCATGGCAAAACAAGGCCGCAAATTCGCCTTCGGTTTCTCCGCAAAAAAAGACGCGGAAGGCCGGGCGGAAGGCGCGATCTGCCTTCGCCTCCGCGTCCGCACAGTTTATGAGCAATTCGGCCTCCGCAAAAAAACATCCCCGCGCAAACCCTGAAGGGTCTGTCTGGCACGAGTCCGTGCTGCGCGAAGAAGTGACGGCCTTGCTCTGCCCGGCGCCCGGCCGGGTTTTTCTCGACGGCACGCTCGGGGGCGGGGGGCACAGCGAGGCCCTGCTCGAGGCCGGGGCGCGCGTGGTCGGCCTCGATCGCGACCGTGAATCGCTGGCCCACGCCGCGCAGCGTCTGGCGGCTTTCGGCGACCGCTTTCTCGCCGTGCACGGCAACTTCGCTGATGCGGCGGACCTCCCGGAGGTCTGCGCTGCGGCGCCCTTTGACGGCGCGTTGCTCGACCTCGGGGTTTCCTCCCGGCAACTCGACGTTCCGGAGCGCGGTTTCAGCTTTCGCCACGACGGCCCGCTGGATATGCGGATGGATCCCTCGGCGGGCCAGCCGGTCTCCTTGCTGGTCAACACGGCCACCGAAGCGGAGCTGGTCGGGATCTTCCGGGCATACGGCGAAGAGCCGCAGGCCCGGCGCGTGGCGCGCGCCATCGTCGCCGAGCGCGAGCGACTGCCCTTCACGCGCACCGGGCACCTGGCCGCGCTCATCGAGAAAATCCTCGGCCGCCGCGGCCGCGTGCATCCGGCCACGCGCGTTTTTCAAGCCTTGCGCATCGCGGTCAACGACGAGCTCGGCGCCTTGCGTCGCGCCCTTGTCACCATCCCTCCGCTGCTGCGGGCCGGCGCGCGTTTTGTGGTCATCACCTTCCATTCGCTGGAAGACCGCCTGGTCAAAACGTTCTTCCGCGCCGGCAGCGAGCAGTGGCTCGACCGGCCCGAGTGGCCGGCGCCGCGGCCCAACCCGGATTGGCGGTTCCTCGATTTGACGCGCAAACCGTTGGCCGCGGACGCCGCCGAGACGGGGCGCAACCCGCGGGCCCGCTCGGCGCGTCTGCGCGCGGTGGAAATCTTGCCGGTGCGGCGGGAGGTGACGGCATGAGCCGGGTGCGCCGCGAGAACACCCTGCCGCTCGGCCCGCTCATGCGTTGGGTCGTGGTGGTGACCTTGCTGGGCTCGCTCGGCCTGTGCTTCGTCCACATGAAGCACAAGCTCAAGGTCGAGGGCGACCGTTGCCGGGACCTCGAGCACGCGCTGGCCGACCTCGACGAGAAGATCAAGGTGGCGGGCAATGAAATCATGCGCCTGACCTCGCGGCCTGCTCTCGAGCGGCGGCGTCAGGAGGGTCTGATCGAGATGATTCCCGTTCAGGACTCGCGGCTGACGCGCCTGCGGGTGCACACCTCCGCGGCGGCCGCCCTGCCGGTGCCCGTCCTGGCGGGAGAGGAGGCCTTGCCGTGAACCGTGACATGCATCGTCGCGCCGGGTTGGTCTGCATCTTCTTTGCGGTCATTCTCAGCATCTACTCGGGGCGCCTCATTCACCTGCAGGTCGGCATGCACGAGGATTACCGGCGCATGGCGGCCAACGCCACGGCCCGAAAAAAAGCGGTGCCGGCCGAGCGCGGCAAAATCACCGATGTCAACGGCGAGGTCCTGGCCGACAATGTCCCTATTTACAAGGTAGTGGCCGATGGCACGCTGATCACGGACCGCCCGAAGTTGGCCGAAATTCTTTCGCGTCATCTTGAATTGCCGCACGACGAAATCGCCGCGCGCATTGCCTCCGAACGCCCTCACATCGTGGTGCAGCACGAGGTCCCGGCCATGACCGTGGCCGCACTGAAAGAAGAAACGATCGCCGCGCGCTTGCGCGGTCTGCTCTACGAGCGCCAGCCCAAAAGGCATTACCCGAACGAGAGCATGCTCGGGCACGTCGTCGGTTTCCTCGACCACGAGGGCCGCGGCATCCAGGGGGTGGAGATGATGATGGAGCCTTACCTGCGCGGCGAGGAGGGCTTCGTTTACACCGAGCGCGACCGCACCGGACGCGAAATCGTCGCTTACCGCGGGCTCGAGCGCCCTGCGCGCAACGGGATGAACGTCAACCTGACCATCGACATGGATTTGCAGGCCATCGTCGAGCGCGAGCTGGCCGAGGCCTATGAGCGGCTCAACCCGAACATGATCACCGCGGTCTTCGTCCGCCCCCGCACCGGCGAGATCCTCGCCATGGCCACGCAGCCGGCCCTCAATCCCAACGACCACAACAACACGCCCGACGAGGCCAAGAAAAACCGCGCCATCATCGAGATGTTCGAACCCGGTTCGACCTTCAAGATTGTGGTCATCTCCGCCGCGCTCAACGAAGGCGCGGTCACCCCGCAAAGCGAATTCCACTGCGAGAACGGACGCTTCGCCTACGCCGGCAAGACACTCAAAGACGTGCACGGCTACGGCCGCCTCAACGTGCACGACATCATGGTCAAGTCTTCCAACATCGGATGCGCCAAGATTGCCATGCACATCGGGGCCGACACGTTCCACGAATACATCCGCCGCTTCGGCTTCGGCGAACGCACCAACCTCGGTTTGCCCGGCGAGATCCCCGGCTTGGTGCGTCCGCGCCACCGCTGGACCGGCCTGTCCATCACGCGCGTTCCCATGGGCCACGAGATCGCGGTGACACCGCTGCAGATCGTCATGGCCATGTCGGTAGTGGCCAATGGCGGAAACATGATGCTCCCGCAGATCGTGCGTTCCGTGCACGACCGGGATGGGCGCGAAGTGGTTGGTTTCCGCCCGCAGGTCGTGCGGCGTGTCATTTCCGAGGACACCGCAGCCAAAGTGGCCGCTTCCCTCGAGGACGTGGTCGGCGAACGCGGCACGGCGCGTCAGGCCGCCATTCCCGGCTTTCGCGTGGCCGGCAAGACGGGCACCGCCCAGCGCGTCGATCCGAAGGGCGGTTACACCCCGGGCAAATACGTGGTTTCCTTCGCCGGCTACTTCCCGGCCAATGACCCCGAGGTGGCCGGCATCGTGCTGATCGACGACGCCCGCACGCCAGGCGGCCGCAACTACGGCGGCACGGTGGCCGCCCCGATTTTCTCGCGCATCGGCGAATCCATGGTTCGCCACCTCGACCTCGTGCCGGAACCCGGATCGACGGACGGCACGACAATCGCGTTGGTGCCTTTCGGACCGGACATGAATTGACGCCGTGCAACTCGAAAGAATCATCGCCGCCCTGCCAACCCCGCCGCTCCGCGTCGACGGTCCATCCGCCCGTGAAATCAAGGCGCTGACCTATGACTCACGGCAAGCCGGACCCGACACGCTTTTCGTCGCGCTGCCCAGCGTCACTCCGGGCCGCACCGGCGACGATGCCGCCGGCGGGGTGCGCTTCATCCTCGAGGCGGTGGAAAAAGGCGCCTCCGCGGTCATCACCGCCGGCGACCTCGAGGTTCCGCGCGCCACGGTTATCCGCGTGGCCGATCCGCGCGCCGCGTTGGCTGATGCCGCGGCTGTTTTCTACGGGCATCCTTCGCTGCAACTGCAGACCGCGGGGGTGACCGGCACGAACGGCAAGACGACGGTCTCCTTCCTGCTCAAGCACCTGCTCGACGTCGCCGACCGTCCTTGCGGACTGATCGGCACGGTGCGCTACGTCATTGGCCCTCGCGAATTGCCCGCGGCCCGCACCACGCCGGAGTCCGCCGACGTGCAGGAACTGTTGCGTGAGATGCGCGACATCAATTGCCGCGCGGCCGTGATGGAAGTCTCCAGCCACGCTCTCGACCAGGACCGCGTGCGCGGCGTGGAATTCGACGCGGCCGTTTTCACCAATCTCACGCAGGACCATCTCGACTACCACGGGACGATGGAGGCCTATTTCGCATCCAAAGCGCGGCTCTTCGAGCATCTCGCCGTCCAACCGCACAAGCGCGGCACGGCGGTCATCAACATCGACGACCGCTACGGCCGCCGCCTGCTCGACGAGTTCGGCCCGCGCGTCGCGACCATCACCTACGGCCAGTCGTCGAATGCCATGTTCCGCGCCGCCGACCTCCGCACCGACTTGCATGGCACGCAATACACGCTGCAAGCCGGTGGCCGCAGCTACCTCGTGCGGTTGCCGCTCTTCGGGCCGTTCAATGTCTACAACTCGCTGGCCGCGCTGGCTTCCATGCAGGCTCTCGGCCACGACGTGCGCAAGTCGGTCGATGCGCTGAAAAACGCCCCGCAGGTCCCCGGCCGCCTCGAGATGGTGCCGGGTCCGAAGTCCTTCCGTGTCTTTGTCGATTACGCGCACACCCCGGATGCGCTGGAGAACGTGCTGCGCACCCTGCGCGCCCTCCAACCGTCGCGGCTGATCACCGTGTTCGGCTGTGGCGGCGACCGCGATCGGGCCAAACGCGGACCGATGGGACGTGCGGCCGAGGAATTGTCCGACTGGTGCATTGTCACCTCCGACAATCCGCGCAGCGAGGATCCGGACGCCATCTGCCGCGAGATCACCGCGTCCTTGGTCGGGAAAAATCATGAGACGATCACCGACCGCCGTGCCGCTATCCGTCGCGCGGTGGCACTGGTGGAGGCGGGAGACATCGTCCTCATCGCGGGCAAGGGGCACGAGGACTATCAAGAAACAGCGGGACGCCGCGTGCCGTTTGACGATGCGGCCGAGGCGACGGCGGCCATCCGCGGGAGGGCGGCCTGACCATGGAGGCCGCGGCGCTCCAGACCATCGCGGCCGCGTGCGGCGGTGTGCTGCTGTGCGGCGACGGCGCCGTGGCGGTGACGTCCGTCTCGAAAGACACGCGCACGTTGCAGGCAGGTGACCTTTACTGGGCTTTGCAGGGGGAAAATTTCGACGGGCATGCTTTCGTCAATGCTGCCGCGGCAGCGGGTGCGGCGGGCGCGGTGGTGGCGCGGGAAATTGCCGACGTGCCCGCGGGCTTCCCGCTCGTCCGGGTCGACGACACTCAAGTCGCGCTGCACCGGCTGGCTTCCTGGTATCGCGACAAACTCACGGCGCGCGTGGTATGCCTGACCGGCAGCAACGGCAAGACGAGCACGAAAGATTTCACGGCCGCGGTGGCCGCGACGAAATTTGCCGTCAACAAGACTGAGGGCAACCTCAACAACCACATCGGTCTGCCCCTGACCATTCTCTCGGCGCACCCGACTGACGAAGTGTGCGTGTGGGAGATCGGCATGAATCGCCCCGGGGAAATCGCGGCTTTGACGCGTCTGGCGCGCCCGCACATCGGGATCATCACCAACATCGGGGTGGCCCACATTGAATTTCTCGGCTCGCGCGAAGCCATCGCCCGCGAGAAAGGCATGCTGGGGGAAGCGCTGGGGCCGGACGGTGTGCTCATTCTGCCCGACGCCGACGAGTTCACGCCCTCGCTGGCCGCCCGCACCAAGGCGCGCGTGGTCCGGGCCGGCGCGGACGGCGCCCCGTGCGCGGAGCAACTGCGTCCCTCGGTGCATGGTTTGGATTTCGAACTGGTCTGCGGAGGCGAGAAGACCGCCGCGCACCTGCCGGTGACCGGCGAGCACATGGTACGTAATGCGCTGTTGGCGGTGGCTGCCGGATTGGAACTCGGGCTCTCCCCGCGCGAGTGCGCTTCGGGTCTGGCTGCGACCAAACTTTCCGCCCGGCGATTGGCCTGCCTCGATGTGCGTGGCGTCACCGTGCTCGATGACAGCTACAACGCCAACCCGGATTCGATGGAAGCGGCCATGCATGCCTTGCGCGGCTTGCCCGGCGGCGGCCGCCGTTTCGCCGTGCTTGGTCGCATGGGCGAACTCGGCGATTACGCCGGCGAAGGCTACCGCCGCGTCGGGCGCACCGCTGCGGCAACCATGGACGTGCTCATCACGGTGGGACCGGAGACCGCGCCGATGGCCGAACAAGCCGCGGCGTCCGGAGTCGGCGACGTGCGGCAGGCGACCGACACCGCGGAAGCCGCGCGCTTGTTGCAGGAACTGGCGCGGCCCGGCGACGCGGTAGTCATCAAGGGCAGCCGCGCGGCGCGCATGGAACGGGTGCTGGAGGATTTTGCCTGATGCTTTACTACCTCTACCTCATCGCTGATCTGGGCAAGGAATCCGGTTCCGACCTGCTCAAGGGATTCAATGTTTTCCAATACATCACATTCCGAGCGCTGGCCGCGGGGGTGACGGCGTTTTTGTTCAGCCTCATCTTCGGCAACTGGGTCATCCGTCGCCTCATCTCGCTGAAGCTCGGCCAGCCGATCCGCTCGCAGGAGGAAGTGCACCGTCTGCACGAGTTGCACGGCGGCAAAGCCGGCACCCCAACCATGGGAGGCGTGCTCCTGCTCGGCGCGGTCATCGTCGCCACCTTGCTCTGGGCGCGCCTGACCAACCCGCTCGTCTGGCTCTGTCTCTTCACCGTCGTCTATCTCGGTGCGCTCGGCTTCGTCGACGACTACCTCAAGGTCACGAAAAAATCTTCCGATGGCATCAGCAGCCGCCTCAAGTTCGCCCTGCAGTGCGTGCTGGCCGCGATGATCACCGCGTTCTTCGCGTGGGAGCCGACGCTCTCCCCGCAGGCCTCGCAGCTTTATGTCCCGTTCTACAAGGAACCGATCATCCAAAGCCTCGGGATTTTCACGTTTTTCCTCTACCTCTTCGTCATCGTCGGCGCGTCCAACGCGGTCAACCTGACCGATGGTCTCGACGGCCTGGCCGCCGGTTGCACCGCGACGGCGGCTTTCGGATTCGCCGTGCTGACCTACGCGGCGGGCAATGTCAAAATCGCCCAATACCTCCAGATCCCGTTCGTTCTTTTTTCCGGCGAGTTGGCCGTCATCTGCACCGCGCTGGTCGGCGCCTCGCTCGGCTTCCTCTGGTGGAATTGCCACCCGGCGCGCGTTTTCATGGGCGACACCGGTTCGCTGGCCATCGGCGGATTGCTCGGCGTGGTGGCCATCTCGGCCAAGCAGGAACTGCTCTTGGCGCTCATCGGCGGCGTCTTTGTCCTCGAAGCCGGCTCGGTCATTCTGCAGGTGGCCAGCTTCAAGTTGACCGGCAAGCGCATCTTCAAGATGTCGCCGCTGCACCATCATTTCGAACTGAGCGGATGGAAAGAAAGCACGGTCATCGTGCGTTTCTGGATCCTTTCGATCGTTTTCGCCCTCCTCGGGCTGGCCACTTTGAAACTGCGGTGATTGCCATGGACTACACCGGCAAACATGCGGCGGTGCTCGGTCTCGGCCGGAGCGGCGAGGCGGCCGCGCGCCTGCTGCTCGATTCCGGCGCGCGGGTCACCGTGCTCGATTCCGGCGACCCGGCCCCGCGGCGGGACACGGCCGAACTGCTTTCCTCGCGTGGCGCACGCGTCGTTTTGGGGAACGACGCGTTGCGCTGCGTGCAGGAGTTTGACTTCGCGGTGCTCAGCCCCGGGATCGATCCCGGGGTGCCGCTCGCGCTGAGGCCGGTCGAGGCCGGCATACCTCTCCTCGGTGAAATCGAGCTGGCCTTCCGCAGTTGCCGCTGCCCGGTGGTGGCCGTGACCGGGACCAATGGCAAGACGACGACGACCGGCCTGACCGCCGCGCTGCTCGGCGCGGCCGGCTTGCGCGCCGAGGCCTGCGGCAACATCGGTCTGCCCTTCAGCGAGGTGGCCGCGCGCAGCGCTTCGCTCGATGCCGTGGTCGTCGAGATCAGCTCGTTTCAACTCGAAACGATCGACACTTTTCATCCCCGGGTTGCGGTCTGGACCAACTTCAGCGCAAACCATCTGGACCGCTACCCGGACGCGGCTGCCTACCGCGCGGCCAAACTGCGCATTTTCGACCGCCAGACGGCGGACGATTATGCCGTGGTCAACGCGTGCGCGGAGCTGCCGGCCCTGCGCGCGCGGCGGGTCACGTTCACTGCCGCGCGCGCGGTCGAAGCCGACTTCACCCTCGGCGCAGGCGACATGATCCTCCACCGCGGGGCTCCGGTCATCGCTCTTTCGGAGACGCGCCTGCGCGGACCGCACAACGCGGAGAATTTGATGGCGGCCCTTGGCGCCGGTTGGTCTCTCGGGGCGGATCTTTCGTCCATGTTGTCCGGCGCCCGGGCCTACGCCCCGCCGCCGCACCGCTGCGAGTTCGTGCGCGAGATCGGCGGCGTGACGTGGATCAACGACTCCAAATCGACCAATCTCGACGCGCTGACCCAAGCCCTGCGCGGCCAGACGGGCGGCGTGGTGCTCATGGCCGGCGGGAAGAACAAAGGTTTCGATTTCGCGCCGGTCGCGGACTTGGTCGCGGAGCGCGCGCACGACGCCGTGCTCATCGGCGAGATGCGCGAGTCGATCGCGCGCGACTGGGCAGCGGGCGTGCCGTGCCATCCGGTCGGCTCGCTCGAAGACGCGGTGGCCCGCGCGCACGAGTTGGCCCGGCCCGGCGACACCGTCCTTTTTTCCCCGGGCACTTCTTCCTTCGACATGTTCCGCAGCTACGAGGAACGCGGTGATCTCTTCAGACAACTCATCCATCAACTCCAACCCCGATAAAAACACACATGAAAATACCACTGTTCAGCAAACTGACGGCCAAATCCCGCGGCCGCAAAGTGGTCCGCGCCTCGGCGCGGGCTGCGCGCGGTCATGACGACGACTACTACGAGACGGAACCGAACATGAAGCTCTCGCACGCTTTCATGGTCGTGCTCATCCTCCACGTGGTGGCTGTCGGCGGCATCTACGCCTTCAACCACATCAACGCGCGCAAGAGCACCAACCTCCTGGCCAACCTCTCCGACCGCATCGCGCAGGCGACCGGCACCTCGGCCGCCGCGGAGGCCGCTCCAGCTGTGCCGGTTGTCCCGGCTCAACCGGTGCGGCAGGCCGGTGACGCCGACGAGCCGTTGCCGCTGGTAACGAGCGATTCGGTGCCGACGGCCCCGGCCGCGGGGCCAGCCGCCCCGGCGCTGGTGATGACCGCGACTAAGTCATCCGCCGTGCCGGCGGTGGTGAAGAAGGAGGCGCCAGCCCCGGCGGCGACGACGGGTCCCGTGCCTGGTAGCTACAAGGTCGAGAAAGGGGACAACCCTTACAAAATCGCCAAGAAATTCGGCGTCAGCTATCAATCGTTGCTGACCCTGAACGCGATCGAGGATCCGACCAAGTTGCAGATTGGCCAGGAATTGAAGATACCGAAAAAAGCGAACTGATCTTGCCGCGATGCCGCGCCGCACCGCTTATATCCTCATTCTGTCGGTTCTGAGCCTGTTGGCCATCGGGGTGGTCATGCTGCTCAGCACGGGTGCCTTCGCCCGCGACAGCCGGGGGGATATGTATTATTTCCTCAAGCGGCAGACCTTGTGGCTGGTCATCGGCGCGGCGGCCATGGTGGCGGCGGCGCTGCTCGATTACCGTTGGTGGGCGCGGTTGTGGCCTTGGCTTTACGGGCTGGCCGTGGTGCTGCTTATCCTGTGCTTTGTCCCGCCGATCGGGATGAAAATCAACGGCTCTTGGCGCTGGATCAATCTCGGTTTCGCCAGCTTCCAACCGAGCGAACTCGCGAAAGTGGCCGCGCTGGTTTTTCTCGCATGGTGGTTCCATCGTTACGAGGCGGAGTCCAAGGAGTTCCTGCGCGGGTTCATTTACCCGCTGGGGGTGGTGGGCGCCATGATGGGTCTGATCGTGCTGGAAGTGGATCTCGGGGCGACGGCCTTGATCGGGGCGACGACGCTCTCCGTCATGTTTGTCGCCGGCACGGGCCTGCGGTGGTTGGTGCCGGTGCTGTTGGCGGGTTTCGCCGGACTGGCTTTCGCCATTTTCACGATCAAGGAACGCTTGGCGCGCTTCATGGCTTTTCTTGATCCGGAGAAGTTCAAATTGGACGAGGGGTTGCAGCAATGGCAGGCCATGCTGGCCTTCGGCGTCGGCGGGGTGTCGGGACTGGGGTTGGGGGAGGGGCGGCAGAAAATGCTCTATTTGCCCTACGCCCACACCGACTTTATTTTTCCCATGATCGGGGAGGAGTTGGGATTGCGTTTCACCTTGCTGACCGTTTTTTGTTTTTTGCTCATCTTGCTGGCCGGCGTGCTTATTTCCATGAACGCGCGGGATCGTTTTGGTATGTTGCTCGGATTCGGTATCACCATCGCCATCACTCTGCAGGCTGCCATCAATATCGGGGTTACCACCTCACTGCTGCCGAACAAGGGTATGCCGCTGCCGTTTATCAGCTACGGCGGCAGTAATCTCGCCGTGTCGATGATGCTGGTCGGTATCCTCCTCAATATCCACCGCCAGGGGCGCCGCCTCTCCGTGCCGCGCGTGCGCGCCGTGCCGGCCACCAGTCTGGCTGTCCGTTTCTGATCCCATGAAATTCGCCATCGCATGCGGGGGGACCGGGGGCCATTTGTTCCCGGGACTGGCGGTGGCCGAGGTGTTGCGAGGGCAAGGGCATGAGGTCCTGCTCTTTGTCTCGGAAAAAGAAGTCGACGCCCGCGCCCTGCGCAATCACCCCGATCTGGCCCGGGAAAAGTTGCCCTCCATCGGCCTGCCTTCGTTTTTTTCGCCGGCCCTCGTCACTTTCCTCCGGCGCTTGAGGGCCAGCTTGAAACAGTGCGGCGCAACCTACGAGGGCGCCCGCCCCGATGCCGTGCTCGGTATGGGCGGCTTCACCAGCATCGCCCCGCTCATCGCCGCGCGCCGGCGCGGCATCCCCGCCTTTCTTCACGAGTCGAACGCCATCCCCGGCAAAGCCAACCGCCTCGCCGCGCGCTTCTGCCGTGCCGTTCTGCTCGGTTTCGACGAGTGTGCGCGGCACTTCGGGGGACGTCCGACGTGCGTGACCGGCACGCCGATCCGGCGCGAGTTGTCCGTCGATGTCCCGCCGCGCGAGGAAGCGCGCCGCCGCCTCGGGCTGGCACCCGACCGCACGACTTTGCTCGTCATGGGCGGCAGCCAAGGCGCGGCCGGCATCAACGCGCTGCTCTCGCAGTCCGCCCCGCATCTGGCCGGCGCCGGCTTGCAGGTCATTCATCTGGCCGGCGAACGCGAAGTCGACGCGGTGCGCGGTGCCTACGAGGCCGCCGGCGTGCCGTGCGCGGTGCTGCCGTTTTGCGACCGTATGCAGGACGTTTATCCCGCGGCCGACCTCGCCGTCTCACGCGCCGGGGCGGCGAGTCTGGGCGAGTTGGCGTGGTTCGGGCTGCCCGCCGTGCTTATTCCCTATCCCCACGCGGCCGAGGACCACCAGCGACTCAACGCGGAAATTTACGCGCGCACGGGTGCGGCCAAGATTGTCGCCGAGCGCGGGGCCAGCGCGGAAAGTCTCGCGCTGCTTCTGCGTTCTCTGCTGGGATCTCCTGAGACTTTGGAGACCATGGCTTCGGCCGCCCGGACGCTGGCTCCGCGCGACGCGGCGGAGCGGGTCGCCGCGATCATGACGGAGGCCGCGCAATGAACACACCGGAACTGGCAGAAATGTTGCACGGGTCGCCGCGCCGGATTCATCTCATCGGGGTGGCAGGGTCCGGGATGAGTGGCATCGCCGGGTTGTTGCTGGCGCTGGGCCACCAAGTGAGCGGATCCGACAAGGTCGATACGGTGGAGGTCAAACGTCTGCAATCGCTCGGGCTGGAATTTCACACGCCGCAGCGCGCGGAGGACGTGGTGGACGCGCAGTTGGTCATTTATTCGTCGGCCATCCGCGAAGGCAATCCGGCGTTTGACGCGGCGCAGCGCCTGGCCAAGCCGATGGTCCGCCGCGCCGAGGCGCTGGCCGCACTCATGCTCGGCAAAAAAGGCATTCTTGTCGCCGGCATGCACGGCAAGACGACCGTCTCCGCCATGGCGGCCCACGTGCTGCGCGCGGCGGGGGCGCATCCTTCCCACTACGTCGGCGCGGAAATTCCCATCCTCGGCACCAACGCCCGCTGGGATGCCGGCGGCGAACATTTCGTGGCCGAGGGTGACGAGAGCGACGGCACCATCGTTCTTTACCACCCGGAGCACACCATCGTGCTCAATCTCGAACCCGAGCACCTCGACCACTACGCGGATCTCGCGGCCATCGACGCCGCCTTCGGCACGCTGCTCGACCAGACCGTCGGGAAAATTTTCTACTGCGCTGACGATCCCGGCGCTGTACGCGTGTGCGCCGCCCGCCCGCGCGCGGTTTCCTACGGGCGGACCGGAACCTATTCTTACGACGGCTTTCAAAGTGCCGATTTCACTTCGACCTTCAGTTTCCGGCGTGACGGCGCCGAACTCGCCCGCGTGAGACTCAACGTCCCCGGCGAGCACAACGCGCTCAATGCCACCGCCGTGCTGGCCCTCGCCGCCGAGCTTGGTCTCGATCTCACCAAGTGCGTGGCCGCGCTCGAGGGGTTCCGCGGCGCGCGCCGCCGCTTCGAGGTGGTTTATCGTTCGGAGGATTTCCTGTTGGTTGATGACTACGGTCACCATCCCACGGAGATCGCCGCCGTGGTGCGGGCCGCGCGCGATACCGGCCGCGCGCGCGTTGTTCTGCTTTTCCAACCGCACCGCTACACGCGCACCCAGGCCTTGCGTGACGACTTCGGTCGCGCGCTCGCGCTGGCCGATGCGGTGGTGGTGACGGACGTTTACCCCGCCAGCGAACAGCCCATTCCCGGCGTCAGCGGACAAATCCTGGCCGACGCCGCGCTGGCTGCAGGAGCCCCGCACGCGGTTTATGTCGCCGAGCGCGGTGCAGCCGGTCGCGAAGCCGGGCGGCTCCTGCGTCAGGGCGACCTCTTGGTCACCCTCGGCGCCGGTAATATCCACGAGCAAGGCACGGCTCTGGCCGGAGATCTGCAAGCGCTGGAGAAACTGCGCGCGGCCATGGGCCCGGGTCTGGCCCGCCTTTACGAGCCGCTGTCCAAGCACACTACCATGCGCGTCGGCGGGCCGGCGCAGTTCTGGTTGGAACCCGAAACCGAAGAAGGCTTTTGCGAACTGGCGCGGACCGCGCATGAAGCGGGGATTCCTTTGATGGTCATCGGCCGCGGCTCGAATCTCATCGTACGCGAAGGCGGCTTGACCGGCGTCGTGGTCCGTCTCCGCCGGGGGGTTTTTGGCGAGTTTGCCGTCGAGGGAGACACCCTCCGTGCCGGCGTCGGCGTGCGCTTGAAGGCGCTGAGCGGCGCGGCGGTCACGGCCGGTCTGGCCGGCTTCGAGTGGATGGAAGGCATTCCCGGTGACGTGGGCGGCTGCTTGCGCATGAATGCCGGCGCCATGGGGGTGGAGGCCTTCGATCAAGTCGAGTCCTTGCGCTACGCTGATCACGAAGGGAACATTTTCGAGAAAACACCGCGCGATCTCGAGGTGCACTACCGCAGCGTTCCGCTGCTGCGTTCGCACTACGCGCTGTCCGCGGTCTTCCGCGGTGCACCCAACGTTTCCAACGACGTCCTGCAACGCACCCGCGACTACGCGGCCCGACGCAAATCCTCGCAGCCGGCCGGTGCCAGCGCCGGCTGCATCTTCCGCAATCCCACCGGCGGCAAGGCCGGTCAACTCATCGACGCAGCCGGCCTGAAAAACTGCCGCGTCGGCGCCGCGCGCGTCTCCGACGTCCATGCCAATTTTATCCTCAACGACGGCGGGGCAACCGCCTCGGAAGTCCTCGCGCTCGTCGAGCAGGTGCGGGCCGAGGTCTTGAAAAAACACGGGGTCCGCCTTGAAACGGAAGTCCAAATCATCGGCGAGGAAGCGGCAGTATGAAAAACGAACTCAAAGATCTTCATCTCGTCGTGCTCATGGGCGGTCCGGGCTCGGAAAGCGCCGTCTCCCTGCGCTCCGGTGCCGCGGTGGCTGGCGCGTTCCGCGAGGGTGGTTACCGGGTGACCGAGCTCGAGGTGCACGGGCCCGACTTCACCCTGCCGGAGGACACCGGCCTGTGCGTCAATATGATCCACGGCACCTTCGGCGAGGACGGCGAACTGCAGGCCCTGCTCGACGCCCGCGGCGTGCCCTACACGGGCGAGGGGGCTGCGGCCAGCCGCACGGCTTTCGACAAACTTGCCAGCAAGAAACTTTTCGAAGCGGCCGGCGTGCCCACGCCCCGCTGGGAGATTGTCCTGCCCGGGGCGCGGCCATCATTGCCCTTGCCGGTCGTGATCAAGGCTCCCCGCGAGGGCTCCAGCGTGGGTGTGCACCTCGTGCGCGAAGCCTCCGCCCTCGGGCCGGCTTTGGCCGACTGCGCCGCGCTCGACCGCGAGATTCTCGTTGAGGAACTCGTCGAGGGCCGCGAGCTGACGGTGGGCATCGTCGGCGACCAAGCCTTGGCGGTGGTCGAGATCCGGCCGCATGAAGGGTTCTACGATTACGCCCACAAATACACCAAGGGGGCCTCCGAGTATTTCTGCCCGGCGCCACTCGACAATGAGACGACGCGCCGGGTGCAAGAGACGGCCCGCGCCGCTCATCGTGCGCTGGGATTGGAGATTTATTCCCGGGTCGACATCCTGTTGCGTGCCGACGGCTCGCCCTTCGTCCTCGAGGCCAATACGATCCCGGGCATGACCGAGACGAGCCTCCTGCCCAAAGCCGCCGCCGCCGTGGGCCTCGGATTTCTCGCGCTGTGCGAGGAAATCGCGCGCCTTTCCCTGCAACGCGCCGCCAAAAACTGACATGGGTTTCTTCCGCTCCAAAAAATCCACCCGCGGCCGCCGCTCCGCCGGCAAGCGTCGCCGGCAGCATCTGCTGGAGGTGACGGCCACGGCCGAAACCGAACGCCGCCGCCGGAATCAAAAAATTTTCCTCTACTCCGCCGAAGCCCTGCTGCTCGTCGGCCTCATCGTCTTTTCCTGGTTCGGTATCCGCACGCTGATCAATATTCTCATCGTCGAGAACGACCAATATCACGTGCGCATCGTCGAAGTGAACACCGATGGCGTGATGTCGCGCGAGGAGGCCCTCGAGCGCACCGGGATCAACGAGGGTCTCAATATCTTTACTCTCAACATCGAGACGGCGCAGCGCGCGCTGGCCTCCATTCCGGAAGTGAAGGAGGCGCGGGTCGAGCGGCTCCTGCCGGACACCGTGACCATTTCGCTCGAGGCGCGCCGTCCCATCGCTTGGGTCGCGCCGCGCGATACCGGGATCGATCCGTCGGCCATGGAGAGCGCCTGTCTGGTCGATGCCGAAGGAGTCATGATGAAACCGGCCGCCTTCGATTCTTCGGTCACGCGCCTGCCGGTCGTCTACGGCGTGCCGACCGAGCAGTGGCGCCTCGGCGACAGCGTCGATCTGCCGGAACTCCGGGCCGCGCTCGAGTTGCTGACCCGCGCGGCCGAGCGGGCCGATCCCGAGATCACCCTGCGGGCGGCCGATATCAGCCGCGGCTGGTGCGTCGTCGCTTGGAGTGACCCGCAGACGCGCTACACCTTCGGTCTCGAGGATCTGCCGTCCCAACTGGACCGACTGCAAATGATCTTGCTGCATGTCGGTCAGACGGCCCGCAAACTCGCCACGGCCAATCTCATTCCGGTCCGCAACACGCCGGTCACGTTTCGTGACGACTCCGCGCAAAACTCCGACGCGACTGAAGTGCGCCGCGCCGAACCCGTGAACCCCTAGCATGGCCCGCAGCAACATCCACGTCGGACTCGAGATCGGCACGTCCAAGGTCGCGGCGGTCATCGGTGAGACGCGCAGCGACGGGCTCATGCGTATCATCGGCACCGGCGAGGCGCCCTCGCGCGGCGTGCGTAAAGGCGAGATTGTCGATATCGGCAAGATCACTCTTTGCCTGACCGACGCCGTGGCCGAGGCCGAGGAAAAGGCCGACCGCGAGATCACCGAAGTGGTCGCCTCGGTGACCGGGGCGCACCTCGACAGCCTCAACAACCGCGGCGGCGTGCCGATCCCCGAAGATCGCGACGAGATCGAGGAGGAGGACATCCACGACGTCGAACAGAGTGCGCTCGATGTGAGTATCCCGGCCGGCAATGTCTTTCTCCACACCATGATCCAGCATTACTACGTGGACGGGCAGGAAGGCGTGGCCAGTCCGCTCGGCATGCTGGGCCGCAAGCTCGAGGCCGAGTTTCACATCGTCCACGGCACCAAGACGCGCATCCAGAACAGCCTGCGCTGCATCCGCGAGGCCAACCTCAAGGTCACCAATGTCGTGATGAGCGCGGTGGCCTCGGCCCACGCGGTGCTCGACCAGAGCGACCGCGAACGCGGCGTGCTCGTCATCGACATCGGCGGGGGCACGACGGACTTCATCCTTTTTCGCAACGGCTCGGTTTACCAGAGCGGTGTGCTGGCCGTCGGCGGCGACCACATAACCAACGACATTTCCATCGGCTTGCGCGTGCCGACCAAGTGGGCCGAGAAGCTCAAGACCGAGGAAGCCGATGTCGCGCCCGGTGCGACGGTGGCTCGCGGCACGGTGCAGATCGAGGATCCGACTTACGCGGGCGGGGAAATCGAGCGCCGCCTCCTCAACCTGGTGACCGAAGCGCGCGTGCGCGAAGTTTTCACCCTGCTCAGGCGCCGGCTCAGCTTCGACCGCCAGGCGCAGTTCATCGGCGGCGGTGTTCTTCTCACCGGTGGCACGGCCGAGTTGAAGGGCCTGGCGGCTCTGGCCGCCGACGTCTTCGGCGTGCCCGCCCGCACCGCAAGCCCGCGACCCCTGATGGGACCGACCGCGCTTTTCGAAAGTCCGCGTTGGAGCACCGCTGTCGGCCTGGTCCTTTACGCGCAGGCCGCGCAGGAAGCGCTCGAGGAAATTTCCGTCTTCGACCGCTTGCGCAGCAAAATCAGCAGGATCATTCCCGGACTATGATCACCCTCGGATCCAGCGAACGCCTCGCCGCGCCGGCTGCTTCGGTGTCGTCAGTCAAGGTCATCGGTCTGGGCCACGCCGGGCTCGCTGTGCTGCAGCAACTCGTCCGCGAAGACGACGCGCCGCCGGATCTCGTGGCCATGCACACCGACGCCAAAGCGGTCGGCGCTTCCGCCGCGTCGCGCAAAATCCAACTCGGCCTCCAAGTGGCCAAGGGTCTCGGAGCCGGCGGTGATGCGGCGCGCGGACGGGCTTCGGCCAGCGAAAGCCTGACCGAGATCCGCAGCGAGTGCGGAGAGACCGAGTTGGTCATCCTCGTCACCGGTCTCGGCGGCGGCACCGGTTCCGGCGCGGCCTCCGTGGTGGCCGAACAGGCCAAGAAGGCCGGGGCTCTCGTGGTGGCCGTGGTCGCTTTGCCCTTCGCGGCTGAAGGCTCGAAAAAGCGCGAACTGGCGGAGGAAGCCTTGGCCCGCCTGGCCCGGCATTGTCTGGCTGTTTTGTGTTTTGAAAATGACCGCCTGGTGGAAATCGTGCCGGCCGGCACCGCCGTCGCCGAAGCCTTTGGCGCTTCGGCCGCCATGCTCTCGCTGGCCGTGCGCGCGGTGACGCAGATGGTCGGTCTGCCTGCGGTGCTGCCCATCGGCCTGGACGAGTTGCAGCAGGTTTTCGAAGGGGCCGATGCGCGATGCCACTTCGGGTATGGCGTGGCCGCCGGTCCGGACCGCATGCGCCTGGCCGTCGAAGAAGCGTTGCGCAGCCCGTTGCTCGAGCAGGGGAAATTGCTTTCCGAACCCGGCAGCGTGCTTTTGCACCTGACGGGAGACCCCTCTTTGAGCTTGGCCGAAATGCAGTCCGCCCTGCGGCATCTCGCGCCCTACCTCGGCTCCTCCACCAAGGTGCACGTGGGGGTGGCGGCTGATGCGGCGGCTGGGGAAGATATCGGGGTGGCTATTTTTGCCTGCACGCGATCGGGTGTGCCTGCGGAATTCCCCGAGGATGAAGATGGTTTCACGGCCTCGGTGGACACGCCCGCGGACATTCCGGAGCCCGCGGAAGTCGCCGTCGCGGAATCTCGTGGCGAGCCGGCCGCCAAGGTAGTCGGCAAGCGTGGCAAGGGCGGCAAGAAGTCCGAAACCGGACAGACGCAGGAGGAGCTTCCGCTCGACCAAGCCATGCGAGGCCGCTTCAAGGACCTCGATCCGACCATGGTCGACGGGCAGGACCTCGACATTCCCGCATTTATTCGCATGCGGATCCGGCTCAAGTAGTGGTAATTTAATGGTCGTATGAGACCGGACCGTTTCACCCAAAAGATGCAGGAGGCGCTCAGCGCCGCCGCCGACCTCACCGGCAAACGCCACCAACAGGAAATCGGCAACGAGCAATTCCTCCTCGCCCTCCTCGACCAGTCCGACGGCGTGGCCGTCCCGCTGCTGCAAAAAGTGGGCCTCTCGACCGCGCGCCTGCGCGAGCAACTTGAGGCCGAGTTGGCCCGGCGACCCAAGGTGACCGGCGGGGCCCAACCCCACCTCGGCCACGACCTGCGCCAGACTCTCGATGCCGCCGAGGGCGTGATGGAGAAACTCAAGGACGAATACCTCAGCGCCGAGCATTATCTGCTGGCCCTCTCGCAGGGCGCGGACGCCGCGGCCAAACTCCTCAAGGAAGACGGCGCCACCCACGACAAGCTGATGAAAGCGTTGGTCGAGGTGCGCGGCTCGCAGCGGGTCACCGACCAGAATCCCGAGGAAAAATACCAGACCCTGCAGAAATACGGCCGCGACCTCACCGAACTTGCCCAGCGCGGCAAGATCGATCCGGTCATCGGCCGTGACGAGGAAATCCGCCGCACCATGCAGGTGCTCTTGCGCCGCACCAAAAACAACCCCGTCCTTATCGGCGAGCCCGGGGTGGGCAAGACGGCCATCGTCGAGGGCCTGGCCCGCCGCATCGTCAGCGGGGATGTTCCCGAATCGCTGAAAAACAAAAAAGTCATCGCCATGGACATCGGGGCGATGATCGCCGGGGCCAAGTTTCGCGGCGAATTCGAGGAGCGCCTCAAGGCATTCTTGAAAGAGGTCACCTCCAGTGAGGGTCAGATCATCCTCTTCATCGACGAACTGCACACCATCGTCGGTGCCGGTGCCGCCGAAGGGTCGGCCGATGCTTCGAATATGCTCAAGCCGCAATTGGCCCGCGGCGAGCTCCGCACCATCGGGGCAACCACGCTCGATGAATACCGCAAATACATCGAGAAGGACGCCGCCCTCGAGCGCCGCTTCCAGCCGGTCATGGTCAACGAACCAAGCGTGGAGGACACCATTGCCATCTTGCGCGGCTTGAAGGAACGCTACGAAGTCCACCATGGCGTGCGCATTCAGGACAGCGCGTTGGTCGGCGCCGCCGTGTTGAGCGACCGCTACATCAGCGACCGGTTCCTGCCGGACAAAGCTGTCGATCTCATCGACGAAGCGGCCTCGCGGTTGAAAATCGAGTTGGATTCCATGCCGACCGAGCTGGACAAACTCGAGCGCGAGATCATGCAGGGTGAAATGGAGCGCACCGCGCTCAAGAAGGAGAAGGACGCCGCGAGCAAAGAGCGCCTGGCCAAGCTGGAAAAAGAGCTGGCCGACCTCAAAGAGCAGGGGTCCAAGCTCAAGGCCCAGTGGCAGAACGAAAAAAAGCAGGTCGCCGAATCACGCAAGCTCGCCGAGCAAATCGAGGGTCTGAAAAACCAGCTCGAGATGGCCCAGCGCCAGGGCGATTTCGCCAAGGCTAGCGAGATCCAATACGGACAGATCCCCGAACTCACGACCAAGCTCGAGGAGCACAACCAGAAGCTGGCCGAGGAGGGCGGGGGGCAACTCCTGCGCGAGGAAGTCACCGAGGATGACGTGGCCAAAGTGGTATCAACGTGGACCGGTGTCCCCGTCACCCGCTTGCAGGAAGGCGAACGGCAGAAGCTCGTCAAAATGGAAGAGCGCCTCATGGAGCGCGTCGTCGGGCAGGGACAGGCCATCAAGTCGGTGGCCAATGCCGTCCGCCGCGCGCGCGCCGGGCTGCAGGACGAGAACCGTCCGATCGGCTCGTTCATGTTTCTCGGTCCCACCGGCGTGGGCAAAACCGAGCTGTGCAAGGCGCTGGCCGAATTTCTTTTCGACGACGAGAACGCCATCGTGCGCCTCGATATGAGCGAATACATGGAGAAGCACACCGTGGCCCGCCTCATCGGCGCGCCTCCCGGCTACGTCGGCTATGACGAAGGCGGACAACTCACCGAGGCCGTGCGCCGCCACCCGTATTCGGTCGTCCTCTTCGACGAAGTCGAGAAGGCGCACAGTGATGTCTTCAACGCCCTGCTACAGGTCCTCGACGACGGCCGCATCACCGACGGACAAGGCCGCACCATCGACTTCAAAAACACGGTCATCATCATGACGTCCAACATCGGCAGCCAGTTCATCATGGAGGATCTGCCGGTCGAGGAGCGCAACCGCCGCGTCATGGAGGCCCTGCGCGGACATTTCCGTCCCGAATTCCTCAACCGCATCGACGAGACGATCATCTTCGACCGTTTGACCGGCAAGGAAATCACCAGCATCGTCGACATCCAGCTCAAGCGGTTGTTGAAGCGGCTGGATCAACAGAACATCCGCCTCGAGTTGACCGACAAGGCGAAGAAGTTTCTCGCCAAGGAAGGCTACGATCCGGCGTATGGCGCGCGTCCGCTCAAGCGCGTCATCCAGCAGCAGATCCTCAACCCGCTCAGCGTCGCCATCCTCGACGGCCAGTTCGGCGAGGGTGATTCCCTTGTTGCCGAGTTGGATAAAGACCGCTTGGAGTTCAGTAAAAAGTAGAAGCGGCAGATGCCGCTTCTATTTTATTCCGCCCTCGAAGGCCCGGCGCATTGCACTGATATAATCCGCCGGCAACCCCCGCTCGACCGCGCCCTCGAGCAACGCCGCACGGTAAAGTTTCGACGGCGCGACGTGCCCGCGCGGCGCGCGCACGAAGTAGCACCATGCCTCGACCTCGTGCCGCGCCCCTTCCGCAGTGACCACAACGGGCCGCCGCACATATTCGTTCGCCGCCTCCGGACCGTCCGGATCGAACACCTCGTAGGCATCGAGCGCGGCCCAATGCTCGGCCGTCAACCGGTAAAGCGCTCCCCAGACTTCGTCGCCGGCCGACGGCAGCACATCGGCCACGCCGCCCTGCCATTCGTCGTCGGACCGGGTGAAGGCCAGTCGGTGATTCGCCAACCGGGCCGTGCCGAGAAAGGAGTGGCCCGGACAAAGGTGTCCCATCTGCAGCGTCCGCAGATTGGATCCGTAGGCAAAGTAGAGAATTTCCATCCTGCTCCGCACGAAGGTGTCATGGTGCGCGGGGCCGGGGCGATGATGATTGCGTTGCGGCGGGAGGTTGTTCATCTTGCAAAGGAATTTTCGGAGTGATGGTTCACCTTTCTGCCAACGGCGAAGTCATCGGCCAGTTCGACGCCAAGGAGCTTCCGGCGGTGCTGGCCGGCGGCCGCATTCCCCCAGAAGCGTATTTCTGGCGCGAGGGCATGCCCGAATGGCGTCCGCTGCGCGAGTTGGTGCTGCCCCCATCGCGTCTTCAACCGGCGGCCGTGGCCAAGGCAAAGATCGAGCCGATCCGACGTTTTCCCGTGGCGGCGACCAAGTCGTCCGTCGAATCCAAGCTCAAACTCGACCCTGCCGTGGCGCGCGAGCCGAACATTCGCCAGCCGTTTTCCCGGCGTCCCGAAGCCGCTGCTGTGCAGGAGCCCGCCAAGGAACCGGCGACACCACCCGGAAAGGAATCAGCCCCTCGGCCGTCGGCGGGGACTTCGCCCGCGGCCACCGACTTGGGGCCAACAGAGTCTGCTCCCCTGGCGAGACCTCCGGCCAAACGTCGCGGCCGCGGTCTGGTCATGGCTGCTCTTTTGTTGTTGCTCCTCGGTGCGGGCGGCGCGGCAGCGTGGTGGCTCTTTCTGGCCGAGCCACCGCCGTTGTCGGGCGAGGTTCGCGTGGCTGGTGCGGAGGGTGAAATGATTCCCGCCGCCGGGGCCGCGGTTTTTCTCGTCTCCCAGGAAGAGCTGGCCGGACGATGGCGGCGGCAGTCGGAGGAAATCCAGAGCCGCGCCGCGGAGTTGGACGCCTTGCTGGAAGCGGCCCGCGCCACGCACCTTGAGAAAAGCCTCGTGCTCGAACTCGCCGCGGATGTCAGCAAGGTGGCCGACGAATATAATATGCCCGATGCCGCGCCATTGCGTGCCGAACGCGATTCCGCGCAAGCCGCCGAAGCCGATGCCCTGGCCGACGTCGAACGTCTGACCCGCGAAAAAGACGCCGCCGCCAGCCCCGCCGCTTTTCTCGGTGCCCCTTCCGAAGCCATCCTGCAAACCGTCACAGACGAAACCGGCGCCTTCCGCCTACCGTTGTCCGGACCCGCCGAGGGGCTGGCCATCCTCGTCGTCGCGGAACCAGCCGCAGACAACTCCTCGCCAATCCGCGGTTGGCTCGCGCCGCTCGATCCGGCCCGCGACCACGCCGTGCCGCTGCGGTTTTCTCCGGACAACGCTCTCGACGCCGAGCAAATCGAGCAGATGGCGGACGCGGCAATGTAAGCCCTCTTCGCGCCCGCATTTTTGCCCGGCCTTCCGATGGTGGAGGCGGCCGCGCTGGCAAGACGTTCCTGCATCTGCTTTGATCATGCCATGGCCCAGACCGTTTGGCACAAGATCAAGGATTACACCGACCTGAAGTTCGAGAAGACGGAGGACGGGATTGCCAGGATCACGATCA
>JBBEEK010000059.1:0-1083 GCA_040880825.1 Chthoniobacterales bacterium
TGGCGGGGTTAACGTGGGCTTGTCTTACCGGTGGAACGAGAGCCTGACGACGGGCGTGTATATCGGCTATCAGGGATTGCAGGCGGAATATAACAATGGCAGCCGCCTGATCGACAATGCGGTGTGCTTCGGCACGTTTGCTTCGTGGGGTAAGGAGTGGGGTCCGGGCGAAGTCTACGTGAACGCCATCGTGGGCGGCGCCTACCACGGCTATGACGTGGATCGCAAAATCCAATTCGGCACGATCGATCTGATGGCGCAGGGCCGACCCGGAGCGTGGGAACTGGATGCGGCACTGGCCACGGGCTACAACTTTGAAGCGGCGGGCTTTGTCTTTGGTCCGGTAACCAGCCTGCAATACACCTACCTCGCCGTGCAGGGCTTCACCGAAACCGGGGCGGGTTCGCTCAATCTGGATGTGGATCCTTACAATTCGAGCAGCCTGCTTTACTCGCTGGGCGCGCAGTTCGCCTATCCGCTGCAAGTGACGCGGCGGTTGGCGGTGACGCCGATGGTCTTTGCCAGTTGGCAGCACGAGTTCCTGCAGAACGGCTACAATATCAACGCGGCCTTCATCGATGGCGGACCGCGGGTGCCTTTCAGCTACGCCACCGAGGCCCCGCAGCGCGATTTCCTTTATGCCGGTGCAGGATTGGGCGCGCAACTCGGCGACCGCTGGGAGGCCTACATCTCCTACAGCGCGGCCGCGGCCAACCCCGACCTGCTGAGCCACAACATCTTCCTTGGTTTTGAAGTCAATTTCTAAGGCGAATTCCGTTGGCTTTTAGGTAGGGGATGGGCGCAGTCGGAGGCGAACAGTGGAAGCGGCATTTGCCTCCCGACTAACTCGAGTTACGGAGGCCCCGGGGACCACGCACGCCTCTCCGAGCTGTAAGCCTCTACGAGCTGCAGGCCTCGCGCGGCGCTTTGGCTCGGGCAGGTTCATCGGCGAGGCGCCGATGATTACGGCCGAGGCGGCCGCGCTCTCCGGGACCGGCAGAATCGCCAGAGGTTCGCGGCCGAACAAGAGACCATAAGTCCAAGAACTTCGGAACGTCGGTCTGACCCGCCAGTTACTCCCAG
>JBBEEK010000060.1:0-1079 GCA_040880825.1 Chthoniobacterales bacterium
AGCTATCCATTGGTTCCGGCGGGATTTGCGGGTGACGGATAATACGGCGCTGGCGGCGGCGGTGCGGGAGGCGGAGGAGGTGATTCCGGTCTATGTGGTGAGCGACTGGAAAAAGAAGCATCGTTGGACGGGGGCGGCGCGGCAGACGTTTTTGTGCGGGTCGTTGGCTTCGTTGGACGGGAATTTGCGGGCGTTGGGGAGCCGGTTGATTGTGCGGGAGGGTGAGGCGGAGGAGGCGCTGGTGAAATTGGCGCGGGAGACGGGGGCGGAGGCGGTGTTGACCAACCGGGATCCGGATTTGTTCGGGCGCGGGGCGGAGCAGCGGGTGGCGAAGATGTTGGCCGAGGACGGGCGGGAGTTGCGGACCTTCAAGGACGCGGCGATCCATGAGCGGGATGAGGTGAAGACGGGGGAAGGCGGGAATTTCCGGGTCTTCACGCCGTATTCGAGGGCTTGGGCCAAGTTGGAGAAGCCGGGGGTGGCGGCGAAGCTGAAGAAGATCGTCACGCCGGAGGGGGTGGCGAGTGCGGCGTTGCCGACGCCGGCGCGTTGGGGGCTGGCGGAATTCACCGGCGGGGTGGAAGCGGGCGAGAAGGCGGCGCGGGAGCGGATGAAGAAATTTTTGGCCGGTCCGGTGTTTTCCTACGGGGAGACGCGGGATTTGATGGGGGAAGACGGGACGTCGCGGTTGTCGCAGGATTTGCGGCACGGGCTGTTGTCGATTCGCGAGGTTTACGCCAAGGCGAAGGCGGTGGCGGAAGCGGCAGACGCGGATGGGCGCAACAATGTGTGGAAGTTCATTAGCGAGCTGATTTGGCGGGAATTTTACTTTCAGATTCTTTGGCATTACCCGGAGGTGTTGGAGCACGAGTTCAATGCGAAATACCGCGGGATGGCATGGGATCAGGATGAGGCGAAATATCGCGCGTGGTGCGAGGGGCGAACGGGATTTCCGATCGTCGATGCGGCGATGCGGCAGCTGAACGAAACGGGTTACATGCACAACCGCTCGCGGATGATTTCGGCGATGTTTCTGACCAAAGACCTGCATTTGGATTGGCGGTTGGGGGAAAAATATT
>JBBEEK010000061.1:0-5876 GCA_040880825.1 Chthoniobacterales bacterium
CGCCTGATCGTCGGCTTTGTTCTCACCGCCGTGGTCACATTCTGGACCGCGGTGGGTATGGCCACGTGGAACGAAGCCTCCCACCGCATCGAACTGGCGCAGCAACAAGCGTCGATTTCCGCAACGCAACCCTGAGGAAAGAAATCCCCGATGAATTTCGAAGAAATTGTGCTGGAAGCCCCGATGTTTGTTTCTCCGCCCGGCGTTTCTGCGGCGGCGGGAGATGAAGACAAGCAGGCGGAATTGTGCCGCGTGCTCGACAGTCCGGATTTTCCGGCCACGCCCCGTAACCGCGCGTTCTTGGCCTACATCGTCCAGCGGGAGTTGGCGGGCGAGGGCGGGTCGGTCACGGCTCATGGTGTCGCCACGTCCGTCTTCGGGCGGCCCGAGTTATTCAGTTCGCTGCTTGACCCGATTGTGCGCATCGAGGCGGGCAAACTCCGCCGCGACCTCGAGACCTACTATCTCAAATCCGGACGACACAACCCGCTGCGGATCACCGTGCCGAGGGGCGCGTATCGTCCGCACTTCGCCGCCCCCGATCATGCGGAACCGCCGGCGGGGCCGGGTCATCACGGCGGCGCGCTGGAAGCCGATCCCCGCGCGGAATTGCGTCGCGTGCTGGAAAGTCCGGATTTTCCGGCCACGCCGCGCAACCGACGTTTCCTCGCTTGCGTGGTGGAGCGGTCGCTGGAGGGCCGGGAGGGCGAGATCACCGCTTACCGCCTCGGCACGGAAGTTTTCGGGCGTGCGGAGGGATTCAGCCCGTCGAACGACCCGATCGTGCGCATCGAGGCGGGCAAACTGCGCCGCGATCTCGAGACCTATTACCTGAAATCCGGCTCCCGCAACCCGCTGCGCATCGGCCTGCCCAAGGGGGCCTACCGGCCGGTCTTCGTGCCGGTGGGTTGAGGGACGTGGCCGTGGCCGGGGCCGGAGGAAGGTGCAGATTTTGCCTTTCAAGGTAGGAACGAGCGGCTCGCTCGTCCGCTCTCTTTCATACGGACGCGCGAGCTGCGCTTTCCGCTTGCCCGGCCGTGGCGGCGTCCTACGCTGGAAGGCATGAAAACCGGCTTTATCGGCTGCGGGAAGATGGCCTCTGCTCTGATTCAGGGCGTGCTGGCGGCCAAGGTGTGCGAGCCGGCTGATGTGGTCGTGCACGACCGGGTGGCCGAGCCGGCGGAAGTGCTGGGGACCGAGAGCGGAATCCGCGTGGTGCGGAGCAACCGCGAGGTGGCGACCGCTTCGGACGTCATCGTGCTTTGCGTCAAACCCGAGGATGCTTTGGCCGCGGTGACCGAGGCGGGCGGCGACCTCGATGGCAAGCTGCTCGTTTCCATCGTGGCCGGGGTGACCATCGAATCGCTGCGGGAAGCGGCGGGCCCGCGGTGCCGCGTGGTGCGCGTCATGCCCAACACCGCAGCCCTCGTGCAGAAAGGCGCGTCGGCTTATGCCGCGGGTGCGGGGGTCACGGAGGATGACCTCGCTGTCGTGGAGAATATTTTCACCTCGGTCGGCCGCGCGTTCGCGGTCAAAGAAGACCTGCTCGATGCGGTGACCGGCTTGAGCGGGAGCGGTCCGGCTTACGTTTATCTTTTCATCGAAGCCCTGGCCGACGGCGGGGTGCAGATGGGTTTGCCGCGCGACCTCGCGACGAAGCTAGCCGTGCAGACAGTGGCTGGCGCGGCGGAAATGGTGTCCGAGACGATGATGCATCCGGCGCTCTTGCGCGAGATGGTGACCAGTCCCGGCGGCACGACGATCGCCGGGTTGGCCGAACTCGAGCGCGGCGGGGTTCGTTTTGCGGTGATGGATGCGGTGCGGGCCGCCACGCTCCGGGCGCGCGAACTGGGTGGTGGTGATGCTGAGGATTGAGCCGCCGTCCGGGAAGAAACCCAGTCTGCGCGCCGCCCGGTGGATCGCGCTTGCTTCGGTAGTGCTCGCGGCGACGGTGCCGCTCGAGGCCTCGCCGCGGGGCGGACGCGCGGTGGCGCCGCCGGAATCCGCGGCGGCGCGCGCGCATCCGCCGGCCGCGCTGGTGCCGGCCGAAGCCCCGTCCGGCGAGCAGGCACCGGTCATGACCGAAACCGTCGAGCGCATCGGGATGGAAGGCATTGCCGCGTTCCAGCGCGGCAATTATGCGGGCGCGAAGGAGGCGTATCTTCGTGTGCTCAAGGTCGATCCGGACAACCTGGCTGCCCTGGTCAATCTCGGCGTCACCGAATACCGCCTTGGTCATCTCGACGAGGCCGAGGCTTTGTTGCGGCGGTCGCTGCAGGTCAGGACGGAAAACCCGACGGCGTGGCTCAACCTCGGGATCCTTTATCTCGACCGCGACGATCCGATGCAGGCGCTGTCGGCCATTGCCCAAGCGGTGGCCTATGCGCCGGGGGATGCGGTGGCACGCAATTACCTCGGCGTGGCGGCCGGTCGCAACCGGTGGTTCGACGCGGCTGAGGCCGAATTGCGGCGGGCGGTCGAGCTGCGTCCGGATTACGCCGACGCGCATTTCAACCTCGCGGTCTTTTGCCTGGAGCGCAACCCGCCGGCCCCGGAGTTGGCCCGCCGCCACTATCGCAAGGCGCGCGAGTTGGGGGCCGAGCCGGACCCGCTCATCGAGCAGGCGATCAAGTAACCACGTGAGGCCGCACCCGCGGTTGATTCGGGCGGGGAAAAGGGGCAATGTGGCGGGTCGCATGCGAGTCCTGCCCGCCCTTCTCGTTTTCCTGCTGTCTGCCGTTCCGGCCGCGGCCAAGGCCAAGGTGCCCCCGCCGGACGTGCACGGCCGATCGGCCATTCTTGTCGATGTGCAGTCCGGCCGTGTCCTTTTCAGCAAGAATTCCCGCGAGCGGCGCGCCGTGGCCAGCACGCAGAAGCTGCTGACCGCCCTGATCGTCGCCGAGTCCGGCAACCTGTGGGAGCGTGTCACCATCAAGCCGGAGGACGCCGCGGCGGCGCCGACCAAGCTTTACCTCAAGGCCGGCCAGGCCTACTCGCGTTTCGAGTTGCTGCAAGCCCTGTTGCTCAAAAGCCCCAACGACGTGGCCTTGGCTTTGGCCCGCGACAATGCCGGGAGCTACGAGGATTTTGTCCTTAAAATGAACCGCCGCGCCCGCGCCATGGGGGCCGACTCCTCGCGTTTCCTCAATCCGAACGGCCTGCCGGCCGACGGCCAAGTCTCGACCGCCCGAGACATCGCCATCATCGCGCGCAACGCCTACGCCAACCCGATCGTCCGTAAGATGGTCGCCACCCCCCGCGCTGAATTCCGTTTCGCCGACGGCCGCGTGCGTCAGTTGGTCAATAGTAACCGCGTCCTGCACCAGGTGCCGTGGTGCAATGGCATGAAGACCGGTTACACCAACGCCGCCGGTCATTGCCTCGTCTCGAGCGGGCAGAGGAACGGCCGCGATGTCATAGCCGTGGTCCTCGGCAGCAACAAGGCCAATGTCTACAACGACTCGAAGCGACTGCTGGAATGGGGGCTGCAGCTTTGAACGGCGCCGTCGCGCCGTCCGTCGGCACCCGCATCGACTACGCCGCCGAGTTGAACGAGCAGCAGTTGGCCGCAGTGACCTCGCCGGGCGGTGCCTCGCTCGTCATTGCCGGCGCGGGCAGCGGCAAGACACGCACCCTCATCTATCGCGTGGCCTGGTTGCTCGAGCACGGGGTCAAGCCGTGGCAGATCCTCCTGCTGACCTTCACCAACAAAGCGGCGCGTGAAATGACCAGCCGGGTGGCCGAGTTGCTCGGCCCCGAGGCTGACGGCATCTGGGGCGGCACCTTCCATTCCATCGGCAACCGCATCTTGCGCCGCCACGCCGACGCCATCGGGTTCAAGCCCGGTTTCAGCATCCTTGACCGCGAGGACCAGTCCGACCTGCTCAAAAGCGTGGCGCAGGACGCCGGGGTGCCGCGCGACAAACGTTTCCCCAAGCCCGACGTGCTGGCCGAGTTGTTCTCGCTGTCCTCCAACACCGGCGCACCCCTCGAGCAGATCGTGCAAGACCGCTTCGGGTATTTCGAGGGGATCAGCGATGCCATCATTTCGGTGCGCGCCGCTTACGAGCGCCGTAAAAAGTCGGCCAACGCCATGGATTTCGACGACCTGCTTATCCGCACCAACGACCTGCTGCGCGAGCATCCCGAGGTCGGGGATCACTACCGGGGACAATTCGTCCACGTGCTGGTCGACGAATATCAGGACACCAACCTCGTGCAGGCCGACCTCGTCGATCTGCTCGGCTCCCGGCACGGCAACATCATGGTGGTGGGCGACGACGCGCAGTCCATCTACTCGTGGCGCGGCGCTAATTTTGAAAACATCCTGAAATTCCCCGAGCGCTACGCCGGCGCACAGACTTACCGCATCGAGACGAACTACCGCAGCGTGCCCGGCATCCTCGAGGTGGCCAATGCCGCCATCCGCGGCAACGTGCGGCAGTTCGAAAAAACCCTTCGCGCCTGGCGCAAAGCGGGCGGGCGTCCGCTCCTGGCCGAGGTGCCGACGAACAACGACCAAGCCACCTACGTCGCGCAGCAGATCCTCGAACTCAACCACCAAGGGCTGGAGTTCCGCGAGATGGCCGTGCTCTACCGCGCGCATTTCCATTCGATGGAAATCCAACTCGAGCTGACCCGTCGCGGGATACCGTTCGAAGTGACCAGCGGGCTGCGCTTCTTCGAGCAGGCGCACATCAAGGACGTTGCGGCCTTTTTGAAATTCGCGGTCAATCCGACCGATGAAACCGCCTTCCGCCGCATGGTGCGTTTGCTCCCCGGGGTGGGGGAGAAAACGGCGGACACCTTGTGGTCCATCGTGCGAGCCGGCGTCGAGTCGGCCGCGCCGTTCGGCGAAGTCCTGCGTATGGCCAAACCGCCGACACGCGCCGTGAAAATCTGGGAGCAGTTGGCCGCCACGCTCGACGAAATCGCGCCGGAGCGGAAACCCATCACGCCCGATCTGGCCATCGAGACGGTCATGGAGGCTTTTTACGAGGACTACATGAAGGTGGAGTTCGCCAATTTCGAGAATCGCCGGGAGGATCTGCGCACGCTGAGCGGTTACGCGCGGCAGTTTTCTTCGACGGACGAATTCCTCGCCCAGCTCGCTTTGCTGACCAATGTCGACGGTGCGGGATCGCGGCGGGACACGGAGACCGACCGCGTCGTGCTGTCGTCGGTCCACCAGGCCAAGGGTCTCGAATGGCGCGCGGTCTTCGTCATCTGGCTGACCGAGGGCATGTTCCCCGGGTCACGCTCGCTGGAGAAACCCGACTCGCTGGAGGAAGAACGACGGCTGTTTTATGTCGCGGTGACGCGCGGTCGTGATCACCTGCATCTTTGTTACCCGCAGATCCGGCTGGGCGGCGGCTATGGTGAACCTTTTCAACGCCGCTCGCGCTTCATTGCCGAGTTGCCCGCGCATCTGCTGGACAAGCCCGGCGAGGACGAGGCCCCGCGTCCCGCGGGCGCCGCCTCACCGAACAAATCCGGCGAGCGTGATTGGTGGTAGCAGCGCGGTGACGAGTGCGGTGGGGTGAGTGGTCTTGAGGAGCAGAAAGCACAGGCGTCCCGCCTGTGACGTCTGGTCGTGACGGGCGAGCCGGAGTCCCACCTTGCCGGGACGAAGATGGCCCATAGACAAACGCCCATGCCCCCTGATTTTGCAGACGTCGGGAGCGGTGGCATCGGCATCTTGCCGATGGCTTGTTTTTTTTACCACCGGCATACGGCATACGGCAGGAGGCCAGAGGGGAAAATAGCCGCGAAGAGGCGCAAGAGGCATGAGGCAGACCTGAGAGCGGAGAGCGGAAGGCGTGGGGGGGATGGACTTCCTTGGGTAGGGACGAGCGGCTCGCTCGTCCGCTCTTTTT
>JBBEEK010000062.1:0-1071 GCA_040880825.1 Chthoniobacterales bacterium
CGAGGTGTTCGCGGACACCATAACCTTTGTGGCGGGCAAAGCCATACTGCGGGTAGGCGGCGTCGAGGTCGACCATGAGGCGGTCGCGGGTGACCTTGGCGATGACGCTGGCGGCGGCGATGCTCAGGCTCAAGGTGTCGCCGGCGACCAGGGCGGTGTGGGCTATGGGGAGTCCGCGCACGGGGAGCCCGTCGACGAGGGCGTGCTGGGGTTTTTGCGGGAGGGCGGCAATGGCGCGGGCCATGGCGAGGTGGGTGGCGCGGAGGATGTTGAGGGTGTCGATTTCTTCGACGGTGGCTGCGGCGACGGCCCAGTGGATCTCGGGGCGGGTGGTGAGGATAGCGTGGAAATGCTCGCGTTTTTTGGGGGTGAGCTTTTTCGAGTCGTTGAGGCCGTCGAGATGGATGTCATGCGGCAGGATGACGGCGGCGGCCATGACGGGGCCGGCGAGAGGACCGCGTCCGGCTTCATCAACCCCGGCGACCAAAACAAAACCGCGAGCATGCAGGGCATGCTCGCGGGAAAGATCGCAGGCCATGAGACGGCCCGGAAATGTTCAGGCCGCCGCTTTGGTGGCAGCGCGGGCTTTTTCCTTCACCGTGGTGGCGGATTTGCCTTTGCGGGTGCGCAGGTAATTGAGTTTGGCGCGGCGGACGGCACCACGTTTCTCGATCTCGATTTTGGCGATGCGCGGGGAGTGGAGCGGGAAGACGCGCTCGACGCCTTCGCCGTAGGAAACGCGGCGCACGGTGAAGTTCGCGTTCACGCCAGTGCCTTTGCGTCCGATGACGATGCCGGCGTAAATCTGGATGCGCTCTTTGTCGCCTTCAATGACGCGGGTGTGCACCTTGATGGTGTCGCCCACGGCGAATGAGGTGACTTCTTTTTTCAGCTGTTCGCCTTCGATTTTGTCCAAAATATTCATAACTTCTTCTTTCCTCCGGAAAATTGGCCCTGTTGTTTATCTTTGCAACGTCCTGAGGGCAACAACTTTCCTCGCCCGACGAGGAACATATCGACATATCATGATATTTTGATGGGTTGCTTTTGGATGATCCTCAGGTATTTAAT
>JBBEEK010000063.1:0-5813 GCA_040880825.1 Chthoniobacterales bacterium
AGACGGTGTGGCGCGGGGTGAGTTGGTAGCGCGGGGTGTCGTAATCGGGAATGTAACGCGATTGGCGGGTGACGAGATCGAGCGGGGTGGTGGATTCGGCCGCGGGGCGGGCGAGGACTTCGCGGACGATACGCGGGAATTCGGCGATCTGGTCGAGACCGATGAAGGCATCGACCTCGGGGATCTCGGCTTTGAGTTCCTCGTGGTAACGCTGGGCAAGGCAGCCGCTGACGATGATCTTTTGTCCCGGGCGCGCGGCCAGGCGGCGCTGGTGCATTTCGAGGATGGTGTCGATCGATTCCTCTTTGGCCTGGTCGATGAAGCCGCAGGTGTTGATGACCAGCACGTCGGCTTCGGCGGGTTCACGGGTCAGGTCGAAATTATCTCGCGCCGCACCGCCGAGCATGATTTCGGCATCGACGAGGTTTTTGGCGCAGCCGAGGCTGACCATACCGATTTTCGGACGCGCGGTTTGTGGGGCCATGACGGGCGGGAGTCCGGGCGGCAGGGGCCGGACGGTTTTTATTCGGCGAGGACGACGATCTCCTCCGGCGCGAAGGGCGTGAGGCCGAAGGAAATGGGGTGGTCGAGTTCGCATTTCGGCCAGTCGACGACCACGGGGGTAAGCGGGGTGGGTTCGGGAGCGGTGACGACGTGTGCTTTGCGGGCCGCCAAGTCGTCGATGTTGAGCCGCGACAATTTTGCGTTGAGCGACCACAAGCCGATGGCTAGCACGGCGACGACGGCAGCACTGGTGGTTTTGACCACGGTGAGCAGGCGGTTGCGCTGGGCCGGGTCGAGGCGGGGCGGTTTCGGCGGACGCCCCATCCGGCGCACGAAGTGGCCGATGGGAGAGATGCGTGTGCCTTCGCTGGTGGGGACGGCGCGCCGGGTCGTTTCGACTTCCATCCCGAGGTAACGCGCATACATCTGCAGCGAGAGCTTGCGGTAGACGTCGGGCAGATCCTCGTTGGTGGCGGACTCCTCCAACTCGCGGAGGAAGCCGGGCCGCAGGCAGGTGTCGCGAGCCGCCTGATCCAAGGTGATGCCCTGGGACTCGCGGAGAGTTTTCAACTCATGACCAACGTGCTCGCTCATATCTACCCTCAATATGCCTCAACCGGGCAGGCTGTCCAAGTCCACAAGTATCTCCCGGTCTTTGGCGCCGTCTTTGGGGCCGACGATGCCGCGTTGTTGAAGGATATCGACGACGCGGGCGGCGCGGGTGTAACCGAGCCGGAGGCGGCGCTGGAGCATGGAGGTGGAGGCCTTGCCCTCCTGTTTGATGATCTCGAGGCACCTGGTGACGAGTTCCTCGTCTTCGTCCGTCACGTCGTCATCGCCGCCGCCGGTTGAGGTCATGGCCTCGTGGAAACCGGGGTCGAAGGTCGGCTCGGCTTGGGCCCCGACGTAGTCGACGACGCGGTGGATTTCCTCGTCGGTGACGAGGACGCCTTGGGCGCGGACGAGGGTCGAGGTGCCGGGGGGGAGGTAAAGCATGTCGCCTTGGCCGAGGAGTTTGTCCGCGCCGTTGGCATCAAGGATGACGCGGCTGTCGAGCTTGGAGGCGACTTGGAAAGCGATGCGGCTCGGGATGTTGGCCTTGATGATGCCGGTGACGACGTCGGCGCGCGGGGTCTGGGTGGCCACGATCATGTGGATGCCGGCGGCGCGGGCCATTTGGGTGATGCGGGCGATGGCGCTTTCGACATCGGCCGGCGCGGTCTGCATGAGGTCGGCCAACTCGTCGATGATGACGACGATGTAGGGCAGGCGGTCGGGGATGATGAGTTCCTCGGCTTTTTTCGGGGTGGGCAAGGAACCGAGCACCTCGTCGATGATGTTCTCGTCTTGTTCGGTTTGCTCCGTCTCGGCGCTTTCCGGTTCGGGCGGGGCTTCTTCTTTTTCCGCGATGGTGCGGGCGTTGAAGCCCTGGATGTTGCGCAGTCCGCATTTGGCGAAGATGCGGTAGCGGCGCTCCATTTCGTCAATGACATAGCGCAGGGCGAGGAGGACTTTTTTCGGCTCGGTGACGACGCTGGCCGCGAGGTGCGGGAGTTTGTTGTAGTGCTGCATCTCGACGACCTTGGGGTCGATCATGATGAAGCGCAGTTCCTCGGGGGAAAACTTGTAGAGCATGCTGGCGATGATGGCGTTGACGCACACGCTTTTGCCGCTGCCAGTGGTGCCGGCGATGAGGAGGTGGGGCATCTGCGCGAGGTCGGCGATGATGGTGCGGCCGTAGACATCTTTGCCGAGGGCCAGCGGGATCTTGGCCTTGCTGTTGACCCATTCCTCGCTTTCGAGGAGTTCGCGGAAGACGACTTTGATTTTTTTGCTGTTGGCGATTTCGATGCCGACGGTGTCCTTGCCCGGAATGGGCGCGAGGATGTTGATTTTTTCGGCGCGGGTGGCGCGGGCGATGTCCTTCTCGAGACTGACGATGCGGTCGACGCGCACGCCGCGGGCGGGGTAGACCTCGAAACGGGTGACGGTGGGGCCGCGGGTGATGTCGCCGGCGCTGGCTTCGAGGCCGAATTGCTTGAGGGTGTCGAGGATGCTGCTCTGGATGGCGAGCAACTCGGCCGGGTCCGCACTCTGGCGTTCGCCGAGGTCGGGCGAATCGAGCAGGTCGAGCGGAGGTATCTGGTAATTCTCGATGTGGACGTCGGGCACGGCGCCGAGCGGACCGGTTTCTTTTTTCTTTTTCGGCGGGGGCGCGGGGGGCTTTTTGGCGGGCGGTTGGACGGCGCCGGTGTCGATGATCTTGGGCTCGGGCAGCGGGGTCTCGGGGGCGTTCTCTTCTTCCTCGTCTTGGTCTTCATCCTCCGATGCGGCGGTCTTTTGGCGGGGGCGCGCGGGGCCGTTGGCGCGCTTCGAGCGCGGGGTGGTGGCAAGGGCCTCCTCGACGGCGGCTTCCTGCTCCAGCCGTTTGCGCTCAAGTTTCGCTTCGCGGCGTTCGCGCAGCCACGCGGGCACGGCGACCATGACGGCTTTGCAGAATTTGACCGGATGCATGCCGGTCATGAGGATGAGGCTGGCGAGGTAAAAGAGGGCGAGCAGGATGGTCGCACCGATGACGCCGAGGAGTCCGGCGAGAACGGTTTTACCGAGGGCGAGGCCGAACCATCCGCCCGGACCGAGGATGTTGAAGTGTTCTTTCCATGATTGCAGGAGCCACGGTTGGATGCCGGCGAGGCAGGCGCCGGAGAGAACGAAAGCGGCCATCCATCCGAGGCGTTTTTTCAGATCGAGTTCGGCCGAGAGGAATTTGGCGCCGCCGAACCCGATGAGGACAACCGCCAGCAGGTAGGCGGCCGCGCCGAGGAGGAAGTAGCTGAAGCCGGCAACGACGGCGCCAACCGGGCCGATGAAGTTTTCCGTCGCTGCGGTGCCGCCCGCCTGTTTGCTGATCAGGGGAACCCACGAGGGGACGTCCGCCGGCGAGTAGGAGACGAGCGCGAGAAACAGCAACGTGCCGGCGCCGAGGAGGATGAGCCCGAGGACCTCGCTCCACGCTTTGCTGCTGCCTTTCTCTGAAATTCCGCGCGCCAAGAGGCCGAAAAGTAACAGAGGCGGGTGCGGGGGGACAAGGAAGGCGTTTGCCGTGCGCCGGGCGGCCTGTTAGCAGAAGCGGCTGCCGTATGGATCATCAACGCGAAAATCTTTCCACCGTGCTGCGGGGCCTGCTCGCTCGCGAGCACTCGGAAGCCGGCCTGACCCTCGGCGAAGTCTTCCAGCGTATCGGCGACCGGGGCTTCGGGTTGTTGCTCATCATTCTCTCGCTGCCCAGCGCGCTGCCGGTGCCGGCGCCCGGCTACAGCACGCCTTTCGGCATCCTTATCGCGGTGCTGGCCCTGCAAATGCTGGCCGGACGGACCACGCCGTGGCTGCCGGAGCGGGCGGCGCGCACCAAGCTGCACGGCAAATTCATCGATGCCATGCTCGGGTTTTTCTCGAAATTTTTCGGCACGGTGGAATTTCTCATCCGCCCGCGCTTGCGCTGGGTCGGATCGCGGGCCGGGCTGGTCTTTCTCGGGACCCTCGTGCTGATCATGGCCGGCTTGATGATTCTGCCCATTCCGCTGACCAATACCTTTCCGGCGTTTGTCATTTTTCTCACAGGTATCGGGCTGACCGAGGAAGACGGGCTGTTCAGTGTTTTTGCGGGTTTGCTGGGTGTGGTGGCCACGGGGCTTTACGCGGTGGTGGTCTACATTTTCGTCCGCTTCGGCCTCGAGGGCATCGACATGATCAAAGAGTGGATCAAGTCAGCCGCCGGATTGGCCGGGTGAGGCGCCGCAGCTTTGCGCCGGCCGGGGCGCCCGTGGTATGGGTAGGTGGATGAAAGAGACCGGAGCTGTGAAACAAAACGCGCCCACCCATGGTCGCGTGGCGCGCCTTTTCGGACTGCTGGGCAACCGCCTCCTGGCCGGGATCGCTTTCGCCGTGCCGCTTTTGGTCACCTATTGGGTGCTCTCCTTCGGCTACCGCGTCGTCACCGGCCTGAGCGAGCCGTGGCTGAAGACGTTCGGGTTGAATATTCCGGGTTTGGGTTTTGCCATCACGCTGGTGTTTTTTCTGGCGCTGGGCTTCATGGCGGCGCACGTCATCGGACGGCGTCTGCTCGAGGGCGGCGAGAATCTGCTCCTGCGCGTGCCGGTGGTGGCGGCCATTTATGCCGGCGCCAAGCAGGTCCTGCAGTCGCTGCAAGGCGGCGCCGCGGCCGGAAAATCCAAACGCGTCGTGGTCGTCGATTTTCTCCCCTCCGGCAGTTACCTGATCGGCTTCGCCACCGGCCATTTCACCGAAGCAGGCACCCATCGGGACATGACGACCGTCTTCGTTCCGACGGCGCCCAACCCCACGACCGGCCTGATCATCGCTGTGCCGTCCGAGCGGGTCCGCGATTGCGACATGACCATGGAGGAAGCCACCAAAATGCTCTTTTCGGGCGGCTTGGTCACCCCCGACCGGCCCCTCGGGATCCATGTCGCGCCGGCCGGACAGAGAGAAAAAACGAGCGTTTGAATTTTTGAACGTCCGGGCCGGTCGGTGGTCAGAGCTTGTATGAAAAACAAAAGCTTCAATCCCTACCGCAAATTCAACCGGACCCGCCGCTCTTTGGGCGACTTGGTAGCCGCCGTCGGCACAGCCACTGAAGACAGCCGCGAGGCGGTGGCAGCTCTCGTCGACCTCTTCCAGACCGGACGCGTCCAACTCCGCGACCACGGTCACCTGAAACGCGTCCGGGTTTGCGCGTAACCAAAGAATTTTTTTCATGGCAAGGAGGGTCGGGGCCGTGTGGCTTCCGGCCCTTCTTGTTTTCCGTGTTTGTCCGTCCTTCCCGATCCGCTAATCTGCGCTGGTGATTGACCGATATTCCCGTCCGGAGATGCGCGCGCTTTGGTCCGACCAGCGCAAATACGAAATCTGGCTCGAGATCGAGACCCTCGCCTGCGAGGCCATGGCGCGCCTCGGGCAGATCCCCGCGGAGGACGCCCAAGCCATCCGCACCAAAGCGAAATTTTCCATCCCCGAGATCCTCGAGATCGAAAAGCGCACCAACCACGACGTCATCGCCTTCCTCGAAAACGTCGCCGACTCGGTCGGTCCGGCCGCACGCTGGATGCACCAGGGACTCACTTCCTCCGACGTCCTCGACACCACGCTGGCCGTGCAAATGGCCGCCGCCTGCGACCTGCTGATCCACGGTGTCGACGAAGTCCGCGCCGCTGCCGCCGAGCAAGCCAGCGCCCACAAACTCACACCCATGATGGGCCGCAGCCACGGCATCCATGCCGAGCCGATCA
>JBBEEK010000064.1:0-1065 GCA_040880825.1 Chthoniobacterales bacterium
ATCGTCGCCCCGATTCCACCGAGCGGCTGGTCACGTTTGCCGAGACGGTCAAAGGCCAGGGCCGGGTGGCGACCGAGAAGGACACCAAATGGCGCGAGGCTCCGGTCGAGGAACGCCTCGCCCATGCGCTGATCAAGGGCATCGTCGACCACGTTGACGAGGACACCGAGGAAGCGCGGCAGAAATATCCGCGTCCGCTTGACGTGATCGAGGGGCCGTTGATGAACGGCATGCGGATCGTCGGGGATCTTTTCGGTGAAGGGAAAATGTTTCTCCCGCAGGTGGTCAAAAGCGCGCGTGTCATGAAACGCTCGGTGGCCTGGCTCACGCCCCACATGGAACGCGAGCGTGCGGCCAATCCCAACGCCCGGGCGCAGGGAAAAATCCTCATGGCCACAGTCAAAGGCGACGTCCACGACATCGGCAAAAACATCGTCGGCGTCGTGCTGGCCTGCAACAGCTACGAAGTCATCGATCTCGGGGTCATGGTGCCTTGCGAGAAGATCCTCGCCGAAGCCAAGGCGCACAAAGTGGATGTCATCGGGCTGAGCGGGCTGATCACGCCGTCTTTGGATGAAATGATGCACGTGGCCGCGGAAATGAAGCGCGAGGGTTTCGACCTGCCGCTGCTCATCGGCGGGGCCACGACGAGCCGGGCGCACAGCGCAGTCAAAATCGCTCCTTATTACGACAAGGAAGTGGTCCATGTGACCGACGCCTCGCGGGTCGTCGGGGTCGTCTCGAAATTGCTCAATCCCGAGACGCGTCCGGAATTCGCCACCGATCTGGCCACCGACTACGAGCGTCTGCGCAACGAGTTCGCAGCCAAACAGCGCGATACGAAGCTGGTGTCCATCGCTGAAGCGCGCAAGCGCCGCTTTGCGCCCGATTGGTCCAAAGAACCGGTCGACGTGCCCGCTTTTACCGGGGTGAAAGTGTTCGACGATTTTCCGCTGGCCGAGTTGGCCGAATACATCGACTGGTCGCCATTTTTTCACGCGTGGGAATTACGCGGACGTTTCCCGGCGATCTTGGAGGACAAAGTGGTGGGGACGCACGCGACCG
>JBBEEK010000065.1:0-5756 GCA_040880825.1 Chthoniobacterales bacterium
TTTGCAGCGAGGCGTCTTCGAAGAGGGTGCGGCCGCCGAAGGACTTGGTGACTTGTGAAACAGTGAGCATGAGCGCGAACGGGGGAAGGTAGAGGGAATTACGAGGGGGGACAAGGGTTGCGGTGGCGGAAGACTCGATTCGGCTGGTGTCGAAGTGTGGGCTTGGCCTATGCACTGATCGTGTTTTCGCGATTGATCAAGTGTGCTTGTTGGCTCGTGGCTTGCTTCTTGCCGGCAGCTTGTATGCAGATGTCTTCCGGTGGTCCGGCGTCGGCGGCTTCCTCCTCTGCCGTGACGGCACGCGCGGCTGGTCCGGTGGTCCTTGGTATGACGCTTGACGAGGCGCGTAGAGCGCTGGCGCCAAGTTACCGCTTGCGGGACCCGGAGAACAAGGGCCTGGCGGTTGCGGAGATTGTGCACGACGAGGCCGAGATCGGGAGCCCTGCTCTGTGGGTGGGGAACTCCCAATACCTCGCGGTCGACGGTGGAGGGCGGGAGGTTTTGCGTTTGCTGACGTCGGATGCGTCTATGCGCTTCGATGATCCGGATGCCCGTGTGGTCATGGTGACAGCGATAGGCCGGGGATTTGTCACTGCCGAGGGCGTGGGGCCGGGAATGACTCTGGCGGCGGCAGCGGGGATTTACGGCGCGCCGGAATTGCAGGACGACGATCCCGAGGGATTCCGCCGTGAGTGGGCAGTTTTTCCGGGCGCGCCGCAGGGTGTGCGATTCGCGGTGGCAGCGCCGGATGGCCGTTTGGCCGGGGTTTATGAATCGGGTGGCACAGCCACGCGGGTCTATCGCCCCGGGTCCACCATCCAATCGGTGGTCATCGGGGCCAGACGCTGACGCAAGGCATTGAGGTCGGTTATTCCGGCACTGTCGGGAGAGGCCTGCTCGGGAGGCGGGGGATCGGAGTGGGCTGGATTCGCGGCATGGGGTTTGCCTGCTGGGGTGTTATGACAGCGGGTGGGCGGGCTGCCTGCGGCAGGGGAATGCGCGGGATCGGGGTGGCCCGCACAACCGGCGAAATGGGCACGCGGGGTGCGGGTGTCGGGGTAGGCCTTTGCCATGGTGGGGCAACAATTACAGGCGGCCCTTGTTCGCGGGCGTCGCCTCTCCACTCGAAAACGAGGTTCGGAGTGCGTCCGTCGACGCGCACTCGTTGTGAAGTGGGATACCAGCGCACCCCGCGTCGCGCCGCGGGTTCGACGATGATTTCCTGACCGAGTGTGGCCTGGTAGACCGCGCGGTTTTGTCCGTCCACGGTGACGCTTTCAATGATGCGGTTGTTGGCAGCGTTGCGGATATTGATTCTTTGACGGTGTAAAACGGCGTCGAGCGCTCCGGCGGTCGGGTCGACCTGCAGTTGCATGGCAACGGGAGTCCTGACCAAGGCAACTTCCCGGCCGCGGTCGGGAATGTTGGAGATATTAACTGCCTCGCCTTGGATGACGGGCAACACATCGGAAACGGGCGGATTGTTGGGGCCATTCACTCCGGGCGAGACGGCGAGCGGACCGCTCGGGGAGAAATTGAGGGCGGCAAAGCGGTAGAAGCGTTTATTCGCGGTGATGAGGTTGGGTTGGCCGCGGACGAGGTTCACCCGGTAGACCCCGTTTCCGCCGGTTCTGGCGCGGGCCACGGTGCGGCCGCCGGAAACGACGATGACCTCGACCCCATCGAGGGCAGCTTCGCGAGCGGCTCGATCTGCGGGCGGATTGCTCAGAGTGATCAGGCCCCAGGCTTTGGTGATCGTATCGGCGGCAATCGGAGGTGCAGCAGGGTCAGCCGCGGCGGCCGGGTCGGCTTGCTGCGGGGGTTGCTGTGGTTGTCCGCCGCCACCGCCAGCGCAGCCGGCGAGCAGGGAGATGAGCAAGATGACCAGAGGTAGACGGAGAGGGGGGAGAATCGGTAATGTTTTCAAGATCCCAGTGCTAAGGAATGTGGTGGGGGCCGTCAAGTGCCGGACGGTGGTAAGCGGAAATCAACGAGACTTCCGGATGAAAGAGGCCGCTTTGGGGCCTAAGTTCAGAAAGCTATGCCGTCGCGGTCGAGGCGGAGGGTCATTCTCGGGACGAAGCCGGCGTTGGAGATGATGCGTTGGCCGTCCCGGGATTGGGCGAAGCGGATGAATTGTCGGGCGGCGGGGGTTTCGCGTCCGCGCACGGTGTAGAGGTAGAGGGTGCGGGCGTAGGGGTAGAGGCCTTGGTTGATGGCGGTGCGGTTGGGGGCGATGCCGTTGATGAGGACGGCGCGGGTGCCGGCGGGGAGCGGTCCCATGTCGTCATAGCCGATGGCGGTGGCGTCTTTGGCCACGGCATCGGCGATGGCTTGTTTGGAAGGAAATGCGCGGGCGCCGCGGGCGTAGGATTCGTAGCGCATGGCCAGTTCTTGGAAACCGCGGCGGGCGCCGGAGGTGTTATCGAGGATGAAAAGGCGGATGCGGGCGTCGGGTCCGCCGACTTGGTTCCAGTTGGTGATGCGGCCGGCAAAGATGTCGCGAACTTGGCGGAGGGTGAGGGAGCGGACGGGGTTTTGGTCGTTGAGGATGACGACGACGCCGTAGCTGCCGATGGATTGGGCGTTGAGGCGCAGGCCGGAGGCGCGGGCCAGGCGGAGCTCGTCGGCATCGGCGGCGCGGGAGGTCGGGGCGATGGCAGTGCGTCCGTCGACGAGCGCGGAGAGTCCGGCGCCGGAGCCGTTGGAGATGAGGTTGACGGGGGTGTCGGGGTTTTGTTTTTTGAAGGCGGAGACGAGGAGGGGTCCGAGTTTTTCGCCGAAGGTATTGGAGCCTTCGATGCGGAGCGGGGTTTGCGCGGTGGCGGTGGCGAGAGTCAGGGCGGCGGCGAGGAGGACGGGGAGGATTTTCATGGGTTGGAGGCGGCGGCGGCAGCAGCCATCCGCGCTTGTTTTTTCTTGAGGAGGAGCATGGCGACGCCGCCCATGAGGGCAAAGCCGATCATGACGGGATACCACCCGGCCCAGCCGTAGCGTTCGAGCACAATAGCGGTGATGAAGAGGCACACGGCCGACCCGTAGTATTGGAAGGAGTCGATGACGCCGGCGGCGAAGCCGGCCATTTTTTTGCCGCCGATGTCCATGGGCGCGGCGGCGCCGACGATCGAGTGGGTCGAGTTGACCGTGAGGGAGGTGAGGACGAGGAACATGCCGCCGAGGAAGACGCCAAGGGTGCCGGGTTGGATGAAGCCGGCCAGCATGACGACGGCGGCGGTGGTAAGGACGACGGCTTCGGTGAAGTAGAGGAACATGGCGACGGGCGAGCGGTGGCCTTTGAAAAATTTGTCGCTGACGAAGCCGGCGGCGATGGATCCGACCACGGCACCAAGTGTCATGAGGTTCATGGTGATCAGGACGGCCAGCGGTTTCGCTCGCCAGTCGATCCCGAGTTGCTCGGTGAAGAACATGACGGAAAGCTGGTCGGAGCTATGGCGCACCGCTCCGGTCGAGGCGTAGGCGACGGCGTAGAACCAGACGAACGGGTTGGAGAAGATGGTGGTGAAAGATTCCTTGAGGCTGACCGTGGTGCCGGTGGTGTTGTCGAGTTCGTCCTCGATAACGTCAGGGTAGCCGGCGGTGGCGGGTTCCTCTTTGACCGCGAAGAACATGAAGAGCGCGGCGGCCACGGTGACAAAGGGCGGGACGATGAAGAGGACGCGCCATTCGCCGGGGGCGACGACCCAGGTGCCGATGGCCCAGAAGGTGATAGCGAAGCCGGCGAGGAGGAAGGGCGCCAGGGTGTTGATGGCGAACTGACCCATCTGGATCATGATGCCGAAAATTCCGGCGAAGGTGCCGCGCTCGGTGCGGCGGAACCAGGCGGCATTGATTTTGATCATGCCGGGCGCGCCGTAGGACTGGAACCAGCCGTTGAGCAGGGCGATGAGGGCGAAGGTCGAGAAGGTGCCGACGAAGGAGGAGAAGCCGAAGATGAAGTTGCAGCAGATAGTGCCGACGGCGCCGATGAGCATCGACCACTTGCCGCCGATGCGGTCGGCGAAGAGTCCGTTGACGAGTTGCCCGGTGCCGTAGGCGAGCGACCAGACGACCCAGAGCATGGCGAGGTCGCTGGCGTTGAAGCCGAACTCTTCGTTCATGCCGGGACCGGCGAAACGGAAATTGTAGCGGCACATGTAGTAGGAGGCATACATGAGCCCGAGGGCGCCCCAGTTCAGTCCGCGGCGGGCGCGAAAACCGGGGGGGTAGTGAGCGGCGATTTGCATGGGAGCGACTTGAGCGGAGAGGTTTGCGAACAGCGTGGCTGGGGTCAATCCTGAAGGTGCCGGGGGAGGGTCCGGCAGTCACAGCCTGCCGCGACAAAAGGAAAGAAAAGACGAAGCGTCCGTCGGCGGGGATCCGCACACCGGCGGACAGGCTGGCGACGCTACCGGGTGCGGCAGGCTGTCGTGCAAAAGGTGTCGCCGAACTCGGTTTTGGTTTCGGCCGCGAGCTGGTCGGCGGCGCGCGGGTCGCGGAGGATGGCAAAGAGGCAGGAGCCGGAGCCGGACATGGCGGCGGCGGCGACGAGGGAATGTTCAAGGAGCCATTCTTTTAGCGCGGCGAGGATGAGGTATTTGGCGAAGACGGGGCGTTCGAGGTCGTTGAAGATTTCGAGGCCATCGTGGAGTTGCGGGGCGGTCCAGCGCGGGGGCACGGAGACATTGGTGTCCCACTGGCGGTAGGCCCAGGCGGTTTCCACGCCGAAGGGGGGCTTGATGAGGAGGAGGTCGAGGGGCTGCGGGAGGGCCCGCCGCTCGAGAAGCTCGCCGCGCCCGCGGGCCATGGCGGGTTCGGCGCGGAGGAAGAAGGGGACATCGGAGCCGAGTTGGGCCGCGAGGGAGGCAAGAGCGGCGTCATCCAGCGGCACGCCGGCGAGATGATTCAAAGCTTTGAGCACAGCGGCGGCATCGCTGCTACCGCCGCCGAGACCGGCGCCGTGGGGGATGTTTTTGTGAAGTTCGAGTCGCACGCCGTGGTTGCTGCGGGTTTCGCGAAGGAAGAGATCTGCGGCGCGCCAGGCGAGGTTGCCGGAGCCGGCATCCAGCTCCGGGTCGCTGCAGGTGAGTTGAATGCCGGGGACTTCGGTGAGTTCGACGCGCAAGTCATCAGCAAGGCTGAGCGGCACCATCCAACTTTCCAGGTGATGGAAGCCGGTGGCCTCATCCCGGCCGAGGATGCGCAGGTTGAGATTGATTTTGGCCGGGGCGCGGACGTGCATGGGGACGGCGTGGGCCGCGGTCGGCGCGGCTAATCGCGGAAATTCGTGTAGTCGAGCGCGACGCCGAAGTCTTTGGCGCGGAGGGCGGCGATGGCATCTTGGAGGTCGTCGCGTTTTTTGCCGGTCACGCGGATTTGTCGGTCTTGCAGGGTAGACTGGACTTTGAGGCCGGAGGCTTTGAGGAATTTGGAGATTTCTTTGGCTTTGTCGCCCTCGAGGCCTTGCTTGAAAACGAAGAGCTGCCGCGCGTGGCCGAGCGGGGAGATGTCGGCGTCCTTTTGCTCGACGTTGCGGAGGTCGATGTCCCGTTTGGCGAGTTTAGCCACGGCGATTTCGCGCAGTCCTTTGAGCCGGGACGCATCTTCGGCGGTGAGGCGCAGGTTGCCGTCCTTCTCGATTTCCATCTTGGCATCGGAGCCTTTGAAGTCGAAGCGGGTGGCCAGTTCGCGCCGGGCCTGGTCCACGGCGTTGAGGATTTCTTGACGGTCGATTTCGGAGACAATGTCGAAGGTGGGCA
>JBBEEK010000066.1:0-5696 GCA_040880825.1 Chthoniobacterales bacterium
TGGCCGAAGAAATCCTCCGCGGCAGCTACCAAGCCGGCCACGAACTCCACGTGGTGCGGGACGGCGACAAACTCGTCTTCAAAATCAAAGGCGGCACCGAACCCCCTGCGTTGGCCGCGGCGGAAAAGCCGGAATAGCCACACCCCCAGGTAGGGCGCGGCGTCCCCGACGCGCCGGGAGCATTCTTCCCTCGGCGCAATCAACCAGGCACGCGGCGGGTCCGGAGGCCCCGCCCTACCTTGGGATCAGAGCGGCCAGCGATGCGGCCACGCCGTCCAATCTGCGCACAGCCCGGCGCGCACCGGATTCATGCGAATGTAATGGGCCTTTTCCTCGAAGCTTTCCCCCGCGCGCAACCGGTGTTCAAAAAAATCCGTCTGCCAGGAAAAGCCCCCGTTTTTCGCGGTGAAACTTTTCCACGCACCCAACGTGTCACCCAAACCGGGAGCAGACGGAAACGAAGCCAGCAGGTGCAAGTGATCGGGCATGACGACGATAAGATGCAAATGCCAGCGCCGGATGCGGTGGTAGAAGACAGCCGACCCGATGATTTTACCGGCCCGCTCAATCAGGACCTGTCCCCCACGTTCACGCGCACAGATGGTTAAGAAATAAATCTCTCCATCGGGAACCCATGACGGAACCTCATGCGGCAACCGGCGGCGAACGGGGCGGCTGGCCATGGCAACCGCATCATGCCGCGGGTCGTCGATACGGGGGAGCTTTACTCAAGGCACGCGGCGGGTCCGGAGGCCCCGCCCTACCAACCAGGTAGGGCGCGGCGTCCCCGACGCGCCGGGAGCATTCCAGCCCGCACGCGGCATCCTGCCGCTTGTCCTGCGGCAGGGCCCGCTGGCCCAGCGGGCCCCACCCATACCTGTTTGCATCCCCGCCCCGCCCTCGTAATCTTCCCCCGTGGACAAATCCTCGGTCCTCGAAACCCTCGAAGAAACCCCGCCGCGCCGGGAGCCTTGGGCGCTTTGGATCATTCTCGCCCTCGTCCTCTCCCTTGCCGCCCACCTCACCTTTGTCTGGTGGGCCCGCACTTATGCGGTGAAGACTTTCAGCGACTCTTACTACGACCAGATGGTCCCCCGCGCCTTCAAAGTGGACCGCGTCGAAATCGACTCGCGTTTGCTGGACGATGAAAGTCCCGCCACCGAGGAGACCCAGCAAAAAATCACCCCCGCCCCCGTCGACCTGCCGGCCGAAGACATCTCGACCGAAAAAGCCGAAGTCCGCTCCACCCCGGCCAAGCCCGGACAACTCGGCATCGACAAAGAACCGGCCCCCGAAATCGGTCTCGCCGCCAGCGATGCCTCCGCGCGCCTCGAAGCCGCCACCGCCGCGGCGCTCGAGGAAGATCTCGCCTCGATGCGCGAAGCACTCCTCGCCGACACGCCGTCCTCCGCCGCCCAACCCGCCATCGAACTCGCCGCCGCGGCCGGACGTGCCGGCGCCGAGGGCAGCGACTCCGTGCCCGCCGGCTACAGCGACCTCGACGACCTCCTCGCCCAAACCGGCGGACTGACCACTGCCGCCGGCCCCATCTTCATGCCCTCCGACGTCCTCTTCGGCTACGACGAGTTCTTCCTCCGCCCCGAAGCCATCACCAGCTTGGAAAAACTCGGCGAACTCATCCGCCGCAACCCCGATGCCCGCTTCCGTATCGAGGGACACACAGACTCTTTCGGCGGGGCGGACTACAATGCGCAGTTGAGCCTGGCCCGCGCCGATTCGGTCAAACGCTGGTTGGCCGAATCCATGTCCATCGACCCCGCCCGCGTCGAGACCCGCGGACTCGGCAGCACCCGCCCGCTGGCCGCGACCACCGGCACCGTCGAGGAACAGCAACTCAACCGCCGCGTGGAAATTGTCATTCTCCGCGCCGACAGCGGACGCTAAAAAGGCAGGCATGTCCCCGGCAGCGCAACCGACTGAGTGGCATGGGCATCCTGCCCATGACGTCTTCACACCATCGGCAGGATGCCGATGCCGCCTTTTTGCAGGGGGCACGGGCGTCCCGCCCGCCACCTCCTGACATCACGGGCGAGACGCCCGTGCACCAACCTCTACCCGATGTCACCGAACGAAATCTGCCCGACCCCATGAGTTACGACCTCGAAAAAGTTCTCGCACGCGCTTCCGAAGACCTCGAACGAAGCACGCGGGGAAAAACCGCCGTCGAATCCCTCGAAGCCTACCGCCGCTTCCGGCGGCTGGAGGAGCACCGGTTGCGTCTGCGCATCTCGAGCGGTGCGGGCGGACGCGAAGTGGTGCGGCAGCGCAGCGACCTCGTCGACATCCTTTTCCGCCGCATCTTCGCGCAGGTTTGCACGGAGCAATTCGGCAAACTCAAACCCGACGGCCTCGCCGTCGTCGCCTTCGGCGGTTACGGACGCCGCGAGATGAATCCCTTCAGCGATGTGGACATCATGTTCCTCCACGCCCGCAGCAAGCCCGATGCCAAGGAAACCGCCGCCATGCAGGAAATCATCCGTCTGCTCTGGGACACCGGGTTCAAAGTCGGACACTCCGTCCGCTCTTTACGCGAAGCCATCACCCAGGCCAATGACGACCTCCAGACCAAGACCTCCATGCTCGAATCCCGCTGGCTGGCCGGCGACCGCGAACTGGTCACGAAATTCCGCGGGGAATTCGAACGCAAGTGCGTCCAAGGCCGGGAAGCCCCCTACATCGCGTGGCGCCTGGTCAACCAGAAGGAACTCCACGAGCAATACGGACGCATCGTCTCGATGCAGGAACCGAATGTGAAGCACGGGGCCGGCGGACTCCGCGATTACCAGAACCTCGTGTGGAACGGCTACTTCCACGCGCGCGCCGCCTCCACGGCCAAGCTGGTCGAGAAAAAAGTCCTGACCGATAGCGAGCGCCGCCTCCTCGAAAAGGCCTATGACTTCCTTCTGCGTGTGCGCACCGAGATGCACTTCATCAACAAACGCCCCATCGACAACCTCACCCTTTACCTGCAGGGACAAGTGGCGACCCGCCTCGGCTACCCGCAGAAACACATGCTCGGGCGCGTCGAGGCCTTCATGCGCGACTACTACCAGCACACGCGCCATATCCACCGCATCACCGAGACCGCCGTCCACCGCATGGTGCCGGAACTCGAGTCCGCCCCGCCCCGCCGCGGGCTCCTTGGCGTGCTCGGCGCGAAAAAGCCGCGCACGGAAAAATTCGACGGATTCTACGCGAAAAACGGTCTCCTCTACGCCGACTCGCCATCCATCTTGACCCAAGACCCGCCGCGCCTCATGCGTCTCTTCCGGCATGCGCAGGTCCGCGGGCTTGACCTCTCGCCCGAACTCCGCGATCTCGTGCGGCGCCGCCTCGCCCTCGTCGATCGCACGTTCCAATACTCACGATCCACCCGCGAGGTTTTCCTCTCCATCCTTTCCCGCAAGGGCCAGGTCGGACGCATCTTGCGGCTCATGCACGAGACAGATTTTCTCGGACGCTACCTGCCGGAATTCGGTCGTCTGACCTGCCTCGTGCAGCACGAGTTCTTCCACCGCTACACGGCCGACGAACACACCCTGGTCTGCATCGACAAGCTCGACCAACTCATCACCAGCGAAGATTCGAAGTTCTCCGGTTACCGCGATCTCTTCCTCGAAAACGACGACCCCGCCACTCTCTATCTTGCCCTGCTCATGCACGATACCGGCAAGGCCGAGCACCGCCGCCATCACGAAGATGCCAGCGCCATGATGGCCACCCGGGTGGCCAAGCGCCTCCAGCTCGCACCCGAGCAACGCCGCGCCCTCGTCATGCTCGTCGACAACCACGGGCTCCTCTCCAAAACCGCCCAGTCGCGCAACCTCGACGATCCGGCCACCATCGAACATTTCACCGGCATCGTCCAATCCGTCGAGGACCTCGACGCGCTCATGCTGGTCACGCTGGCCGACGGACAGGGCACCAGCGACACCAGTTGGTCGGACTGGAAAGAGGGCCTCGTCTGGCAGCTCTACCGCTCGTCGAAATCCTATTTGCAGGACAGTGCTTCCTTCTTCGAGAAGCGCCGCGTTGATTTCGAAGGCTTGAAAGGCGAAGTTCTGCGCAAGCTCGCGGCCGACTATGGCGATGAGGGCGCCGCCCACTTCGCCCACATGCCCGAGCGCTACTTCCGCACCTTCAGCGCCTCGGAAATCGCCGGGCATATCCGCCTGTTCCGCAAGTTTTTCGCCACCCAGACCAAGGAAGGCGCCGGCGGAGTGTGCCCCGTGGTCAAATGGATGCACCATCCCGAGCAAGGACACAGCGAGGTGCTGCTCTGCGGTTGGGACCACCCCGGTCTCATCGTCCGCATGTGCGGCGCTTTCCTCGGCGCCCGCGCCAACATCCTCGGCGCCGACATCCACACCCGCACCGACAACCTCGTTCTCGACATCTTCCGGGTCTGCGACACCCGGCACGAACCGGTGGCCAACGAGCGCGACCAGCGCACCTTCCTGCGCCTCCTCGACGAATCCCTGCAGGATCCCGATTTCGACTTCACCCCACCGATCGCCAAGGCCCGCGCGCGCAGCGGCTACCGCATATCCCAGGACGCCGACATCCCCACCCGCATCACGGTGGACAACCGCAGCCACCCTTCCTTCACCCTCGTCGACATCGAAACCCCCGACCGCCTCGGCCTCCTCTACGATCTCTTCGCCGTGCTCGACCGCCAGGATCTGAACCTCGAGCTGGCGCGTATCACCACAGAGAAAGAAGTCGCCATGGATACCTTTTATCTCAGCCGCGCCGGGGATGGCGCCAAGATCTCCGGCGACCAGGAAGTGCGCGAACTCCAGCGCGCCCTGCACGACGCCGCCGTGGCGGTGCCCGGGGCGGACCAATGACCCGCCACTGGCCGGCCATATTGCTCCGGCAGATCCTGCGCCATGCCCGGCGCCACAAACTCCTCGCCGCGCTCAACATCGCCAGCGTGGCCCTCGGCGTCTGCGTCTTTCTGGCCATCATGATCGCCAACCACAGCGCGAACCGTTCGTTTCGCGCCGGCGTCGAACTCCTCGCCGGCAAGGCCAACCTCGAAGTGCGCGGACCACTCGACGAAAAAATTTTCCCTGCGCTCGCGAAAATCCCCGGCGTCTCCGCCGCCACGCCCGTCGTGCAGGGCATCCTTACCCTCCCCGACCATCCCGGCGAATACCTCCGCATCCTCGGCGTCGATCCATTCACCAACCCGCCCTTCGAAACCTTTCGCATGGTCTGGCCGGACGGCGCGCCCGTCGATGTCGAGGCGTGGTTGAGGGAGCGCAACGCCATCGCCCTGACCCGCGCCTTCGCGCAAAAACTCGGACTTCAACAAGGCGACATTTTGCGCGTCAACGCCTACGGACGTCCCGCCGAACTCCGCGTCCGCTTCGTCCTCCAACCCGACGACCCCGCCGCCCTCGCCGACATCCGCTCGGCTTCGATGGATATCGGGTGGGCCCAGGAACTGCTCGGCACAACCGGACGACTCGACTCGGTGCAAATCCTCCTCGCCGAAGACGCGGACCCGGCCGCCGTCACCGCCGCCGCGCGCACGCTTGTTCCTGCCGATGTCATCGTCGCCGCCCCGCAGCAGCGCAGCGAGCAGATCGGAAAAATGCTGGCCAGTTTCCAACTCAACCTCACCGCCCTCAGCCTCGTCTCGCTCCTCGTCGGCATGTTTCTCATCT
>JBBEEK010000067.1:0-5664 GCA_040880825.1 Chthoniobacterales bacterium
GTGCCATGAGTCCCGAGCACTTCGTCGGCGAAGGCCTGCACGGCGGCGCGGTCGGCGAAATCGCAACGAAAGGCGGTGAACTCGCGCCCGAGGGCCGTGACCGCTTTTTCGATCGCGGAACCCCGCAGTTCGAGGCTGGCGGAAACGCCGAGAATATCCGCGCCGGCTTCGGCCAACCCTTCCGCCATGGCGAACCCGATGCCGCGTTTGCAACCGGTGACCAAGGCGAATTTTCCGGTGAGATCAAAAAGTTGCGGGGCGTTCATAAGGGATCGGTCCCGGCCATCCTGCGGGAAGGCTGGCCGTCGGGGGATTTTTTAAAGGGGATTCCATGGTCGGAGAGGGGAACAAGGATCGCTCACCTCAGCCCCCCGATCGGGAAACCATCCATATCGTCAAACCGTTGGTTCTCCCCGCCCATGCCCCAAACAAAGTCATAACGGTTCGTGCCGACGCCTGAGTGGATCGACCACGAGGGTGAGAGGGCCACTTCCTTTTCGCCCAGCCAGAGCACACGCGTTTCGGCTGGCGCACCCATGAAGTGGGCGATACAGTGACCCGGCGTGAGGTCGAAATAGCAATACACCTCGCTGCGGCGGTCGTGGGTGTGCGGCGGCATGGTGTTCCAGACACTGCCCGGGTGGAGTTCGGTGAAGCCCATGACCAGCTGGCAGGATCGCACACCGCCCTCGTGGATGTATTGATGGATCGTGCGCTCGTTGGCCTCGGCCGGCGAACCGAGCACAACTTTGTTGGCGTCGGCCACCCGAGCGTGGGCCACCGGATAATCCGCGTGCGCCGGATAGCTCAGCAAATAAAACTGCGCCGGGCCGTCCGTATCCCTTGAAGAAAAGGTGACCTCCTTCGACCCGCGGCCCACGTAAAGGCACTCGCGCCGGGCGAGGGGAAAATCATTGCCGTCCACCTCCACCATGCCGTCGGCTCCGAGGTTGATCACGCCGAGTTCGCGCCGTTGGCAAAAGAATTCCGACCGCAACTGGTCTCCCGCCGCGAGGCGAAGCGGCTGACCCGCAGGCACGACGCCCCCGACGATAGCCCGGTCGAGATCGGTATAAACCAAGCGCATCGCGCCCGGCTGAAAAAGGTCGCCCAGCACGTAACTCGCGCGCAGGGCGGAGGTATCAAAATGCCGGTAGGCATCGAGGCTGGAGACACGGTGGTTGGTCATCATGGTTGTTCCTTGGGCGCTTGAAAGTCCGGGTTGGCTGCGTAGTCGGCGGCGAACTTCGCCAGATAGACCTTCCAGGATGCCATGGTGGGAAACTGCCCCGAGCCCTCCCAACCGAATCCAAAAAACCACGTGAGCCGGCCCGCGTCACCCGTCCGGACCACCAGCCAGGCGTGGCTGCCCTTGACCGGATCTTGCTCGGTGGTCAGCGAGGTCTCGATGACCGAGGGGTTGACCACCACGCCGACGCCCAACTGCTGCTTCTGGAAGGTTTCCCAAACCGCCATCCACCCCGCCTTCACGTCGAAAAACTTTTCTCCCGGACCCTGCCCGGTGGCCAGCCCGATGCCGATGGTGAGATCCACCGGTTGGCCGTTTTTGGTGAACACCGCGTCCGCCCGCGCGAGGTTGCTGCCCGGTTGGAGCGTGACCCGGCGCACCTCGGTGATCGTCTCCCCGTCGACCTCGAACGTGTAGGTCAGCTCGAACACCGCTTCCTCCGGGCCGCCCCGGATCACTCTCTGCGCTTGAAAGACGCCGGAGGTGAAAATCTTGCCGTCCTGCCAGATGGCAATTCCACCGCATCCGCGCGTCGCTCCCACCTTATAAAAATCGAGCCCCTCGCCGTGATCCTGGTGATACGATTTTTTCTCCCGCAGATCGCCCGCATACCATTTGTCGATGATCGGGTAATCCACGCTTTTCGCCCAGCAATCGATCCCGCTGTCCTCCCCCTTGCCCCGCAGCGCCGGACCATAAACCCGGAAAGCCACCCGGTCGTTCTCGAAGGCAAAATCATCCTTGCGCTCCGGAACGAACCGGCAGAAGGCAAACGGGGCGGCTTCCGCCCCCGCCGCCGCGGCGAGAAACAGGAGGAGGCAGAGCAGAGAGGCGGAGTTCCCAGGCGCACCCGCGGCCGGAGAAGTGTTTCCTTTGCTTTGGCGCAGCACTTTGCCATGCCGGGAAAAACACGCGCGCAACATCCCGAACGTTTCAGCTACCCGTCCTCGCTTTGGCGTTGTCATAAAGCTGGGAAAAAGCTCAATCACGTTTTTCGGTCAAAAGGCAGATGTCCATCCGGTAGCTCCTGAAGTCCGGATAGGTCCCGCGCCCCCATGCGATGATTCGCTCGCCGCCGGGGTTGGCCGGGATCACCGGGCGCAGGTTGTTTGCCGTGGAATTCGCGGTCAGGGCCGCCCACTCCCACGATTGTCCGAGATCGCGGGTCACGCCCCGGAAAAGCTCCCAGTGCGTTTTGCCATCCGCCTCGGAGACCAGCGGCTGTCCCGTTTCGGGGTGGGCATTGGTCGAAATGACGACCGTGTCGGGTGCATCCGGATCGATCGCGGCCAGCCCCGTGTAAGCAGGCTGCCCGGGGTAGAGACGGGATCCGGCGTGGGCCATGGGATGGACGTGCCAGGTTTTGCCGTCGAATGCGGCGTAATAATACCGGAAAGTCGAGGTCTCGGGATCGCCCCCTTTCTTGAGATCGCCCGCTTGGAAGACGGCGCGGGGGTATCCCTTGGCATCCAACTCGAGGTCAACCACCCAACCATTCAGTTCGTCGCTTCCTTTGAAGATTTCGGTGAAAGAGCGCGGCTTGCAGTCGGTTTTCGCACTGTCTCCCGTCTCGCCCACCACGTTGCCGAAGGAATCATGCAGTTTGCCGCCGCGGTAAAACCCGTGGTAAACCGAACTGGCGTAAGCCACGGGGTGATCGTCGGTCATGATGAAATGGATCGTATCCTTGCCGTTTGATGCGTAGCGCGGATACGGGCGACCTTTCCCCATGTCGCTCGTGCCGGTCCGCGGATCCCCTTGGATATCCTCGGGCCCCCAGGCAACGAGCCGCCAAGCCGGGCGCCAAGTTTCGCCGTCATCATCGGAGACGATCGCATTCGGATCCCAGTCGATCGATCGGGTGAAGTTGTAGATCCGCCCGTCTTCCGCCTCGAGTCGGTAGACGTTGGAGTAGCTGTAGCGCGCCCCCACATCGAGGGTGCTCTCGGGCGACCACCCGGCGATGTCGCGCGGCTGCCGGGTGATGCGCCAGCGCTGGAGATTGTCGACGCTGTGTCCGCCGTAAACGACCAGGATCCGCCCGTCGGGCAGTTCCAGCATTCCTCCGGCGTCGTGATCGTCGGGCCTGTCCGGCCGGATTTGGGAGGAGAGCTTGGAGTGGAGCGCTTCGGCGGAACCCGGCTTCCACGCGGTAGCCCAGATGTCGCCGGCCGTGAAACCGCCATAGGTGGCCCCGGAGACCGAGTTAAGGATGATCTGTCCGTTACTCGTGACCATGACCCTCGGATCTTGGATCCAGCACCAGAAGCCGTTCTCTTTGACCACGACCGCGCCGGGAACACCGGCCACAGGCTGTGTTTTGGTGCGCAGCGTCTCATCCGTGCCGTGGGCCAGCGGTGCGAGAGCGCAAAGAGACAAAACCGCGCCGGTCAAGGCGCGGAGGAGGTCAGGGCTGCGCAGCAGAGAGCTTTTCCAGCCCACGCTGCACGGGGTTTCCGGGGAGAGCGTGCGGGCACCCGCCATGCGAGTGGCCTTCATCGGTTGTTTGCGGTTCATCTGTTTCGATTTCATTTGTCTCGCGTTGATGATGTTTCCGGCCAGCCGGGGGAATCCCGCAGTCTCCATGCCTAACTCGCCCGCTGCCGGTGTCGAAGCAAATATTCACCAGTGGGTCCCATGTTCACCTATGAATATGAGGCCAGACCACGGGCCGGCCTATGACATTTGCCTCTTCATCCTTGGCGCCTGGTATGAACTTTGCGCGGGAAAAGCAAATTGACGATGGCTGAACGATACGAAGTCCCGCGCCACCCAGCTCAAAACATCAAAAATAAAAAATTATACCTCAACAATCGTCAATTTTCTTTTCCCCTGCAGCGAGATGGACGTGGGAAGCCTCTGAACCCGCGCGTTGGCGGGTGTGGTTTGGGATTAACCGGGGCGCCAAAGCCCAGGGGGAACGGGCGTCCCGCCCGTTTTCCGACAGACCGCACGGGCGAACCGGAGTCCCGCCTTGGCGGGACGTAGATGGCCCCTAGGCAAACGCCCATGCCCCCTGGCCAAACCAAAAGTTTGCTTCCGGGGTAGGGACGGGCGGCTCGCTCGTCCGTTCTTCATCCGACGGAGACACGGGCGCTCCGAGTCGCAGTGCTCTACGAGCCGGAGGGTCGCGTGTCCCTACCCACCGAGCCTCCGCTGCGAGCTAAACGCTTGTGCATAGTTCCGGTTTATGGCTTGTTCTGGCCCGCCGCGGAAGGGGCACGCTTCCCTTGGTCATTCACTATGCACCCCCCCCTTTTTGATCCGAAGCTGGCCGAAACAATCTCCGCCGCCGGGGTGGTCGCGGTGCTGGTCATCGACGAGGTCGAAGATGCCGCGCCGCTGGCGCGGGCTTTGCTCGCAGGCGGGGTGGGTGTGCTGGAGTTGACCCTGCGCACGCCCGCCGCCTTGCAGGCGCTGGTCGAAATCCGCCGTGAAGTGCCGGAGATGGTCGCCGGCATCGGCACCATTCTCTCGCTCGAGCAACTGCGGCATTGCCAGGAAGCTGGCGCGGCGTTCGGCGTGTCGCCCGGAGGCAATCCACGGTTGCTGGCGGCGGCCCGCGAAGCCGGGTTTTCCTTCGCGCCGGGCATCGCCACCCCGACGGATATCGAGATGGCGATCGGGGAAGGCTCTCGCCTCATGAAGTTTTTTCCCGCCGGGCAACTCGGCGGTTTGCCTTACCTCCGCGCGATGGCCGCGCCCTACGCGCACCTCGGTTTGCGTTACATCCCGCTGGGGGGGATCACCGCAGAAAACGCCGGCGCCTATGGGCAAGATCCGCTCATCGCAGCGGTCGGCGGTTCGTGGATCGCGCCCCGCGAGGTCATCAAAGCCAACGACTGGACCACGATCGAAGCCAACGCCCGGGCCGCATGCCGCACGCTTGCGGCGTCCTCCTGACCCGCTCCGCGACCGGCCTCGGCGCCGATCTTCCGCCCATCGTTTTTGGAGTAAACCTAGAAAGGAAGTTGAGGGTCGATGGTTGAGGGTTGAGGGAATGAGAATCAAAAGTTTGCCCATTTCCGCTCCGTCACCCCAAGAGTGATGCCGGGCTGCGGCGTATCACCTTGCTGCTCAATCTCTCAACCCTCATCTCCGTTTTTAGGGTCAAGCGACGAACGCGGAGATGGCCGATTATCCCTTTTCCGCCTGAGCTGTGGCCCCCCCAAAAAATGGCTCAATCGTGCTGGATTTTGGCAGGATCGTCCGCGCACTTTACGCAGGCTGGTGTAACGTTTTCGTAACCCAGCGCCCACCCTCCATGAAAATAACGCAACATACCTTTGCCCTTCCTCCGGCCAGCCGGCTCGCCATTATCGTCTTTAGCGCCTTGGCGATTCTTGCCCCGCCGCTTTCCGCGCAGCTAACGACCAATACGTGGGATGCAGGTGGCGCGAACGCGAGTTGGGGCA
>JBBEEK010000068.1:0-5618 GCA_040880825.1 Chthoniobacterales bacterium
GGAAGATCCCTCCTTGAAATTGCGCCAGATTCTTACACTCTTACAGCAGTTGTGAACCGACCCTTCCGCCTCGCCACCGCCGTTCTGGCCCTCTCCGTCGTCCCGCTCTCCGCCCAGCAGGAGCGCATGGTCGATGGCATCGCCGCTGTGGTGAACTCCAATGTCGTCACCTTCGGCCAAGTGCGTGAACTTCTCATGTTCCGCCAGCGCTCGCTCAACGAGACCTACCAAGGCGAGGAATTGAAGGCCAAGATGAAGGAGTCGCAGGATGCCGCCCTCAAAGACCTCGTCGACCGGCAGATCATCATCGACAGCTTCAAAGAGCAGGGCTTCCAGATCCCCGATTACATCGTCGAGGACCGCATCCAGACTATCATCCGCGAGGAATTCGGCGGCGACCGGACGGCTTTTGTCCGCACCCTCAAGGCCCAAGGTTTCAGCCTGACCCGCTTCCGCGAAGTCGAGCGCGAGAAGATCGTCGTGCAAGCCATGCGCCAGCGCGCCGTGCGTTCGGACTTCGTTATTTCCCCGGACAAAATCGAGGGCTTCTACCGCAAAAATCTCGCCCAATATTCCACCCCCGAGGAAATCCGCCTGAGCATGATCGTGCTGCGGGTCGAGGAGGACGGTTCGGAGAACCCCGCCGAGGCCAAGCGGCTCATGGCCGAGGAAATCCGCGCCAAACTCGCCGAGGGTGCGGACTTCGCCGGCATAGCCCAGATGTATTCCGAAGACAGCACCGCCGGGGCCGGCGGCGACTGGGGATGGATCGACCGCAATACTCTCAACGCCGAACTCAACCAGGTCGCCTTCGCCCTCCAACCCGGCCAACTCAGTCGCGTCGTCCAACTCGGGGATTCTTTCTACATCATGCGCGTCGACGCCCGCAAAGCGGCCATCACCAAACCGCTGGCCGAAATGCGCGACGAGATCAGCAAGAGACTTTACGAGGAAGAGCGCATCCGCCTGCAGGAACAATGGCTCGAGACGCTGCGCGAAAAGGCCTACGTGAAAATCTATTGAGCGTGCCCCCGCGTCCCGTTCTCGGACTCACCACCGGTGACCCCGCCGGCGTCGGCCCGGAACTCATCATCCGCTGCCTCGCCGATCCGGGTTTGCCCGACGGCGTCGACTTCCGCCTCATCGGCCAGGAAAAAGGCCACACCCCCGGGCAACCGACCCCCGCATCGGCCCGGGCCGCCTGGGATGCCCTCGAGGAAGCCGCCCGCTTCCTGCAAGAAGGCACCATCCAAGCCATCGTCACCGGCCCGGTGCACAAAGAGTCGCTCCACGCCATCGGTTTCCCGTTTCCCGGACAGACCGAATTTTTCGCCGCGCGCAGCGGCACGGAAAATTTCGCCATGTGCCTGACCGGCGGACCACTCACCGTCGCCCTCGCCACCATTCATCTCCCACTGCGTGAGGTGGCCGGTTCGCTGCGCACCGCCGAAATCGTGCGCGTCGGAAAATTGCTGCAAGAGTTCCAGCACCAGCGCCTCGGCCGCGCTCCGCGCCTGGCGGTGGCCGGACTCAATCCGCACGCCGGCGAGAGCGGAAAATTCGGTGACGAAGAACAAACCATCATCGCCCCCGCGATCAAAGAACTTGCCGCGCATGGCGACTTCACCGGTCCGCTTTCGCCCGACACCGTCTTCCACCGCGCGGCGGCCGGAGAATTCGACGGCGTCCTCTGCATGTATCACGACCAGGGCCTCATCCCGCTCAAGCTGCTGGCCTTCGACACCGGAGTGAATGTGACCCTCGGACTCCCCTTCCCCCGCACCAGCCCCGACCACGGCACCGCTTTCGATCTCGCCGGCACGGGCCGCGCCAACCACCGCAGTCTGCTCGCCGCCATCAATCTCGCCGCCGAGATGCTCCGCTAGGTGGATCGTGCTGTAGCGCCGGCCTTCCCACCGGCGGTCATGAAGGTTTCGCACATCCCGCCATCCTCTTCCTAAATCATATACTCCGGCCCGTCCGTCGCCTCGTGCAACCCGCACTCGCGCTTCAGCCCGCTGAAGCGCGTGTCTTCCGCCTTCATTCCGTCCGCAAAACGCATCGTGCTGTGGGTGTCGCCGATGCTGACGTAGCCCTGTGCCCAGAGCGGATGGTAAGGCAGGTCGTGCTCGTCGAGATACGCGCCGATCTGACGGTCGGTCCAATCGACGATCGGGTGGATCTTGAGCACACGGTTTTGCCGTTTGACGACCGGCAGCTCCTCGCGCGTCGAGGCATGTTCACGCCGCAACCCCGTCATCCACGCACGCGCGCCAAGCTCGCCGAGCGCACGACTCATCGGCTCGACTTTGTTCAGCCGTCCGTATTTTTCCAGCCCGTCGACACCTTGCTCCCACAACTTCCCGAAGACCGCTTCCTGCCGGGCGGCGGTTAGCTGCGGATGGTAAACTTTGAGGTTCAAAATGAGCTTTTCCGTGAGTTCGTCGGCAAAGCGGTAGGTCTCCGGAAAAAGATAACCGGTGTCGATGAAGACGACCGGAATCTGCGGATCGATCCTGGTGACCAGATGGAGCATGACCGCCGCCTGCACACCGAAACTCGTGCTCAGCACCGCGTGGCCACGGAATTCCTCGAGAGCCCAACGCACGCGCTCGATCGCCGTGCGCGGCCCGAGAGCGCGGTTCCACGCCACAATCTGCGCGTCGTCGAATTCCTGTTGGAGCGGTTTGGTCATGAAAAAAGGGCCTTGCCGAATAAGCTTCCTGCGGCCCCGCGGCAAGCCGCAAATGACCCCGAATTGCATCGACCCTGCGACCGGGCGCGGGCCATAAACTACCGATGTCCCCCCGCCGCGCGCGTTTGTTCGTCCCCATGCTGTTGGCGGCGCTCGTGGGGAGCGGTTGCGGACGCAGCCCGCGCGCCGAGGAAACATGGCGCGAGACCGGCTTTGTGCGGCATCTTTCGGCGCGCACCGAAGCCTGCGTGGTGCTGCATGGCGGCGGCGTGTGGGGGCCCGGCTTGGCCGCCGCCTGGCATCCCCTTCTGGCCGATACCAAGCAGTGGTCCGGCACCCCGGCCGGACGCGTGCTCGAAGCCGTCCTCGGCGCGCCGCAGACCGGCGCGCTGACCTCGGCCGTGCTGGCCTCGGCCGGCGACGAGGTCTGTCTGGCCTTCGGTTCCGGCACCGCGGGGCAATTGGCCGCCCTGCAGCAGGTCAAACGCCTTTTCGAAGCCGCCCGCATCCGCAATCTTTTCACCCCGATGCCGGTCTCGGACCTGGTGCCGCCGGAGACCGAAGCACCGGCCGAGGAATTGCCGGACGATCTGGCCGACGCCGCTTTTACCGAGGTCATGATTCCCCTGCCGCCCGCCATGCAGGAAGCGCTGGAAAACTTCGTGCGCGAGGCGGCCATCCCGCCTGTCCTGGCCGCTTTCAAGTCCCCCGGTGGTGATCCGCCGCTGGCGGCTTTTCTCCGGGAGTGGGTCGACGGATTGCCCGCCGCCATTCCGCGGGACACCATCGAGGTGGCGGGCCACGGCACCTTCGCGCGCGTGCGTCTGCCAGTCGCTTCGGTCGTGCCGCGCGAGGCGGCCGTGCGGGCCCGCGATATTCTCGCGGCCAACATCGGCGATCCCTACGCGGCGACTTACATCATCCGCGACCTCATGGCCAAAACGACCACGCTATGCTTCGGCCGGGTCCACGATTATTTCATCGTCTCGGTCGGCCCCGAGGACCCGCTGGCGGGGTTGGCGCCGGCCTTCGCCCAATCCCTGCCGGCCGCCGGCGCCCTCGACCGCTTGGCCCCCCTCGCCGGAGGCGCCACCGCGCTGCTCTACGCCGATCCTTTGGTCGTCAGTCTGGCCGCCGCGCCGCCGCCGGTCGGCGAATACCTCGATGCCGCCCTCGAGGCGGCCCTGGAATTCGCGCCGGCCAACCGCATCCGTTCGCTGCGCGAAACAGCGGCCCCCCTCCGCGCCCAGGCCGCGGAACTTTTCCATCCCCGCCTCGCCGCCCTCAGCGGGGTGGTCCGCCAGGAGAACGATCGCTGGACCGCGGAACTTTTCGGGGGATCCTTCGCCCCGCGCCTCGCGCCAGCCAACGCGAAACCCTTGCTGGCAGCGGATGCGGACGCGGCCTTGATTTGGACGGAACATTGGGAGGCGGACTATGCCGGACGCTTGGCCGCCTTCGTCGCCGGGGCCGCCGCCTTTGCCGACGAGTGGATCGAAGCACTGGGTCCCGTTTTCCTCGAAGATGCCGCGCGCGACCGGACGCGCCGCCTGATCGGAATGTTTTCCGGCCTGCTCGCGCCCTTCCGCGAAGGCTCCGTGGAAACGCTGGAGAAAGCACTCGACCGCCACGTCGCGTTCGTGCTCGGCCTCGACGGCATCATGCCCGGCCCCCCCTTCACCCCACCCGCCGCAGCCAAGGCCGTCCTGCCGCGCTTGGCCATCGGGGCCGGCCTGCGGGATCAGGGCGCGCTCGCGGAGTTGCCGGCGCAAATGATGAACAACCGCGACTCCATCTCGATCGGGCCGCCGCAGACCGCCACGGAGGGCGGCCTGACAACTTCCAGCTACCCGATTCCGCTGGCCGGTCCGGATCTCGCGCCGGCCGTCACCGTGGGCCACGGCCGCTGGATTCTCGGAACTTCACCGTCCTTCACCGCCACGGTGGCCGCCGCGCCACGACCGCCGGGCGGGTCCTTGTCCGTCCAATCGATCGAACTAAACACCGCGGCCTTCGCCGATTTCGCCACCGCGTGGGCGGCCGCGTTGGAAGAAGATGGCAACCTCGCTTTTTATGCCATGGGCCTCATGCCGACCGATCCAGCGACGTTGCGCGCGGCCGCCGCCATGCTCCAAACCCCACGGCACTTTGCTTACGAGGCCCGCTGGGACGGCCAGACGCTGCACCGCGTGATCAGGCTGCACCCCTCGCCCTGATTTCATCTTGTGGGGGCGTCCCGGCTCTCCTAATTTGTCCGTCCCATGTCCGTTCTCATTGTCGGTTCCATCGCGCTCGACGACGTCAAAACCCCCGTCGAGGAACGTTTCGATCTGCTCGGGGGTTCTGCCTCGTATGCTTCCGTCGCCGCCGGGTATTTCTCGCCGGTCAATCTCGTCGCCATCGTCGGCGAAGATTTTCCGTCCGACCACTGGAACTTCCTCCAAGGCCGCGGGATCAATCTCGAAGGCGTGCAACGCGCCGCGGGCAAAACTTTCCGCTGGTCGGGCGAATACATGTGGGACATGAACACACGCGAGACACGCTCGGTTGCGCTCAATGTCTTCGAGACGTTCTCGCCGAAACTTCCGGAGCACTTCCAATCGAGCGACTACGTCCTCCTGGCCAACATCGCGCCCGACCTGCAACTCCAGGTCCTCGACCAGATGGCCAAACCGAAATTTGTCATCGCCGACACGATGGACCTCTGGATCAGCATCGCCCAACCCGCCTTGCTCGATCTGCTCAAGCGCGTCGACATGCTTATTCTCAATGATAGCGAGGCGCGCGAGCTGACCAAAGAAACCAGTTTGATCAAGGCCGGCAAAAAAATCCAATCCCTCGGCCCCCGCATCGTCGCGATCAAAAAAGGCGAACACGGCTGCCTCCTTTTCGGCGAAGACAACGACTTCTTCAGCTGCCCCGC
>JBBEEK010000069.1:0-1039 GCA_040880825.1 Chthoniobacterales bacterium
CGATCTCGAAATCTTTCAAATACACGACGTCGCGCGTGTGGTTGACCAAGGCCAACGGATCGCTGGCCAGGAAGTTCTCGCCCTTGCCCACCCCGAGCACCAGCGGGCTGCCGCGCCGCGCGCCGATCAGCAGGTCCGGCACATCGCGATGCATCACCGCAATCCCGTAGGTCCCGTGCACCTCGCGCAAGGCCATCCGCACCGCCTCGACCAGATGATCGGCTGAAGGCTCACCGAGCTGGATGGCATATTTGCCGATCAGATGGGCCAACACCTCCGTGTCGGTCTGCGAATGGAAAACGTGCCCCTCGTGCTGAAGTTCTTCGCGCAGCTTTTGGTAGTTCTCGATGACTCCGTTATGCACCAGCACGATGCGCCCGCTCTGATCGGTGTGCGGGTGGGCGTTCTCGCTCGTGACGGCCCCGTGCGTGGCCCACCGCGTGTGGCTGATGCCGCGGTTGCCGTGGACGGGTTCATCCGCGATCAGTTGCGCCAGATTCTGGATCCGGCCGACTGACCGGCGAATCTCCAAGTCCCCATGGTTGCCGAGGGCCATCCCGGCCGAGTCATAGCCGCGATACTCCAACCGCCGCAACCCATCCAGCAGAATGGGCGCCGCTTCGGCCGGGCCGACGTATCCGACAATACCGCACATAAGGTAACCGGGGACTCTGGAGCATCCCCCGTCTGCTGGCAACCACGGGAATCGTCACTTTCCTGACCCCGCATTCCCGGCGTGACATCGCCGCCGGTTTGCGCGACCCATTCTACGTCATGGTCGCCGAACGCACCCTCCGCACCAGCGACGCTATCGAGCGCACGCTCGGCATCATCATGGGCGGCGGAGCCGGCAAGCGGCTCTTTCCCCTGACCAAGGACCGCTCCAAACCCGCCGTCCCGCTCGGCGGCAAATACCGGCTGGTCGACATCCCGATCAGCAATTGCCTCAACGCCGGCCTGCGCGACATCTACGTCCTCACCCAATTCAACACCGCCTCGCTCCACCAGCACATCAGCGCGACTTACAAGTTCGACATCT
>JBBEEK010000070.1:0-1032 GCA_040880825.1 Chthoniobacterales bacterium
TCCCTCACCAACGCCCTCCTCGGCAGTGCGCGCGCCATCGTCAGCGAAATCGCCGGGACGACGCGCGATGCGTTGGAGTTGCCTTGCGAGCTCAGTGGTCACCCCTATCTCCTTCTCGATACCGCTGGGATCCGCCATCGCTCGAAACACAACACCTCGGTGGAGGTGTTCAGCGTGATGCGCTCGGAGGAAGCGATCCGCATGGCGGATGTCTGCGTGCTGGTCATCGATGCTGTGGCCGGAGTGACCGAGCAGGACAAACGCATTGCCGGCCTCATCCAAAAATCGCGCAAGGCGGTGGTCATCGCGGTGAACAAAGCCGACCTCCTCGACGAGGACACCAAGCACCGCGAGGCGCTCAAAGAGCAACTCGCCGATTGGCAATCGCAGCTTTTCTTCCTGCCCTATGCGCCGCTCGTCCTGCTCTCCGCCAAGACCGGTGACAATCTCAAACGTCTCGGCACCACGCTCGAGAAGATGCGCCAGCACGCCACCCGCCGCCTCGGCACGGGGGAATTGAACCGCGTCTTCCGCGATGCCATGACCCTTCACCCGCCGCCGATGAAAGGCACGCGCCGGCTCAAAGTTTTCTACGCCACACAACTCGAGGAAACCTCGCCGCGTCCGTTTGCGCCGGTGAAGTTCCTCCTTTTCGTCAACTCCCCCGGCCTCCTCACGCCGACCTACGAGACTTACCTCGCTGCGCAGTTGCGCCGCGTGCGCGAGTATCCGGGCCTGCCGCTCATCCTCGAACTGCGCGCACGGCCGGAGTCGGAAAGACGCGTCCGCACCCGCGGCGGAAGGCGTCCGGCCAAACGATCGGCCAAGCGACGCTGACCGCGCTAGAAAGTGGCATGGGCATCTTGCCCATGGTCTGCGTGACGTCATGGGCAGGGATGCCCATGCCACTTTGGCCTTTTGACCGGCGTCCACTAGAGTTGGCACGGACGTTGCTTTTCCTGCCGCCGGAAGGGTCAGATTTTCTTTGCCCCTGACGCCGAAATCCTTAACTTAAACGATCCGACCGGAACC
>JBBEEK010000071.1:0-1024 GCA_040880825.1 Chthoniobacterales bacterium
ATCGAGGTCTGCCTGCGGCAGCACACAACCCAACCGGCAGATCAACCTCGGCTCAGGCGGGAGCCGGCCCCGCTGTCGCGATGCACTATTCTCCTGCGCCTGACGCCGGGCTAAGCTGTCGGCCATGATTCCCTTTCGCAATCTCGCCGAGACCCGCACGCCGGACGGTTCCCGCTTTTCGCTGCATGAGCATGAAGGCGAGTATTTTCTCAAGCTTAACGGCCGGCAGCTCATGGGCTCCAATTCCACGGTTTCGGAGTTGCTGCTGGCCGATTTGGCCTGCAAGTTCCGCCACAAAGTCGAACGCCCCGGCGTCCTCATTGGCGGGCTGGGGCTCGGGTTCAGCTTACGGCGCGTGCTCGAGATCGTTGGTCCGGCCGCCTCGGTGCAGGTTGCGGAGCTACTACCGGATGTGGTCGCTTGGAACAGGGAGTTTCTGATGGAACTCAACGGCAAACTTCTCGATGACCCGCGGGTGGAGATCGTGACCGGCGACGTCTTCGACTGCATGAAGAATTGTCCGGGAGGGTATGATGCCATTCTTTTGGATGTGGACAACGGCCCCACTTCCTTCGTGCAGCCGGAAAACTCCCGCCTCTACAGCGCCAAAGGCCTTTCCATGATTCGCCGGTCCCTCCGCCCATACGGGCGCGTCGCATTCTGGTCGGCCGAGCCCGAGCCGACGTTTCTAACCAGTCTGGCGCGGGCGGGCTTCCGAACCGAGGAGGCTCCGGCGAAATCGCACGAGCGGGCAAAGCGCGCGGCTCACCGCATCTATCTCGGCGAAGCGGCCGGATACTGACTCAATCCGCCGCGGGCTCGCCAAGCACTACGACAAGGGCGTGAAGCGCGAATGGCGCAAAGGACAAGCCCTCACCTCGCTCCGTCGGGTCACACGCAAAAGCTTCGCCAGCCGTGCAAGCGCCGCGCAAAGGCCGGCCAACTCGGGGATGATTCAGGTTTCAGTAGAGCGGACCGAAGTTGGCGCAGGCGCGGAAGTCGGCGCCCATCAGGTCGTCGGTGC
>JBBEEK010000072.1:0-1023 GCA_040880825.1 Chthoniobacterales bacterium
GAGAGGGCCTTCGCGATGCGAGGATCGCAGCCCGCTGAGGCCGGCGGGCCCCTACCGAAGAAAACGGAGGGGGGGATCAGGGTGCGAGCTCGACCTCGACTTGGTAGAAGCGGGCGTTCTTGCCGTCGAGGCCGTGCTCGACGACGACCTTGGTGCTGTCGTCGCCGATGACCGGGTTGGAGGAGGAGAGACCGGGGCCCTGTTGAAGGTTGGTGACCTCGGTCCAGCCGCCGGAACTGAGGCTGTCGCAGCCTATCACGCGGTAGGTGCGGCCGGAAACCGTCGGAAATTCGATGCGGAAGGTATCGCCATCGTGCGTGGCGGTGACGCGCGGGCGACCGCTGGAAGCGTCGTCCGGATTCGAGCCAAGGATGTGTTCCTGCCGGTTGGTCAGGCCATCGTTATCGGGATCCGCCTCGGGGCCGACGATCGAAGGATCCGTCTCGTCCGGGAAAAAGTCATCCATGTATTCGACAAAGGGATCCGTCGGTGTGTCGCTGCCGCCATCGAACCCGAGGGTGACGAGGTGCGGGCCGGCGCCGGTGAGTTCGACTTCGACCTGATGGGTCTGTGCTTGGTTGCGGCGTTGCACGGTGGTGACCGCGGCGGTATCGACCGCGGCGGAGTTGATCTGCGGGGCTTCGACCCACGCGCGGATCACTTCGCTACCGCTGGCGTTGGCCACGCTGGCGCGGGTGCCCTCGATCACCTCGCTGGTCAGGCCCTCGTGGCCGCGCATCATGAGATCGAGCAAGTTCGGCGAGAGGCCGAAGCGCACGAAGAGTTTGGAGGGACCGCTCAACGTGTAGGACGCGCGCAGTTCGCCATCGGCGGCGGATGGCAGGGTGATGGTCTTACTCACGCCGCCCGCACTGAAAGTCCAACCACTGGCGCCGGCGGCCGTGACGGTGTAGGCGGTGTTGACGCCGGCGGAGCTACCCGTGCTGCCGGTGAGCGAATACCAGTCCTTGAAGCCGCTGGTGCGGTAAGCTGTTTCGTTGGTCACGCCCTCGTCCTCCGTGT
>JBBEEK010000073.1:0-5498 GCA_040880825.1 Chthoniobacterales bacterium
CTCCGTTGGAGGTGGCATCGATCCCTCAGCCGTGGGACCGATGGTGTCTGGTCGTAACGGGGGGGGGCGCCAGCTCGTAGAGCCAGCCGAGTCTGCGAGACAGGTCGCCCGGCGACCAACTGATACGGCTCGGAGAGGCGCCCGTGGTCCTTGACCAAACCGCTACGCACCCACCAAACAGTGAGTCGACTTTTGCTCATGGGCACTTCTGTTGCGGCGCTAAAAGGCGCGGACTGTTTTGCCTCGTTCCGGCTTGGGCCACGCGCCAACTCGCTGACCGAATCATGAGCCGAAATGCCGAGGCACTTGGTTCTGTCTCCGCCGGAACTATGCGGTTGAACAACGGAACGGCGGCGGGGGACGGCCGCCCTCGAGCCCACCAGACATCTGGAGGGCGAGCAGCCTGTCCGCCGTGGCGGATCCTCGCGAGCTGCGAGCCATCGTCTGCCGGCGCATGGTTCGACTCACCAAATCGTGGGCCGAAATACAAAGGCACTTGCTTCTGCCTCAGCTCGTCAATCGCCACTTTTGCTCCATCGATCCGGGGGCGATGTCCATGCGCTGTCCGAAAGGTGGGCTTGAAGCGGGACCGAAGCGGACCCGCCGGTTTGGCGATCTGACGCGCCGGCTCAGAGGCCTTCGAGATTTTCCCGCAGGATGGCGCGTTCGGCTTCGTGAAGTTGGGGGAACTCGGCGAGAATCGCCAGGGCCGAGGTATAGAAGCTGCGGGCCCGCTCGGTGTCGCCGCGCATCTGGTGAATGACGCCGAGATGTCCGAGGCTGAGGCCCACTTCCGGATGCGCCGGACCGAACAACTGCTCCCGGATGCCGAGGGCCTGCATGTGGCGTTGCTCGGCGCCCAGCAAGTCGCCGCATTCGCAGAGAACGGCACCGAGATTCGTCGCGATCAGAGCGGTTTCACCATGAATGCTCCCGTGGCAACGCGACGCTTCGTCAAGCGCGCGGCCCAGCAGCACGGAGGCCTCGTCGAGTTCGCCGGAAAGTTTGCGCAGCATGGCGAGATTGTTGAGGCACATGGGGACGCGGTGTTTGTCGCCCGCGAGGGTGTAAAGGTCCGCCGCCTGGGCGTAATGCGCACAAGCAGCATCCGCTTCGCCGAGGGTTTCCTCGGTCATGGCCATTTTGGACGCCACCCGGGCGGCCTCGGCGGAGCGGGCCCGGCTGGCGAGGATCTCCAGCGCCTCGGCCCAGCAGGACAGCGCTTCGCGCTGGTCACCGCGCGCGCAGGTTTTGTCCCCCGCGAGTTCCATCGACAGGGCCGCCTTGTCCCGTTCAATCACTTCGGGAGTATTCGGATTATTTGCGGAGGCGGCGGGCGCCATGAGAGGCAGGCTAATATCGTCCTGCGGCCCCGGCAATAGTCCAGCCAGGCGGGTCAGCCGATGACCTCGGACAAACGCCGGCGATTGGAGGGGATCCGTCCGGCGTGGGCCTCGATCGCTCCAAGGGCGTTGTTGGCATGACCGAATCCGAGCACCCGGCAGGTTTCGGATTCGAAAAATTCGACCGACCGCCGCGACGGCTCGTTTGTGCAAAGGTGGCCCAAGGCGCGCCGCAACAGGTCGAACAGGTCGGGCGCGGCGTGCGCGGGCTCGGACAACAGATCGCACAGTTCGGCGAAGTAGGACGCGGCCAGCAGCCGGCCGTAGGTGCCGCGCAAACCTTCCCACGTCTCGAGCAACTTCAGTTCCCGGAGGGCATGCAGGTCTGACTTGCGCGAGGCGGCGAATTGGATTTCGGCATGGTAAAATAAATCGAGTTGTCCACGCAGCTTGCTCTCCCGCCGTGCCGTGCCGCGCGCGGTGGTGCGGATTTTGCCGTGCGCGGGCGAGAGCCAGATCAGCACGTAACTCGATTCTCCGAAGCGCGCCCGGCGCAGCAGGATGGCCTCGCTTGTTTCGGCCGCGAGCATGGATGTTTCAACCCGCCGCCTCGACGAGCAGTTCCTGCAGATGCGCGTAAAAATGCACTTTGAGCAGGGATAGTCCGCGGCGCGTGGCCAAGTCCGGCGGTTCGCGGTGATCGAGATCGGCCTCGGCGAATTTGTTTTCCTCGACGATGACCAACCGCGCTTGGTTGAGCGCATTGAGCCAGGCATCGAGGTGGTCGCCCGGAATGAGGAGGCGTGTCCCCTGTCCGTTGCGGCCCAACGTGGAGAGATCGCGCGTCACGATTTCACGACTCGAAGCAAAAAGACGCTCCAGCTCCGGCAGCACGTGGTCTTTCCAGTCGCGCCGCAATTCCGCATCACCGTCCGGGCCGACCGGGTCGGGGTAGAGACGCGAGCGGGCTTTCTTGTGACGCGCCGCGGCCTTCGGCAATTCGGAGAGCAGGCCGGCAAAGAGCGGATGAATGTCGCGGAGTTCCCACGAATCGGCAGAGGCACGGCGGAAGCGCATGGTTAAAACTCCGCTTGTTCCAGCGTGGCCAAGAGAAGATACCCATGCAACTGCTCGATGATGGCCTCGGCCCGCTCGCGTTCGCCGGACCAGACCAGCGAGCGCCCCTTGTGGTGCACCTCGAGCATGTGCTTGGTCGCCCGGTCACGCGGAAAGCCCAACACGCGCTGGAAAACCATGGTGACATAGGACATGAGATTCACCGGGTCGTTGTGCACCACGACATTCCACGGCGTGGCCAGCGCGTCTTCCTCGCGCGTTTCGCTTTCGGTGATGACCCCGGCCTGACTCATACCGCCAAGAGTTGCCCGGACGGCAGCGCCGCCATGCGGTCCAGCGCCCTTTGCAACAGATCGATCGTACGCGGCGCCGGCAAGGTCACACCCGCCGCGTCCGCCCCGAGAACACACTCGGCGAGGAGCAGAGCTCCCGCCACTTGCCGGAACGGCAAATGGAAGGTCTGAGCCCGGACGGCGAAAACCGTGGTCAGCTGGCCGACCGATGGGTCCGTGGCGGCCGTCACGCGCAGGCGTTCAAGCAGCTTGGCCGCCTGCGGGGGTTGGAAGGAAAGCAGCAGATGCCGGCCAGCCGTGAGGCTGCCGCGGGCGGCGTCGGCCGGGAGCGCCCCGCCGAGCGCCGCATCCTCGGACAAAACACGCGCCGCGTCCTGCGTCACCGCGGCCGGTTGCAGCGCCGTGAGCGCGGGATGCAGCACGGGAATAAAAATCCCCGTCAACCAACGGTCCCAATCGGCTTCCAGGGTTTCGTGGCCCGACGGCGCGAAGGTCACCGCGCCGCATCCCTCATGGGACGGCAGACAAAGTTCCACGAGACGCCACCACGCGGCAATTTCCGCGGCGGGATCGGCGAGAGGGACGGGCTGCAACATGGGCGGAATCTAGCACAATCCCCGCAAGGCGCGGCGCAAAATTTTCTCCTGCACGGCACGCATGGCGGACGCCGCGCCGGCCGAGGCATCGGACCAACCCGCGAGGTGGAGCAAGCCATGCACGGCGTAACGGGCGATTTCCGCCGGCAGGGTCAATCCACGTTGCCGCGCCTCGCGCCGGGCGGTCTCTGCGCTCATGACAATCTCGCCATGCTGGAACGTGATGACATCGGTCGGCGTCGGGTTGTGCATGAATTCATCGTGCAGCGCGGCGATGCGCGTATCGGAGACGAGGACGAAGGAAAGCTCCGGCAAGTTGCGCAAAACCGATCCTCGGCGCTCCACGGCGATGATCTCTGGCCAGGCGCGCAGCACGGCCTCGCTCACCGCGGCCAGTTGCAGATGCCGGGACGGAACCGAGCGCTGGCGGTTCAGCCAGACGATTGCGGGCGCGGCGCTCATGGCGTCTGCTTACGCCCAACCGGCGATCGGTCCAAGCACGAAGGTGGGGCCTTCCCGCGTCAGCGTCCTCTCCGAGCCGTAAGCTCTACGAGCCGGAGGCCCTGGCAACGGCCGCTGGGGGGCGAACAACCAGCGGCGGAGCCGGGCCGGCGGGAGCGCTGACAGGCCAACCCGCCGCGACAGTTCAAGCCGTCACCTTGCTCTCCGCTTCCTCGCGCTTCGGCTTTTCTTCATCCGCCGGATAGGCAATGCGGCTGTGCATCATGTTGAGCAGGGTGAAGCGGAAACTCGCGGCCAGCTTTTTGATGTCGGCCAGGGTGAGCGGACATTCATCGAGCAGTCCTTCCTCCATCTTGCGCTCGATGACCTCGTCGACGAGATCCTCGACGCGCTGCGGCGTGGGACGCTGCAAGCTGCGCGAGGCGCTTTCCACCGCGTCGGCCAGGCAAATAATGCCGCTTTCCTTGGTCTGCGGATTCGGTCCGGGATAGCGGAAGTTATCCTCCTGCACGGCCGGCACATCCTCCGCGCGGAGGTTCATGATCTTGCCGCCGAGGCGGGCGTCTTCGGCTTGGCGCTGGGCGCGGTCGTAAAAATAGCGCACGACCGAGTTGCCGTGGTGCTCGCGGATGACGTCGATGACGAGGTCGTTGAGTTTGCTCTTCAACCCGATATCGACGCCTTCTTTGACATGGGAGATGATGATGAGCGCACTCATGGATGGCGCGAGGTCGTCGTGCGGGTTGACCCCGCTGGCCATGTTCTCGGTGAAGTATTCCGGCTTCACGATTTTGCCGATATCGTGGAAGTAAGCGCAGACACGGCAGATGGTCGGATTGCCCCCGATGGATTCGGCGCCGGCCTCGGCGAGGTTGGCCACAGCCAGACTGTGGTGGTAACTGCCGGGCGCCTCGAGCGTCATGCGCTTGAGCAGCGGGTGATTGAGGTCGGCGGACTCGAGCCAGGAAATATCCGTGGTGATACCGAAAATGTGCTCGAGCACGGGCAGGATACCGCTGACCAAAATAGCCGTGCCGACCCCCACCCCGAACGCGGCGAGGGTTTGCCAACCAACCATAGCCCAGTCGGTGAGTTGAGGTTCCGTGATGAGACGCGGGCCGATCTGTCCGAAAATGGCGGCCAGCACCCAGACGGCGATGCCGACATAGAGACCGGCGCGGATGAGCTGACTGCGCCGCCGGACCTGCAGCGTAAAAAGCACGGCGACCACGCCGGAAATAAGCGAAATGACGAGGAAGACGGTGTCAATAACCGGCATGAGAAACGCCCCCCACAAACTCGCCACCACTGCGCCGAAGAGTCCGAGGTGACGTCCGAGCAACACGGAGAAGACGAGCGGCGCGAACGCGTAAGGAATCAGCATGGGCAGCAACTGCAGGTCGATGCGTCCGGTGTCGGCCAGAACGAGGAATCCTTTGATCGTGGCCAGTTGCGTAAGCAGGATCCCGTAAATGAGTGCGAGGCTCGAATTGCGGTAGAAGGCCTGCGGGTGATTGACCCACAGCTGCGCGATGGAAATCGCGAAAACGAGCAGGCAGATGAGGTATTTCTTGAGCGGTTCCTCCTGCGGTCCGCCGGTGAAAATGAGAAAACCAAGGCCGATGGCGAAGAGGACAAAAACAACGACGCGCGGCAACCAGCCGCCGGCCAGCGCTTCGCGCCACGGACTGTCCTCGACCGTGCGGCGTGATTTGCCGCAGGCCAGG
>JBBEEK010000074.1:0-1013 GCA_040880825.1 Chthoniobacterales bacterium
GCTCGCAGAAAAGGCCGCCCTTTTCCGGCTTGAACGTGCGGTAGTTGATCGTCTCAGGATTTTTCACCTCGCCGTGGCTCCAGGAACGGATGGACTCGGGGGAGGCCACCGTGATGGAGACTTGGTCGAAAGCCGGGGCAGTCTCGCCCGACAGGTCGCGTAGCATTTGGTCGCTCATGATTTTTCTTTGATCCTGTTGAAGGTTAAGCCACAAGGCCCTCGGGGGCGCGGCCCGGTTTCCCGGCTTTTACATCGAGGCCGAGGCTCTTCATTTCCTTGATGAGAACGTTGAAGGATTCCGGCGTGCCGGCCTCCAGCGAATTGTCGCCCTTGACGATCGACTCGTAGATGCGCGTGCGGCCCTGCACGTCGTCGGATTTGACGGTGAGCAGTTCCTGCAGCGTGTAGGCGGCGCCGTAGGCTTGGAGGGCCCAGACTTCCATTTCCCCGAAGCGCTGGCCGCCATATTGCGCCTTGCCGCCCAGCGGTTGCTGGGTGACGAGCGAGTAGGGTCCGACGGCGCGGGCGTGGATCTTGTCGGCCACGAGGTGACCGAGCTTCAACATATAGATGTAGCCGACCACGACTTCCTGCTCGAAACGGTCGCCGGTGCGGCCGTCGTAGACGACGGCTTTGCCGTTGGGTTGCACCCAAGTGAAGCCGTCGACTTTGCTGGCCTGCTTCATGTAATCGAAGATTTTCTCCTCGCTGATGCCGTCGAAGACCGGCGTGGCGACCTTGAACCCGAGGGCCTTGGCGGCGATGCCGAGGTGGGTCTCGAGAACCTGACCGACGTTCATGCGACTCGGCACGCCGAGCGGGTTGAGCACGATGTCGACCGGTGTGCCGTCCGCGAGGTACGGCATGTCTTCTTCCGGCACGATTTTGGCGACAACACCCTTGTTGCCGTGGCGTCCGGCCATTTTGTCGCCGACGCTGAGCTTGCGCTTGCTGGCGATGTAAACTTTGACCTGCTTGACGATGCCGGGATCGACTTCGTCGCCGCTCTCCAC
>JBBEEK010000075.1:0-1010 GCA_040880825.1 Chthoniobacterales bacterium
TTTACGGCTACGACCAATCACGAAAAGTTTTGGGACGAAATCAAGGGTTGCAGTTCAGGCGGGCCTTGACAAAACAACCAGGTCAGACCAAGTTGAATTTGTGAAGGTCATTAATGTGCAGGAGGCCAAGACGCATCTTTCGCGCCTGCTCGATCAAGTGGCTGCGGGTGAGGCTGTTCTCTTGGGCAAGCATGGCAAGCCTCTGGCCAAGCTGACGGCCTACGCCCCGCAAAGCGAGGTTCGCCCGCTCGGTGGCTATGAGGGACAGATACGGATTGCGCCCGACTTTGATGCCGAGGATGAACGGATCAACCTCCTCTTCACGGGCGAATGAATTGCCTGCTCGACACGCATGTTTTGCTCTGGGTTTTCTGCGAGCCGGAAAACCTCTCGCCGGCGGCGAGGCAAGCCATCCAGAACCCCGACCATACGGTTTACGTGAGCGCGGTCAGCGCGGTCGAAATTTCCATCAAGTCCGCTCTCGGCAAGCTCGAGGTCCCTGCGGAACTGAGCCGGGAAATCGTGCAGCGCGGATTCACGGAACTCCCCCTCAAGTATACGCATGGTGAAGCCATGCGCCGCTTGGCCAACCACCATGCGGATCCTTTCGACCGCATGCTGATTGCCCAAGCCGCGGTGGAAAATCTGGTGGTGATCACGCGCGACGAAAAATTCCGCTCTTACCCGATCAAGATTCTGAGGACGTGATCAACGCACGGGAGCCGGCGGGCCACTGGAGGGCGAGCAGCCTGTCCGCCGTGGCGGATCCCCGCGAGCCGCCGTGGCATGGGCATCCTTGCCCATGACGTCATAGATCCCGTCGGTCCCGCGGATGCAGGACTGATGCCACTTTTCCCGTTGTAGCAGAGCGGCGGCCGGGGACGGCTGCCCTCCAAGGGGTGACACGGGCTTTACTGCGGGGCGTGGGCGGAGACCATGTGGCGCGCCAAGCCGGACTGGATCTCAAAAAGCAAGATCCTGACTCAGCGTGCCGAACGACGGCGGCGGAC
>JBBEEK010000076.1:0-1006 GCA_040880825.1 Chthoniobacterales bacterium
CCCCTCCGCACCGAACTCGCCGCCGCGGGAATCACCCTGAGCGAGATCAACCCCGCCAAGCAAGCACCCACCGTGCAGCGCTGGAAACTCCACGTCATTTTTCAGGACACCCCCACACCGACACGCCTGGAATTTTCCCGCCGCGGCGAAGAGGAGTTCAAAGAATGCCGCGCCGAGCCACCGTCCGCATCACTTCTGGCCGAACAGCAGGTCGTGCCGTTCATCTTCAACCGCTACAACGCCAAGGCCGCCTACCGGCAGAAGATCCATGCCCTCGCCGCTCGCACCTTGGTGCAGGCCAGGGACGTGTTCGACCTGCATCATCTCACTCCCGCCGCCGCGGCCGCGAAGGAAGTTCCCCGCGAAATCATCAATCAAGCGATGAAACAGCTCGGCTTGGTCACCTTCGAAATGTTCAGGGAACAGGTCATTCCATTTTTACCATCCGACCTCGCCGCGCACTACGGAACCCCCGCAGCGTGGAGAACTATGACAGAGAAGGTCCGCACGGATCTGGCCACAACCACACAACTCTCCGATTCATGAACGCCACCGCCTTCTACCAAAAACTGCAGCGCCACCCGCGGACCACCACCCGGGAAGCCGCCCAAATCACCGGCCTGAGTGTTCCCGCCGCCTCCATGGCGTTGCGACGACTTGCCACCGAAGGACTCGCCACGCCGCTTAAGAGGGGGCATTGGTTTCTCGGAACATCCGCCAAGCTCGGCGTGCTGGTCACCGCCGCCGCCGATCCCTACCAGGCCTATCTCTCGGGCTGGTCCGCTCTGCGCTTGCACGAACGCATTCAGCAAATCCCGCAAAAGCAGTTCGCCATCACTCTCGGGCGTCCGGGCGAAGTCGACATCGCCGGCACCACGGTAACCCTCCACCACCTCAAGCCTGCATTGTTCGGCGGCTATGTCTATGACAGCCGGGTGAATGGCTTTGTCGCCTCGCCGGAAAAAGCGATCTTCGACCTTGCCTACCTCGCCGCCATGAATCGAAG
>JBBEEK010000077.1:0-1004 GCA_040880825.1 Chthoniobacterales bacterium
CCAGCATCGAGGTGTGCTGGCAGGTTTTGCGCGACGGCGCACCGGTGCGGTCGAGGAGTGCATCGGGATAGCTTCCGGACCGCGGGTTCCAGAACCGGTTGATGGCACGCGTCAGCTCGGCCCGCTGACGCGAATACTTGGTGGCGGCCGATGATTTCCCGAGGACCGCGGCACACTTTTCCCCAGCCCGCAGGGCGGCCGCCAGCAGCATGCTGTTGTGCAACACCGCCTCGTGGTCATGGTCGATCGGCGCCCACTCGAGAAGATTCCAGAACGGACCGGCGAACAATCCGTGCGGACCGATCCGTTGCCACGCCCCGTCGAGATTGCGCACGACCGCTGGCCACATCTTCCGGAGAAAAGCTTTGTCTCCTCCGAGGAAATAATGCTCCCAGATGTGCATGCCCCAAAGAAAACTCCAAGCCGGCAAGAGGCACTCCCAGGCGGAAGGCACTTGGCAGCCCACGAGGGGAAAACGCCCGAGCGATTGCGCCCCGAGTTCCAGACCACGGGCCGAAACGTCATGCGCGCCATAGACCGTCGAGGCGTAGAGCGCCTCGTTGCGTGCGTCACCGATCCAGAGTGTCTGCTCGTAGAGCGGACAGTCCGTGAACGTGTCCTCCATGCACAACTGCAAGGTGCGTTCAGACATCGACCAGGCCTTCGTCAGCACCGGGTCACTGCAGCGGAACTTCGCGGCCGCACGCACCGGCGCGGTGGACTCGATGATGCGCAGCGATTTGATTTCGACCGGCGCCTTCTGGTTGCGCAGCGTCACGAACACGTAGCGTCCGGACCGTCGCTTGAGCGAGGTGAACCGGTTGACACCGCGCTTTGTGATGTAACGCAGCCCGTTGCGATTGTGCGGGAAAGTGTGCTGGATGGCGCCGCCGGGAGCGATGTATTCCACCGCGTTGAGGTCCACCGTCACCCCAGCTTCGGCCTCCATGACGAAGTCGAAATACCCGCAGACCTGCCGGCCGAAATCGAAGCGGAGTTCCACG
>JBBEEK010000078.1:0-5337 GCA_040880825.1 Chthoniobacterales bacterium
ATGTCGTTCATGCGGCGTCCGCCGAAAATCATGGCGTCGATCGGCACGCCGTCCGGGTTTTCCCACTCGGGGTCGATGCACGGACAGTTGGCGGCGGGGGCGGTGAAGCGGGCGTTGGGGTGGGACGAGGGTTTGCCGCAGCCGGGGGTCCAGTCCTCGCCGAGCCAGCTGATCAAATGCTCGGGTGGTTCTTCGGTCATGCCTTCCCACCACACGTCGCCGTCGTCGGTCAGGGCGACATTGGTGAAGATGCTGTCCTGGCGGCAGGACTCCATGGCGTTGGGGTTGGTGCGGTAGGAGGTGCCGGGGGCCACGCCGAACCAACCGGCTTCGGGATTGATGGCCCGCGGGGTGCCGTCCGGGCCGGGCTGGATCCACGCGATGTCGTCGCCGACGGTGGTGACTTTGTGGTCCTTGAGCGCGGCGGGCGGGACGAGCATGGCGAAATTTGTTTTGCCGCAGGCGCTGGGGAAGGCGGCGGTGACGTAGCTTTTTTGACCGTCGGGGGTTTCGAGTCCGAGAATGAGCATGTGCTCGGCCATCCAGCCTTCGTCCCGGCCGATAACCGAGGCGATGCGCAGGGCGAGGCATTTTTTGCCGAGCAGCGCGTTGCCGCCGTAGCCGCTGCCGTAGCTCATGATGAGGCGTTCCTCGGGGAAGTGGGTGATGAAGGTGTTCTCCGGATTGCAGGGCCAAGGGACGTCCTTTTTTCCGTCGGCCAGAGGGAGCCCGACGGAGTGGAGGCATTTGACGTAGAAGCCGTCGTGGCCGAGGACATCGAGGACGCGTTGTCCGATGCGGGTCATGATCCGCATGTTGACCACGACGTAGGGAGAATCGGTGATCTCGATGCCGAGGCGGGCAATTTTCGAGCCGACCGGCCCCATGCTGAAGGGAATGACATACATGGTGCGTCCGCGCATGCAGCCTTGGTAGAGGCTGGACATTTTGTCCTTCATCACGGCCGGGTCTTCCCAATTATTGGTCGGGCCGGCGTCGTCTTTCGAAGTGCTGCAGATGAAGGTGCGCTTCTCGACGCGGGCGACATCGCGCGGATCGGAGCGGACGAGAAGGCAGTTGGGACGTTTTTTTTCGTCGAGGCGGATGGCCGAGCCGGAATCGACCATGAGTTGGCGGAGGCGCCGGTCTTCATCTTCCGAGCCGTCGCACCAGACGACGCGGTCGGGTTGGCAGAGTTCGCGGACTTGTTCGACCCAAGCGAGCAATTCCGGGTGGCGGGTCGGGGCGGGAGCCATGACTAAGTTAAACATGTGCCCCGGGGTGAGCATAAGCAATGCTAATAGATTGCACTTTTTTTGAACCTGCGGTGTCCGACGGCTGTCACACGTCTCGCCTGCGGGCAGAAGCGCCCGGGGAGCCAGTTCGGGTATGGGTCAACCTCAGCAAAGTTTCGGGAGGTGGCAGCTTGCGGGTCTGAGGAAAAGCGAGGCGGCTGACGTGGCGAAGCGCGCGCTTGAGCAACGCCGAAAGGCGCAGAGGGAGAACTTGGAGGCCGCGGCGAAATTCCAGGATCGGGTGGTTTTTATAAAGCGGAATTTTCTCAAGCCGTTTTTTGCGACGCGGGCTTCTTTGATCGGGGCGGCGGCTCCGGGCTTGCCGCGTTGGCCGGAACGCTGGTGTTGTTTCATCGCGCGGCGGCCGGGGAGGGCCGCCCTCCAGCGGAGGCGGTTCCTGGAGCGCGGGCCTGCTCGCGAGGCCGGAACGGCGGTCGTCCGGAAAAGAAAACACGCCGCCGGGCTTGCGGGCCGCGGCGGCGTGGTGTGAGTGGCGGACGGGCCGCCGGGCTTACTCGGCGTCCTTTTTCGGCGCGGACTTTTTGGCCGCTTTAGGTTTTTCCGCCGCGGGTTCGGCTTGCGCTTCAACCGGGGTGGTGTCGACCCACTCGAGGACGGCCATGGGAGCGCTGTCGCTCTTGCGGGGCCCGAGCTTGGTGATGCGGGTGTAGCCGCCGGCACGGGAGGCCGAGCGGGGGGCGATTTCGTCGAAGAGTTTCTTCACTGCGGCAGGCTGGTGCAGGTAGGCGGCGGCGGTGCGTCGCGCGTGCAGGGTGGCTTTTTTGCCGAGCGTGACCATTTTCTCCGCGAACGGGCGAGTGGCCTTGGCCTTGGCCAGGGTCGTGCGGATACGCTGGTGGATGATCAGGCTGCAGACTTGGTTGGCCAGCAGCGCATCGCGGTGGGCCTGTGAGCGGCCGAGTTTGACGGTCTTGTTTTGGTGCCTCATGGCTTACTTTTTCTTTTTGGCTTTTTTCTCGTCTTCCTCTTCCTCGGTCGGCGCCGGCTCGGGCTGGACCTCGATGAGGCCGGGCTCGAATTTCAAGCCGAGGCCGAGTTGGAGTTCCTCGAGCTTGTCCTTGATTTCGTTGAGGGACTTCTTGCCGAAGTTGCGGTATTTGAGCATCTCGGCTTCCGACTTCATGGCCAGCTGGCCGACCGTGGTGATGTTCGCGTTGTTCAGGCAGTTGGCCGCGCGGACGCTCAGTTCGATCTCGTTGACCGACATGTTGAGCAGCTTCTTGAGCTTGGTGTTCTCCTGGCTGACTGCCTCCGGCGTCTGGTCGAACTCGACTTGGGCGTCGTCGTTGCCGACGAAGACATCGAGGTGGTGGCGCAGGATGGCGGCGGCTTGGAGCAGGGATTCTTCGGGCGTGATGCGGCCATCGGTCCAGACATCGAGCACGAGCTTGTCGTAGTCGGTGCGCTGGCCGACGCGCGTGGCTTCAACGGCGTATTTCACGCGGGTCACGGGTGAGAAGATGGAGTCGATGGCGATGACGCCGATGGCCTGGTCGGTGGTTTTGTTCTCGTCGCCGGTGGAGAAGCCGCGGCCTTTGCGCACATTCATCTCGATGGAGAACTTCATTTTCTTGTCGAGCGTGGCGATGTGCTGTTTGGGGTTGAGCACTTCGCACTGGTTGGTCGACTCGATATCGGCGGCGGTGATGGCGCCCTCCTTGTTGACGTTGAGCATGACGCGGTGCGTGTCGTGGTCGTGCGTGTTGAATTTGACCTGCTTGAGGTTGAGAATAATTTCAACCACGTCCTCGACGACGCCGGGGATGGTCTGGAACTCGTGGTTCACTCCCTCGATTTGAATCGAGGTGATGGCGGCACCTTCCAGCGAGGAGAGGAGCACGCGGCGGAGCGAGTTGCCGACGGTGTGGCCGTAGCCGGCCTCGAATGGCTCGGCGGTGAATTTCGCGAAGGTGGCGGTGGCAGTCTTCTCGTCTTTGACGAGAGAATTGGGCATTTCGAAGCGTCCAAGACGAACGGGCATAATATTTATTTTCTGATGATTCGCCGGGTTACCCTTGGCGCGTTTGACTCCGGAGACGAAGCAGCGGAGCCCAAGGACCTACGGCGCGTTTGGTTACGCGCTGAACGTGAAAACTAGCGGGCTGTCCTCGGCGGGGCAAGGGGAAAGTTGGGACATGTGGCGGTCGGTTGGCCGCTGCCATTTGTTGCCGGAAACGGCCGTTACCGGGGACGGCGAGGCTACGGGGAGGTAGCTGTTTCGAGGGGGAGGCCGGATTCGCCGAGTTTGGCCAGGGTGAGGCCGTGGAAAGCGGGGGCGGCGGCGGACATTTCTTTAAAGATGCCTTCGAGCGTCTGTGGCACTTCGGAGCCGAGGGCGCGGAGGAGGTCGGAGAGGATTTCCCAGTCGTCGCGGGCTTGGCCGGGGGGCTGGGTGGCGCGGTTGAGCCGTTGGAGGCGGCCTTTGACGTTGACCATCGACCCGCGTTTCTCGGCGAAGCCGGCGCCGGGGAGGATGGCGGTGGCGGCGCGGGTGCCGGAGTTGGGGAGGATGTCGAGACAGACGAGCAGGTCGAGGTTGCCGAGGTCTTCGTCGGTGAGTCCAAGGTGCCGCGGGTCTTCGCCGAGGCAGAGGAGGGCTTTGACTTGGCCGTCGAGCACGGCGGTGCCGATGTCCCGCAGCTTCGCGCCGGGTTCCTGGGTGAGGCCGAGCAGTTTGGCGCCGTTGGTGTTCGGGTTGCCGTCGTCGCTGACGAGGATGCCGTCGGCTTGCTGCGGGCGGGCGACAACGTCGTGCAAGGTGATGCCGAGGTGGCGGGCGATTTTGCCGGCCAGCCAGAGTTCCTCGTTGGTCATGCGGGCGGAAGCGAGGAGGGCGATTTCGCCGCGCGGGACGGCGGAGAGTTTTTCGGCCATCTGCTGGAGGACGCGGGGCCAGGTGGATTTTTGCAACTGGGCGCCTTCGCGCAGCATGGGTTGGACGAGGCGGTCTTCGCGGTAGAGGTAGGCGTAGTTGAGGCGGCCGTGGTCGCACATCCAGTAGGAATTGACCTCGTCGTTCTGCCGCGGCGTTTGGCGGATGATTTCGTTTTCGCGGGCGCCGATGATCGTGTTGCAACCGGTGCCGCAGGACGTGCAGATGCTTTTGGTTTCGCGCAGGAACCAGACGCGCATCTTGAAGCGGAAATCTTTGCTGGTCAGGGCGCCGACCGGGCAGATGTCCACCGTGTTGAGCGAGTAGTTGCTGTCGAGGCGCTGCCCTTCGTGGACGGTCAGTGTGGTGTGGCTGCCGCGGTCAACGAAGCCGAGGACGTCGTCGTGGGCCACTTCCTGCATGAAGCGGACGCAGCGCGAGCAGAGGATGCAGCGTTCGTCGTCGAGGACGATGTGTTGGCCGATATCCTGGTTCTTGGGTTTTTTGACTTTATCCTCGAGGAAGTTGGATCCGCCGTGGCCGAATTCGACGGCGAATTCCTGCAGGCGGCACTCGCCGGCTTTGTCACAGATGGGGCAATCGAGCGGGTGGTTGATGAGGAGAAATTCCATCACGCCCTTGCGGCAATCTTCGACTAGCGGGGAATTGGTGCGGGTGGCCATGCCTTCGGTGATTTCGAGGGCGCAGGAAATTTGCGGCTTGGGCGACCAGGCGATTTCGGGGCGGCCGTCGGGGCCGATGATGGGTTGGCGGTTGGCGTCCATCTTGGGCGAGCCAAGCTCAAGCAGGCACATGCGGCAGTTGCCGGGTGTGGTGAGGGCGGGATGGTAGCAGTAGTGCGGGACGAAACTGCCGCTCTGCATGCAGGCTTCGATGAGCTTGGTGCCTTTGGGGAACTGGCGCCACTGGCCGTCGATCTGGACGTTGATCATGGTGGTGCCGTTACTGCCGTTTGCGCTCATTAGTCGTGGAAAATTGCCGTGAAGGTTAACGGACACCATGACGTCAACGGGTGCGCGGGGAAAGGAGGAAGTGTGGGGGAGTGACGTGTGGCGAGTGGCGGGTGGGGAGTGGCGGGTTTGACTCGGGGGCGGGTGGCTGGTTTGCTGCGGGGATGGAAAAAATGAT
>JBBEEK010000079.1:0-5314 GCA_040880825.1 Chthoniobacterales bacterium
AACCCACAACCAACGCCTTAAAAGGGCGCTGCTCTACCATTGAGCTACCAACCCCCGCTAACAGAACGTGCAATTTAGCGTGTGCGGACGCGCGCTCAAGATTTTTTAGTTCCCGTTGACGCGTTCCAACAAGACGCGCGTGGGCGTGTTGAGGTCCAGGGCCCTGGCTTCTTCGGGCGTGACCCAACGGAATTCTTCGGCTTCGTCGTTGAGGACGACGGCTTCGCTTCCCACCTCCGCGGTGTAGTTGAGGAGGAGAAAGTGGGCGGGGCGGTGGAATTCGTCCGAGTCGACGCAGTCCTGCACCATGACGAAGCGGAGGTCGTGCACGGCCAGACCGGTTTCCTCGTGCACTTCACGGCGGAGGGCGTCTTCGGCCGTCTCGCCGCGCTCGATCTTGCCGCCGGGGATGCCCCATTTGTCGCTCCATTTGCGGGTGCGGACCATGAGGACTTTGCCGCGGTGCAGGAGGAGCGCGCCGACGGTGGCCACGGGGCGGTCGGGGATCTCGTGCTGGAGGAGGCGGCGCAATTCGTGGAGCGAGGCGACGACGACATCGGGTTTGGCGGGAGTGAGTTTTTCAATGGTGTCATAGCCGGTGAGCACGGCGATGCTCATGACGCCGCCGTGGCGCGCGGTTTCGACGTCGTGGATCATATCGCCGACGAAGGCGGTCTCGTCGCGGGCCAGACCGTGGGTGGCGAGGACGTCGCCGATCTTGGCACGTTTGTCCATGACACCGGCATAGGGATGCTCGAAGTAATGGCGCAGCCCGAGCTTGGCCGACTGCACGTCGAAGTGCTCCTGCTTCATGGAGCTGAGGAGGAAGAGGCGGCGTCCGCCGGCGCGGCAGAAATCGAGGAATTCGTAGAGTCCGGGCAGGGGCGCGACTTCGTCCTGGATCTGGACAAAGCGTTGGTGGAAGAGCGCATCGAGTTCGGCCAGGGGGACGTCGGGGAGGAATTCCTCGTAGAATTCGGTGAAGGGCAGACGGAAGTGGTGGCGGAATTCGTCGCGGGTCAGGGGCGGTCGGCCGAACTGCCCGAGCACGTAGTTGGTGGCGCCGATGACCGGCGGCAGGTCGTCGACCAGCGTGCCCGACCAATCGAGGAGGAGGTTGCGCAGCATGGTTAGCTGAAAAATTTGACCGTATGGATTTTGTCCGCCCCGAATTCGGCGGCCAGCTTGGTCTCGATCTCGGCTTTCCAGACGCGCTCGAGTTCGAAGCGGACGCTGGATTGGTGGACGCGCACGTAGAGGATGCCGCCGCGGAGGCGGTCGGGTTCGGATTGCGCGGCGATGAAGGATCCGACGAGGCCGGACCAGGAACGGCGCACGGCCTGCTCGTCCATGGCGTTTTTCAGCCCGAGCTTGGGTAGCAGTCCGCACAGGGCGGCGCGGAATCCGGAGGTATGGCGGTCGAGGTCGCGCGGCTCGCGGTAGCGGCGCCACTCGGCCATGACGGTGTCGGCCCAGCGGCTCATGGCAATATCGGTCGCGTCGGCGTGACGGCCGACGGGCCGTTTACGTCCCGTTGTCGCCGATGGCCTCGACGGGGCAACCTTCCATGGCCTCTTTGCACTGGGCCTCTTCTTCGGGGGTCCCGGGTTGCTTGTAGACGTAGGAATACCCGCCATCTTCGTTGCGGGTGAAATTGGCCGGGGCCGTCTCGCGGCAGAGGTCGCAATCGATGCACTGGTCATCGACGTAAAATTTCCCGGGGACATTTTCAGGGTATTTGTTTTCGACTTCAGCCATGGTCTTATTGGTTCGATCAGACAGGCTAAAAAGATGCAGAGAACTTGCCAAGAAAAAGCGGCCGCAGACTGGCCGGCGGCGGTGCGCTTTTTTGCGCGGTTGGGCTGGATCAGTTTCGGGGGCCCGGCCGGACAGATCGCCATCCTGCGGGAGGAATTGGTCGAGCGGCGGCGGTGGTTGAGCCCGCACGAGTTCGCCGCTGGGTTGAATTTTTGCCTGCTCTTGCCCGGACCCGAGGCGCACCAGTTGGTCATTTACTCGGGCTGGAAACTGCACGGTTTGCGCGGGGCGCTGGTGGCGGGCGCGCTCTTCGTGCTGCCGGCGGTGCTGTTGCTGTGGTTGGCGGCGGGGCTGTATGCGGTCTACGGCCAACTCGACTGGGTGCAGACGGTCTTCGGCACGGTGCGACCGGCGGTGCTGGCCATCATCATGGCCGCGCTGGTGCGGATGGGGCGGCATCATTTACCCGGGACGCGAGCGTGGTTGCTGGCGGGAGCGGCGTTTGCCGCGATGTTTTTTTACGAGGTACCTTTCCCTTGGATTGTCGTGGCGGCGCTCGGGCTGGGAGCGGTGAAACATTTTACCTCGCCGGTGCCGGAGAGCGGTGGCCGGGGACGTGCGCCCTCCGCCATGGTTTCATGGCGCATTCTCGGCGTCGGGCTGCTGGCGTGGTTCGCTCCCGTCGCGCTCGCGGCCCTGGTTTTCGGCGCGGACAGCGTGCTCGCCTCGCTCGGGTTTTTCTTCAGCAAGGTCGCGGTGGTGACCTTCGGCGGCGCTTATGCCGTGCTGCCTTACGTGGCTGATCACGCGGTGTATGAGGCCGGATGGTTGTCGGCGGCGGCGATGAAAGACGGCCTGGCGTTGGCCGAGACCCTGCCGGGTCCGCTGGTCAAGGTGCTGCAATTCGCCGGCTTCCTCGCCGGGTGGAATAACCCCTCGCCCCTCGCCCCGTGGGCCATGGGCACGTTGGGGGCGCTGATCACCTCATGGGTAACCTTCGTGCCGAGCTTTCTTTTCATTCTGGCCGGCGCGCCGTTCGTCGAGCGTTTGGCGGAGAGTCCGCGGGCGCGGACGGTGCTCGATACGGTGACGGCGGCGATCATCGGGGTCATCGCGAATCTGGCCGCGTGGTTCGCCACCGGTATTTTTGCGGCGGGGCAACCGGTGGCGCTCTATGCGGTGATCGCGGGGGTGACGCTGTGGTTGTTGATGGGGCGCGGGTGGTCGGTTCCCGCGGTGGTGGGCATGGCGGCGGCGGCGGGCTTGGTGCGGGCCGCAATGTAGCGGCGGCATCCGCGGCGGCGGGTGTTTCTGATCAAAACGGCCGTCGCCGGGGACGGCGACGCTAGAGGGGTGTGTTTTCCAACTCGGCGACCTTCTCGTCGCTTTCCTCGGCGCGGCCGCCGAGGTGTTTGGCGAGGAAGCGCTCGACGGCGCGGTAGAAATAGAAACGATTTTCCTCGTTGGCGAAGCCGTGGCCTTCGTTGTCTTTGACGATGTAGGGCACGTCGATGCCGCGGGCTTGGAGGGCCTCGACGATCTGGTCGCTCTCGGCTTTCTTCACGCGCGGGTCGTTGGCGCCCTGCGCGATGAGCAATGGAGAGGCAATTTTGTCCGCGGAGAAAAGCGGCGAGGCGGCGGTGAGCAAATCTTTCTCCGTCTCCGGATTGCCGATCATTTCATACTGCATCTGGCGGTAGGGCTCCCAATAAGGCGGAACGCTGGCCAGGAGGGTGAAGATGTTCGATGGACCGACAAAGCTGATGCCGGCGGCGTAGACGTCCGGGGTGAAAGCCATGCCGGCCAAGGCCGCATAGCCGCCGTAACTACCTCCGTAGATGGCGATGCGCTTCGGGTCGGCGATGCCGCGATCGACCAGCCACTTCGCGGCATCGGTCAAATCGTCCTGCATCGCTTTGCCCCACTGCTTGAAGCTCTTCTCCCAAAATTCGCGGCCGTAGCCGGTCGAACCGCGGAAATTCACCTGCAAGACGGCATAGCCGCGGTTGGCCAGGAATTGCGCCCCGCCGTCGAAACCCCAGGCATCGCGGGCCCACGGTCCGCCATGCACGAGCAGCACGGCCGGTAAACCCTCGGGCTCGACGCCAGGCGGCAGCGTGAGATAGGCCGGCAATTCGAGTCCGTCGCGCGCAGGAATGCGCACCGGCTCCATGGGCGCAAGCTGCGTCTCGTCGAGCCACGGGGAGATGTCGGCCAGCTTGCGTAGTTCGTCCGTCGTGCTGTCATAGAAATAAAACGTCCCACGCGAGCGGTCGCTGTGGGTGCGGACGATGAATTTGTCCTCGTCGCGGTTCATCGAGCTGAGCGCGACTTCGGTGCCGGGCAGTTTTTTCTCGAGCTTCTCTTGCAACTCGCGGCGCCAGTCGTCGAAGAAGTGGTATTCCTGTTTGTCGCGGGTGAAGGCGGCGGCGGTGATGACCTTCCGTTTGTCGGAGCCCAGCAGGCGCGAGGTGTCGACTTCCGGATGCTCGAAGATGACCTCGAGTTCCTCGCCGGTGGCGGGGTCGAGACGGACGAGGGCGGCTTTGTCGCGGCCGCGGTTGGACGAGGCGTAAAGCTCTTGGTTGTCGTAGGTGAAGAAGAGCGGACTGACGCTTTCGCGAAAATTCGTGCTGAGGACCTTTTTGAAAGGTTCGTCCGGCGTGGCGCGGGTCAGCAGCTCGGTATTGACCCCGTCGGTCTGCACCGCGGCGCGCACGTTGCCGTCGTGGTCGGTGATCCACGAGGAGACACTGCCGGGATTTTCGGCGACGAGTTCCATTGCGCCGGTGCGGGTGTTGAGGCGGTGGACATCGAAGACGCGGGCGTCGCGTTGGTTCATGCTGATGAGGAGGTGATCCTCGTCGTCGCGGAGGTCGTCGACCACGCCGATGCGCACGCCGGGGAACGGGGTGAGGTCGCGGCGGCCGGTGCCGTCGGCATTGACGGCGTAGAGATGAAAATTTTCATCCCCGCCATCGTCCTGCAGGTAGACGATCTGGTCCTTGGCTGCCCAGAAATAACCGGCGAGGTCGCGCTTGGTCGCATCGGTCAACCGGCGCGGCTCGCCGCCGGCGACGGGCTGGACGAAGACGTTGAGGCGGTTTTCCCACGGGGCGAGCCACGAGATGTAGTCTCCGCCGGGGCTGACCTGATACGAGGCCCCCTCGGGGTTGCGAAAAAAGTCGCGCAGCGGGATGACCGGCGGCGGTTCGGGTTGGGCGGGGTTTATTTCCATGGCGGAAGCCGGGGAGGAAAGAAGGATAAAGAGGAAAAAGCGGATCATGATCGAGGTGAGACTGCGTGGACTGCATCCGCGTTCACTCGGAACGGCGAAAGAACCAAGATACAAGCCGCACGGCACATTGCCACACCAGACGCCGCGGGGGGATTTCAGGGCTTGCCCTTCGTGCCGCCTTTCTTGCGGACGCGCGGAGTCTTCGCGGGGCTCGACGGAGCTACCCGGAGTCCGCAAAAATCCGCTGCCGCGCGCTGCCTCTGGTCGAAAGAGGCGAAGCTGGTGCAGCCTGCTTCGAGGGCCGCAGCCACATGCCAC
>JBBEEK010000080.1:0-5295 GCA_040880825.1 Chthoniobacterales bacterium
GATAGGTTGTGGTCTGGTATCCGAAACCAGCCTGGACAGGATCGCTCGATCCGCTCCCGGAGTTGAAAGTTCCACCGGTCGTGCCGCCGATCAGGGAAACCGTTCCGCTGCCGATGTTCGGGGTGGATGTTCCATTGGTCAGGCCTCCGGAGACCGTTTGAAAGTCCCATTGCGTGATGATGGTTTGCGCTTGCGCGCCGGTGATGATCGCGCCGGTCAGGGCGAGTGTGGTGAGGAATTTTTTCATGGTTTGTCGTGTGGTTGTAGTGGTGGTCGGATGGAAGATTCCGCGGTGACGATCTTGCGGACAAAGGTCATTAAAAGCGGCCGGTCGCCGCAGAGGGAGCTTGAAGTTGTGAATTTTTTGTCACAAGGACAGGGACAGGCCATGGTCAGGGAGCCAATTCCATGAGCAGGCGGAGGAATTTGCGCGCGCCTTCGGCGGGGGTGCGGTAGGTGCGCTCTTCGCAGCCGTCGGGGACATCGGTCGCGCCGGTCGGCACGAAATCGACGTCCACCGCCGTCCAGGCGTCAGACGTGGAGAGGCTCGCGGCGGACTGGCCGACCACGATCAATCCAGTGCCATTGGTCCGCACGATCGCCGTGAGGGTGAGGAAGTTCGTCCCGCCAGCGCTGGTCGCGCCCTGCACGGGCACGGTGAACGGCGCTCCGGGCGCGGCGGCGCCGAGGGCAAATTCGGCGAGGGCGGTGTAGCCGTTGCCGTTGACGTCCGTGCCGGGCGCCACGCCTCCGGACCACGCTGCGTAGGTTTCCCCGGTGTCCGCGGCAATCGTCAGGACAAGCGTGTTGCCCTCGGCGGCGACGGTGCCGGCCAATCCCGTGCCGGCGAGTCCGGTCACGACAACCGACGACGCCCCGCTCAGGCCGCCGGAGGCGAGCAGAACGGAATAAAGGCCCGCGACCGGCGTACCCTCGACGTGCAATACCGCGCCGGGTTGCGCGCGGAACGCGCCGGTGACCACGGCCTGCCCGGAAAAATGGAAGCGCAAGACGCCGCCCGGCAACAGATCGAGGTCGCCGGCGATGGTCAGTTGCCCGCTCTCGGCCAACAGGTCGATCTCACCGCCCACCACGGCATCGCCGCCGACCGTGCCCCGTCCGCGCAGGACGCCGATATCTTCGCCCGCGAGCGTAGGGGTGCGGGTCACGGCAACGGGTCCGCTGCCTGTGGTGGCCCCGGTTTGGACATCGACCACGCCATTGGCGATATCCCACGCTCCGGTGAAGGAAAGCGGCTCGTGGAGGAAGAGGATACCTTGGCCGGATTTGCCCAAGGCACCATCGCCGGACAGGTCGCCCCAAAAATGGAATTCGCCGTCGAAAGTCGCCACGCCGTCGCCCGCGCCGCGCGAGGTGATGACCGAACCGGTCCCGGTGACCGCAATGTTGTTGTAGAGGTCGACCGTTTCGCCGCGGTCGTTGCCGATGGTTCCTCCGGCCAGGGTGATGACCGGCAATTCCGGCAGATCGAGGCCGAATGCATACACACCGCCGTCACCAGCCAGCACGAGTTCGCCGCGGGTGAGCGCGTCGCCCTCGACCATGACTTCCGAAGTGGCCACGGGCACGCCGTTGAAGACGGGATCGCCCGCCGCGTCGACCTCGAGGACACCGCGGCGCACGATGGTGCGACCGGTGTAATCCTTGAGCGCGCCGTCGGTGCGGGACTGCGCCGAACTGTCGAAACGCTGCGCGCCGGTGCCATCGGAGTCGATGACCACATCGCCGGTGCCGCTCAAGCGGCCGTCGAGCCGGACGTTGGCGCTGCCGGGGATATTGATGGTGAGGGTGCCGCCGAAATTGGTCAACGTCCCCACGCCGCCGAGACCGCCGACCGATGCGCCGTGCCCGCCGAAATCGAAAGTGGTGAAGCGTGCGGTGGTGACGGGCGAACCGGACGGAAGCCCCTGCCCCGCGCCGAGGGCGATGGAGCCGAGGGCGACGGACGTCGCTCCGGAGTAGGTATTCGCTCCGGAGAGGACGATCGTGCCGTAGCCGAAGCCGGTGAGCCCGTTGGTCCCGGCGAGGGCGGCGGCAATGACGGCGGTGGCGTTCGAGGAAACGGCGACAATCCCGTCGGAGAGCGTGATGCCGCCGCTGCCGGAGAGCGTGTAGCCATCGACCGCGAACGAAAGGGCACGAGCCGATTGGGCCGCGTCGACCTGCACCGTGCCGGCGGTCCCGCCGAACGCTGCCTCCTTGCCCGCGATCCATGCGGTGCCCGACACGGTGGATGGATTAGTGGACCACGTCGCGCCGGCGGCGGACCATGTGCCATTGCCGCCGAGAGCGCTGCCACTGGCCGTCCAATAAAGCGTGGCAATTCCCGCCGGGACCACGATGGCGGCCGTGCCGGGTGAGCCGGTGTTGGTCACGGCACCGGTCGTGGTGAAGGTGGACTGTCCATCGAGCAAGCCGTCGGCACTCACTTTGCCCGACTCGGTCGCCACCGCTTCGCCCGACGGGGTGTAAGCCCAGTAGAAAGTCTGGCCCGCGGTGGCCGCACCGAAATTGACCCGCGGCGCGGCTTCGCCGCCGACCGCATCGTAAACCACAGCACCGTCCCCGCCCGAACTGAAGCCCACACCGCTGCCCGAGTAGTAGCCGATTTGCGGCGTCTCGCCGCGGCCCCAGAAGGTCCGGAAGTCGGGGATGGCGGCACCGCCGGACGACTCGAGAAAGATGACGGACTCGCCGGGCGCGATGGAAGTGACATCGTTGAGCGGGACGGAGCGCGCGAAATCGAACGAGTTGTCGTCCATTCTGTAGCCCGTGATATCCGCATCCGTATCGCCGTAGTTGGTCACTTCGAACCAGTCCGCCGTGCCACCGCTTCCGGAGGAACTCATCACCTCGGTGATGCGCAGGATTGGTGTCGCGGCGGCGGGCGAAGCCGTGGCCAGCGCGGCAAGGAAAAGGGAGAGGATTTTTTTCATGGGAGTGGAGGATGGTTTGGTTCAGTTGGTGGCAAGTTCCCAACGCACGACGTTGCTGTCGAAAACCCGGTCGACCGGCACAACTTCGGCGTGGCCATCGGCAAACCCGATGATCCCGGTGCCGTTGTGGCGTCCGATAAAACGCCGGTCGCGGACCTTGGGCTGACCGAGGTCGGACCCCGCCCCGCCCTTCGGAAGGAGACTTTTCTCGTCGGGCAATCCCGCCTCGGCGAAGAGCGCGGTGCGGGCGGGTTGGCTGATCTGGTGCAGGCGGATCCGCGTGCGCGTGTTGTCCATCAACTGCGAGTTGATGCCGTAGGCGAAATAGGCGCTGGACCCGGTGCGGGCCGGATATTTTGCGCCTTTCACGAAAAACAGCGACTCGGGACCGTGGAAGCTGGCTCGATCGTGATCGCGGGCCGCCTTCAAACCGGCCAGCGGCGGCAGCACATTATACCAAGCGTTGGTGGCCGCCTTGATGCGGCTGAACGACTGCACGCCCTCGCCGCCTTCCTCGGGGAGCATGCCATGGTGGTCGGCCGCGTAAGTCACGGCCAACGTGCTGATCTGCTTGATGCTGTTCAGGGCCGAGGCCCGCTGCGAGGAGGAGATGGCACTGCCGACCGCCGGCACGGCCAGCGCGGCGAGAACGGCAATGATGGCGATGGCGACAAGGAGTTCGACCAAGGTGAAGGCGTGGGTTTGGTTTTTCATGTGCAGACGATGGATGGTGTGGCGCTCCGGGAGGCGGAAAGGGGTGGAAAATCGGTTTCGACTTCGATGATCCAGGTGTCCTGCGCGCGCTCGGCGCGTGGGAATTTCACCGGCGCGGGCGCGGTGTCGTCCGAGCCGCGCAAATAGAGCGTCGGCGCGAGGAAATCGTTGTCGGAGGAAAGCAGCAGACGGAGGCGGTCGCCCTCGATCCCCGCCACGGCGAGACCCTCCCACTTGGCGGGCAGTTCCTCACGCGGCAGGCCCAAGGACGCGGTGTCGAGCGCGGCGAGATTGAAAAGCACCGTGCGTCCGACCGGCGCAGCGCCGGCCACATCGGCCCGCCCGAGGATGTCTTCGGCGCCGCGCAGGTCGAGAAGGACGACCGCCTTCCAGCGGGCCGGACCGTGGTTGTCGGACCCGTCGGCCCCGTGGTTGTCACGCTCGAGGGCGAGCAAGCGGCCATCGGGCAGGGTGGCCAACGCGCAGAAGACCAAATGCCGCGCCTTCAACTCGTCGCCCGGCGGCGCGGTCGCCTCGAGTTCCCCGGCCGGAGAAAAAGGCACCCGGTAAGCGGCGACCGGCTTGCCCTTAGTTGCATCGAAAAGGAAAAGCCGGACAAACCCGGCCTCGCGTCCGCCGTCCTGGGCCAAGCCGCTCTGCAAGATAGCGGCGAGCCGCCCGTCGGGCAGGAAGGTCAGTCCCTCGAAGCCCCGGTTCGGTTCGCGGCCGGAGACGGCCTTCTTGGCTTTGTCGTTGGCGAAATCACGGCCCTGCGCGGTGGCCGGAAGCACTTCGTCGGGAGTGGCGAAGCGGCGGAGGAAACTTCCATCGGAGGCAAACTCGCGGATCGACGGATGGTATTCCTCGGCGATGAAAACATGGCCGTCCGTCGCCACGGCCAAGCCTTCCGGATCAAGGCACATGCGTCCGTCGCGCCGCCGGGGCGGCTCGGCGGAGGTCAGATCGGGAAACAGTCCGGTGAAAGGGCGGGCGTTGGAGTCGCGTAATATGACAGTTTTTCCGGGTTGCAGATCCAATACGGCACCATTGCGTGTCATAGTGAACAATTGCCACCGCGGGCGGTAATCGATCGTGCCGTCCCCTGCCCCCCGGTCGCTGAGCATGACGATTTGCCCGGACGGAAGAATTTCGATCGCGGATCCGATGCTGCCGATGGTTTCGCCCTCGGCATCGCGGGCATCCGCCGCGATGCGACCGGCGGCGAGGAGACGCGCGGACGGTTCCGCGCCGGAAACCGAAGTGGCCACCGAGAGGATCAGGATGGAGTGGAAGCATCTCACCGCGGCGCCCTTTATGAGTCCGCACCCGGGCCGGTGCAGAGCCGGGAGATGTGAAACTTTTGTCACATCAGACGCCAGAAAGTTGTCACGATTTGTCCACACTTGTTTCCCCCCCGGAAACAACCGCGGGCGAGGGCTCAGGGAAAATATGGGTGGCTTGCTCGGCACAGCCAGTGGAAGCATTGCGACACGCCGGAAGCAAAGGCGACGCGGCAGCGCCACGAGGAAGTTGTGAAGATTCGCTCACAGGCCGCCGCGGAGGGCGCGTCGGTCAGTCGTTTTCCTCGGCGCGGAACAGGTAGCCTTCGCCGTGGACGGTTTCC
>JBBEEK010000081.1:0-5277 GCA_040880825.1 Chthoniobacterales bacterium
CGCAACCTCTGCCGTGACAGGGCAGCGCTCTAACCAATTGAGCTAAGACTCCTCAGTGAATCTGCAAATAAAGCGCAGCGACCCCCGGGGCGAAAGCTCTTTTTGCGCAAACGGAAATCGCGTGCGTTCCCCCGACCCGCGGATTTATCCTGTCGGGTCCCATGAGTAAGAAGACTCTCGCCGCCCAGGCAGCCGACCTGCTGTCCTCCCGGGCCGACACTTTACCGAAGTCCCCCAGCCTCGTCGGCCTCGACGGCTTTGTGGATACCATCCTGCACGTGGTGGCCACGCGGGAGAGTGCGGAAAGTTACACCCGCATGGGTGGCATGGCGGAATTCGGCCAAAAAATCAGCGCGGCCTCCGGGCTGAGCGCCAACTTCGAGCTGGTGCAGCAAATGGTCAAACTCGGCGGCAACGGCCCGATCATGGCCAACGCCCTCGACGCTTACGGCACCCCGGTGACCTACGTCGGGATCCTCGGCGCGCCGAATATCCATCCGGTCTTCGCCGATTTCGCGGCGCGGGCCGAAGTAATTTCGTTGGCCGAACCCGGTTACACCGACGCGATCGAGTTCGATGACGGCAAGCTGATGTTTGGCAAGCACCTCAGCCTGCGCGAGGTGAACTGGGAAAACCTCCTCGAGCGCATCCCGCTCGAGCGCTTGGTCAAACTTTTCAACGACTCCGCGCTCATCGCGCTGGTCAACTGGACGATGATCACGGGCATGACGCGTATCTTCGAGGAACTGCTCGCAAAGGTCATGCCGCTGGTCACCGAACCGCGCTGGATTTTCTTCGACTTGGCCGATCCGGCCAAGCGGACGCGCGAGGACATCGCCAAGGCGATCGACCTCATCGCCCAGTTCCAAAAGCATGCCAAGGTCATCCTCGGACTCAACCTGCAGGAGGGACGGCAGATCGGCGAAGTGCTGGGATTCCCCGCCTGCGAGGAGACGCACGATGCGGTCGCGGCGCACGCGGCGAAGATCCGGGAAAAGCTCGGCGTCGAGACGGTCGTCATTCACCCGGTGTCTTTCGCCGCGGCGGCCGATGCCAAGGGCACGGCGGCGGTGCAGGGACCGTTCATCGAGAAACCGAAAATCACCACGGGCGCGGGCGACCACTTCAATGCCGGCTTCTGCATCGCCCGTATGCTCGAGGCGCCGCTCGACGTCAGCCTGCAGATCGGCGTGGGCACCTCGGGGTTTTATGTGCGCACGGCCAAGAGTCCGACGGTCGAGGACATGGTGAGCTTCTTGCGCACGCTCTGAGCGCGCGCCACTGCGAACCACGATGACACGCCCACGCTCACACGAACTTTTTGCCGCCGCGCGGCAGCGCATCCCGGGCGGGGTCAACTCGCCAGTGCGCGCCTTTCGTTCGGTCGGCGGCGAGCCGTTTTTTGTCGATCACGCGGCAGGCGCGCGGATCCGCGATGTCGATGGCAACGAATACATCGATTACGTCGGCACCTGGGGTCCGGCCATCCTCGGTCATGCCCCGGCCGTGGTCGTCGAGGCGGTGCGCGAGGCCGCCGGACGCGGCCTGAGCTACGGGATCCCGAATCCGCTCGAGGTGGAAATGGCGGAACTGATCTGCGCGTGGGTGCCGTCCGTGGAGAAAGTCCGCATGGTCAACAGCGGCACCGAGGCGACCATGTCGTGTGTGCGGTTGGCTCGCGGGTTCACCGGGCGCGACACGATCGTGAAATTCGAAGGCTGTTACCACGGGCATGTCGACTCGCTGCTGGTGCGCGCGGGCAGCGGAGCGCTGACCCACGGACAACCGGACAGCGCGGGCGTGCCGCGCGCGCTCGCCGACCTGACCATCACACTGCCCTTCAATGACGTGGCGGCGCTCGAAGCGGTGTTCGCTCGCGAGGGCGGCTCGATCGCGGCCGTCATCGTCGAACCCGTGCCGGCCAACGCCGGGTTGATCCATCCGCTGCCGGGCTATCTTGCCAAGTTGCGCGACCTTTGCACGGCTCACGGGGCGTTGCTCATTTTCGACGAGGTGATGACAGGATTCCGCGTGGCCAAGGGCGGCGTGCAGGAGTTGACGGGGATCACGCCCGACCTCACGGCCATGGGCAAGGTGATCGGCGGCGGGTTGCCGGTCGGCGCCTTCGGTGGCCGGGCAGACGTGATGGACTATCTGTCGCCGGACGGGCCGGTTTACCAGGCGGGCACGCTGGCGGGGAATCCATTGGCCATGGCGGCGGGGTTGGCGCAGTTGCGCGAACTGGAGCGCACCGGCGGATGGGCGCAGCTCGAGAAACTCGGCGCGCAGCTCGAAGCCGCCGCGCGCGAGGCGCTGGCGGCCAATGGTCTGGATTATGCGTTCCACCGGCTCGGCAGCATGTTCTGTCTGTTTTTCACGGCCGGCCCGGTGCGCCATCTCGAGGACGCAAAAAAATCCGACACAGCGCGCTTCGCGAAATTTTTCCATTACTGTCTGGAGCATGGTGTGTATTTTGCCCCCTCGCAGTTCGAGACGGGATTCATCAGCACGGCCCACACGGCGGACGATATGGGCCGCACGGCTGAAGTAGTCACGGCTGCGCTGCGCCAGACCGCCGCATGAGCAACACACCGGAAAACGACGATCGCGCCATCGAATTGGATTTGCTGGCGCGCATCACGCGGCGCGAGCGGGCCGCGTTCGAAGAGCTGTATACGCGTTACTCGAACATCCTCTATGCCACGGCGCTGAAATTCCTCAAGCAGGACGCGGACGCGCAGGATGTCGTGCAGGACGTTTTTATCCAGATCTGGGACAAGGCGAAGCTCTACGACCCGGCCAAGGGCAAACCCCTCACCTGGGCCCTCACCCTGACCCGCAACCGGTCGATCGACCGCATCCGGGCCATCCAGCGCCGGTCGCGGCTCCGGGACGACTTTGAGAAGGAGAGCACCGTCGATGAATCCGTCGGCGTCAGGGAGGCGTTATCTGGGGTGGATGCGAGTGAAAAAGGGCAAATTTTACGGGATGCAGTCAGCCAGCTCTCCGGGCAGCAAAGAAAGGTCATTGAACTGGCCTTCTTTCGCGGGCTCACCCAGAGCGAAATCGCCGAAAAACTGGGCGAACCCCTCGGCACAGTCAAAGCCCGCGCCCGGCGCGGCTTGATGAAATTGAAAGAAATCCTCGGCCACCAATTATGAACCGCGAGCACATCGAAGAATTGGCCGCCCTCGACGCTCTCGGCGCGCTCGACGGGGAGGATCTGGCGGCCTGGGAGCGGGCCTGTTCAGAGGACAAGAATGTGGCCCAGCTGCGCGATGAGTTGGCCGAGGTTGCGGCGCGGCTTTCCTGGCTGGCCCCGGAGGAGAAAGCGCCGGACGCTTTGCGCCGGCGGGTGATGGATCACGTCTTCGGTGACGCAACCAAGGTCCCAGAGGCCGACCGCTCGTTCGGTTGGGGCGCGTGGGCCGCGGCCGCGGCGGTTGTTTTGCTTGCGCTGGCCGGCACGGCGGCGACCACCGAACAAACGGAATCCATCGTCGTGCGCGATATGCGACAGGATCCGGACGTCCTCTTCCTGCAGCTCAGCGGTTACGGCGATTACGCCGGGACGAAGGCCTGCGTCCTGTGGGACAGCGGCCAACGTGGCTGGTATCTGCAGGCCGGCGGACTTCCCGAGTTGCCGGCCTCCCATTCCTACCGCGTCTGGGCGGTTGATGCCGGGGGTGTGGTGCATGATTGCGGTGCATTGCCGCGCCGCACCGGCGGGCTGGCGCGCCACTTCGTCCAACCCGACGGTGACATCGATTCGATGCAAGGATTTGCCATCTCCATCGAACCGGCCGGGAGCGCGCCTTCCGCGCCGACTTCGCCCGCAGTGTTGATCAGCGCGGGGTTGAGAAGCTGAACATTTGGCGTCGCCGCAGCCGGCGGAGCGGACCAGCCAGCCGCCCGATCAAAAGACGAGCACCAGCACGATCACCGCGAGGATAGTCACGGTGATGCCGACGCCGATGGGTTGCGCGATGGCGGCCAGCGGACTTTTCCCTTTTTCCATCCAGCCGGCGAAACCGAGCCAGGCGGCCGGGATGATCAGCAGCCACACACCCTGGTTGGCCACGAAGGTCGCAACCATGTCGGACCACGTGACCGGCGGCGTGGGCACCGAGCCGGAATTGACGAGGATGTGCGAGGCCATCGCGGCGAGGGCGAGCATGATGAATTGGGCCAGCGCGATGGCGATATTCATACCGTCTTCACCCTGACGCGCGGCCCGCGCAGGGTCAATCCCTGCGATCCGCTCGACAAGCGGCCTTGCTTGGCCTAGCTGAAACGGCGTGAGTTTCACTGCGCCTGTCCGCGTCCAAGCCAAATTCTTCCGCGAAGGCGACCGCAAGTTTTTCGTCAAGGGAGCGACTTATGGTCCGTTCGCGCCCGATGCCGAGGGGCACCACTTCGGAACGCCGGAGAAAGCGCGGGCGGACCTCGTGCTCATGCGCGAGGCCGGGATCAACCTCGTGCGCGTCTACTACGCGCCACCGCACTGGTTCCTCGAGGCCTGCGCCGACCACGGGATCCGTTGCCTCATTTCCATTCCGTGGGCCGAGCACATCGAATTCCTCAACCAACGCAAAATCCGCCGCGAGACCGAGCAGGCGGTTGAAGCGGCGGTCACCGCCCACCGCGGACATCCGGCCATTTTCGGCTTTCTTGTCGGCAACGAGATCCCCAGCCATATGGTGCGCTGGCTGGGACCGCACCGCGTCACCGAATTCCTCGAGCACCTCATCTTCCTCGCCAAGCGCGCCAATCCGGACGTGCTCTACTCTTACGCGAGTTTCCCGCCGACCGAATACCTGCTGCCGCAGAACGCGGATTTTTTCACCTTCAATGTCTACTTGCACCGGCAGGACGATTTCGACCGCTACCTCGCGCGGTTGCAGAACCTGGCCGAGGACCGGCCTTTGTTGCTCGGTGAGTTCGGTATGGACACCATCCGCCACACCGAGGACGAGCAGGCGGAGATGCTCGGCTGGCATATCGAGAGCGTGGTGCGCGGTGGGTTGGCCGGGACGATCATCTACGCGTGGACCGACGAATGGTTCCGCGGCGGGCAGGAAATCACCGATTGGGCCTTCGGGTTGGTCACGCGCGAGCGCAAGCCGAAGAAAGCCTACGAGCGGGTCAAAGCGCTCTTCGCCGGCGATCAACCGCTGGCCGAACGCGTGCCGCTCGAGGAATACCCGCGGGTTTCCATCATAGTCTGCTCCTACAACGGAGCCAAGACGCTGGGCGAATGCCTCCAAGCGCTGGATC
>JBBEEK010000082.1:0-5131 GCA_040880825.1 Chthoniobacterales bacterium
GCAGGTTTTGCATCGTACGGCTCAGCATCCCCGCCGCCCGCTCCCGCCCGTGCGGCGCTACGGTGCGTCACCCTTCGATGTTTTTCTGCTGACTATTGATGCAACTTATCCTTGCTCCCACTCCTGACATCGAAGAAAAATACTAATATGTTGCAGCGCATTGACCACCTTGGCATTGCGGTGCATTCCCTCGAGGATTCCATTCCCTACTACGAGCAGGCCCTCGGCCTGAAGTGCGAGCGCATCGAGGAAGTGGCCAGCCAGAAAGTCCGCACCGCTTTCTTCCACCTCGGCGAAACCCACCTCGAACTCCTCGAGCCGACCTCCCCGGAAAGTCCCATCGCCAAGTTCCTCGAGAAAAATCCCCATGGCGGAGTGCATCACGTCGCTTTCGCCACGGACAACATCGAAGGCCAGCTCGCCCAAGCCAAGGACGCCGGTTGCCAACTCATCCACGAAAAACCTTTCGAAGGCGCGGCCCATAAACTCGTCGCCTTCCTCCACCCGAAATCCACCCAAGGCGTGCTCACCGAATTTTGCGCACCGCTCGAGGCGCAAAAATAATTCCCGCATGCCCATCGACGAAAAACTTCTCCACGACCTCGACGAACGCCGGGCCAACGCCCTCGTCAGCGGCGCTCCCGCCAAAGTCGAGGAGCGCCACAACAAAGGCCTCCTCACCGCCCGCGAACGCGTCGGCTCCCTCTTCCAACCCGGCTCCTTCCAGGAGTTCGGCATGTTCGCCGAGCACCAATGCACGAACTTCGGCATGGAAGATAAAAAACTCCCCGCCGATGGGGTCATCACCGGTGTCGGCCTCATGGACGGACGGCCCATCGCCGCCTTCAGCCAGGACTTCATCGTGGCCGGCGGCTCGCTCGGCCGCGTCCACGCGCAGAAAATCTGCGACCTCATGGACTACGCCCAGCGCGCCGGCGTGCCCATCGTCGCCTTCAACGACTCCGGCGGCGCCCGCATCCAGGAGGGCGTCCTCTCCCTCGCCGGCTACGGCCAGGTCTTCTTCCGCAACGTCCTCCTCTCCGGCGTCGTCCCGCAGATCGCGGTCATCGCCGGACCCTGCGCCGGCGGCGCCGCTTACTCGCCGGCCCTCATGGACTTTCTCATTATGACAAAGACCGGGGCCAGCATGTTCATCTGCGGCCCGGAAGTCATCAAGGCCGCCACCGGGCAAATCACCACGGTGGAAGAAATCGGCAGCGCCGCGGCCCATGCCACGGTCAGCGGCAACGTCCACTTCGTGGCCAACGACGACGAGCACGCCATCGAGATTGTCCGCAAACTTCTCTCCTTTCTCCCGTCGAACAACCTCGTCGATCCCCCGCATCAACCCACCCCGGAACTCGACCTCTCCGACGTCCAAGCGTTCGAGGACATCATTCCCGAAGATCCGAAAAAACCCTTCGACGTCCTCAAGGTCATCGAAGCCCTCGTCGATGATGCCGACTTCCTCCAAGTGCACCAGGAGTGGGCCAAAAGCATCGTCGTCGGCTTCGCCCGCATCCAGGGCATCGTCGCCGGGATCGTGGCCAACCAACCAATGGTCCGCTCCGGCACCCTCGATATTGATAGCTCGGACAAATCCGCGCGCTTCATCCGGTTCTGCAATCTTTACAACATCCCCATCGTCACCCTCGTCGACGTCCCCGGCTTCATGCCCGGCGTGGCGCAGGAGCGCGGCGGCATCATCCGCCACGGCGCCAAGATGCTCTTCGCCTACGCCGCCGCCACCGTGCCGAAGATCACCGTCATCATGCGCAAAGCCTACGGCGGCGCCTACCTCGCCATGTGCAGTCGCGACCTCGGGGCCGACCTCGTCTTCGCCTGGCCGACCGCCGAAATTGCCGTCATGGGCGCCGAGGGGGCCGTGAAAATTGTTTTCCGCCGCGAAATCAAGGAAGCCGACGATCCGAAAAAAGCCGAAGCCGAGCTGGTCAAAAGATACCGCGAAGAATTCGCCTCGCCTTACCAAGCCGCCGCCAATGCACAGATCACCGATGTCATCCGCCCCGCGCACACCCGCGCCGCCGTGGCCATGGCCCTGCGCAACACGCTCTCCAAACGGGAAACGCGCCCGCCCAAGAAGCACGGCAATATCCCGATGTGATTTATGAAGAAGCTCCGCGTCACCGTTGACGGCAAAGCCTATGACGTCCTCGTCGAAGTTCTCGACGAAGGCGCGGGCTCCGCCCCCGCCCGCTCCGCCGGGCACCCGGCACACGTCGAGTCCGCCCACGTCTCAGCCCCGCCCGTCTCCGCCCCTACGCAACACGGCGGACCGGCCGCAGCCGGCGACGTGCCCAGCCCGCTGGCCGGCAAAGTCGTTTCCATCGACGTCAAACTCGGCCAGCAAGTCGCCGTCAACGCCCAACTCCTCACCCTCGAAGCCATGAAGATGAACACCTACGTCTTCGCCCCCGCCGGCGGCACCGTGCACGAAATCCTCATCCACCCCGGCGACGCGGTGGAAGAAGGCCAGGTCCTGGTCAAAATGTCGTGAACATCGTCTCTGTGCCCGCCGTCACGCCCCCCAGGGGGCACGGGCGACCCGCCCGTCACGTCCCGACACCACGCGCCAAGCGCGGGCCAACCATTCGCCGTGCGTCCCATGTTTTCCGGGTAGGGCGGGGCCTCCGGACCCGCCGCGTCGCCACCATCGAAACAAGGGCAATCTCCCCGGCGCGCCGGGGACGTCGCGCCCTACCTTGCCGCACACGTTTATCCGTTGGTCACCGCCGACACGCACCCATCCTCACCCACCTCCCGGCATGATCCCCCTCCCCGCGCTTCTCGCCATCTCCCTGCCCGAACACCCCACGTTCGCCGACAACCTTCAGTTCCAGCTGACCGGGCTCCTCGTCGTTCTCTTCACCCTCAGCGCGCTGGCCATCCTTGTCTCGCTCATCGGCCGGATCTTCATCGCCGCGCAGAAACAGCGCCCCCCGACGTCTGCCCCCTCGCCCGCCACGGGCGAAGCCATCCCCGGACCCGTCTTCGCCGCCATCGCCGCCGCCGTCTCCACGGCGCTGGCCGACCAACGTTTCGTCATCCGCGGCGTGCAGGCCGTCGACCCGCGGCAAAACCTCGCATGGGGTGCCGAAGGCCGCCGCAGCATCTACGCCTCGCGTAAAATCCGATGACCATGCTTCTCGACATCGCCCGCGACTTCACCGCGTTCTTCCAACTAACCGCCTTTGGCTCCGTCACTTGGCAAATGGCCGTCATGTGGGTCGTCTGCGCCACGCTTTTCTACCTCGGCATCCACAAGAAATTCGAACCCCTCCTCCTCGTCCCCATCGCCTTCGGCGCGCTACTGGCCAACCTCCCGACCGAAGGCATGATCACCACCCGCGTGCTGGCCGACGGATTCAAGGAAACCGGCATCCTCAGCGTGCAAGGCACCCTGCTCGACAGCGGCGCCTTCCGCATCGACCACATCACCGGCGGACTCTTCGACTTCATCTCGCAGGGCATCAAACTCGAAATCTTCCCGCCCCTCATCTTCCTCGGCGTCGGCGCCCTCACCGATTTCGGACCGCTCATCGCCAACCCACGCACCCTTATGCTCGGTGCCGCCGCGCAGATCGGCGTGCTTGTCACCTTCCTCGGGGCCAACCTCGTCGGCTTCACCTCCCAGCAGGCCGCCGCCGTCGGCATCATCGGCGGAGCCGACGGACCCACCGCCATCTTCCTCTCGGCCAAGCTCGCCCCCGAAATCCTCGGTGCCGTGGCCGTCGCCGCCTACACCTACATGGCGCTCGTCCCGCTCATCCAGCCGCCCATCATGCGCGCCCTCACCACCGAAAAGGAACGCAAGATCCGCATGCGCTCCCTGCGCGAAGTCTCCCGCACGGAAAAACTCGTCTTCGCCCTCCTGGTCACCGTCACCACCATTCTCCTCGTCCCCGGCGCCTCCCCGCTTATCGGCATGCTCATGCTCGGCAACTTCCTGCGCGAATGCGGAGTGACCGAACGCCTGGTCAAAGCCTCGCAAAATGAAATCATCAACATCGTGACCATTTTCCTCGGCACCAGCGTGGGTATCACCATGGCCGGCGAAACCTTCCTCCGCCCCCAGACCCTCCTCATCATCAGCCTCGGCATCGTCGCCTTCGGGTTCGGCACCGCCGGCGGCGTCCTCGCCGCCAAAACCATGAACCTCTTCAGCCGCAAAAATCCGATCAACCCGCTCATCGGCTCCGCCGGGGTCAGCGCCGTCCCCATGGCCGCCCGCGTCTCCCAGGTCGAAGGACAAAAAGCCGACCCCGCCAACTTCCTCCTCATGCACGCCATGGGACCCAACGTCGCCGGCGTCATCGGCACCGCCGTCATCGCCGGCTACTACATCGCGACGCTGGCGAAGTAGTTGGAAAATGACGCGTGGCACAAAACAAGTGGCGTTGGCATCCTGCCAATGACGACCTAAAACCATCGGCAAGATGCCGATGCCACCCCCAACCACCCGCCAATGGCGCGGCTGGACCCTCCACGAAGCCGAGGTCCTGACCTCGACCAACGACTACGCCCGCCACCTCGCTCCCTGGCACGCCATCCGCGCCCGCACCCAAACCGCCGCCCGCGGACGCCACGGCCGCCGCTGGTCCTCCGATGAAGGCGGCCTCTGGCTTTCCATCGTCCTCCCCCTCGACCCGCCTGACCGCGGTTGGTCCGCCTTCCCCCTCGCTGCCGGGCTCGCCGTCGTCTCCACCCTGCGCAGACTCGGACTCCGGCAAGCCCGCCTCCGCTGGCCGAACGACGTCCTCATCGGACCGAAAAAAATCTGCGGCATCCTCATGGAAAAATTCGCCCCCGACCGTGTCGTCGTCGGTCTCGGTCTCAACGTGACCAACAACCCCGCCGCCGACCCCGAACTGGCCGCCCTCGCCACCTCCCTCGCCGCCGAACTCCCGACGCCCCCGCCCACCGACCACCTCTACGAAGAAATCCTCATCGCCCTCCGCGTCCTCCACGGCCGCGTCGCCGAGGAAGGTTTCGCCACCCTGGCCGACGAAATCAACAGCCACTGGGGAGGCACCCGCCAAGTCGAGTTGCACCTCGCCGGCGAAACCATCCGCGCCCCCTTCCTCGGCATCGACCCCCGCGGCGACCTCCT
>JBBEEK010000083.1:0-4888 GCA_040880825.1 Chthoniobacterales bacterium
GCACGGAACACGTCCTGCTCGGACTCCTCCGCGAAGGCGACGGCGTGGCGGCCAAGGTGCTGAAAAATCTCGACGTCGATATCGAACGCACCCGCAACGAAATCCTCCGCGAGCTGAATCCGAATTTCACGCCGGAAGATGACGAGATGGAAACGGCCGATGTCGGCGGCGGGGGCGGGGGCGCCGGCGGCAAGCAGGTCAAGACACCCGCCTTGCGCGCCTTCGGACGCGACCTCAATGACGTGGCCAAAAAGGGCAACATGGACCCGATCATCGGCCGCTCCAGCGAGATCGAGCGCGTCATCCAGATCCTCTGCCGCCGCACGAAAAACAATCCTGTCCTCATCGGCGAAGCCGGCGTGGGCAAGACCGCCATCGCCGAAGGCCTCGCCCAGGAAATCGTGGCCGGCAACGTGCCCGAACTCCTCCGCGACAAACGCGTCATCACCCTCGACCTCGCCCTCATGGTCGCCGGCACCAAATACCGCGGACAATTCGAGGAGCGCATCAAGGCGGTGATGGACGAAATCCGCAAGAGCAAGAACATCATCCTTTTCATCGACGAGCTGCACACCATCGTCGGCGCCGGTTCGGCCGAAGGCGCCATGGATGCCTCCAACATCATCAAACCCGCCCTCTCCCGCGGCGAACTGCAGTGCGTCGGCGCCACCACGCTCAACGAATACCGCAAATACATCGAGAAGGACGCCGCCCTCGAACGCCGCTTCCAGACGGTCAAAGTGGAAGCGCCCAGCGTGGAGGACACCATCCTCATCCTCAAAGGCATCCGCTCGAAATACGAGGCGCACCATAAAGCCAAGCTGACCGACGAAGCTCTTGAACTCGCCGCCAAACTTTCCGACCGCTACCTGACCGGACGTTTCCTGCCCGACAAAGCCATCGACGTGATGGACGAAGCCGGCGCCCGCGCGCGCATCCAAAACATGACGCGTCCCCCCGACGTGAAAACCCTCGAAGTCGAAATCGAGGAAATCCGCGGACAAAAAGAGGCCGCCATCAAGGCCCAAGATTTCGAAAAAGCGGCCGGACTCCGCGACAGCGAGAAGCAAGCCCGCGAGAAACTCGAAACAATCATGGCCGAGTGGCGCACCCAGCGCGACGAGAAGGAAGTCGTGGTCGGCGAAGAGGAAATCCTCCACGTCATTTCCAAATGGACCGGCATCCCGCTGGCCCGCATGGACCAGAACGAGACGCGCAAACTCCTCGCCATGGAAGGCGAACTGAAGAAGTCCGTCATCGGCCAAGACGAAGCCGTCATCGCCATCAGCAAAGCCCTCCGCCGCTCGCGCGCCGACCTCAAAGACCCGCGCCGCCCGATCGGTTCCTTCATTTTCCTCGGCCCCACCGGCGTGGGCAAAACCTTCCTCGCCCGCACCCTCGCCGAATTCATGTTCGGCGACGCCGACTCGCTCATCCAGATCGACATGTCGGAATACATGGAGAAATTCACCGCCTCCCGCCTCATCGGGTCGCCCCCGGGCTATGTCGGACACGAGGAAGGCGGACAACTCAGCGAGGCCGTGCGCCGCCGCCCGTATGCCGTCGTCCTTTTTGACGAGATCGAGAAAGCCCATCCCGACGTCATGCATCTGCTCCTGCAGATCCTCGAGGAAGGCAAGCTGACCGATTCGCTCGGCCGCAAGATCGATTTCCGCAACACCATCATCATCATGACCTCCAACGTCGGCGCCGAGCTGCTCAAGAAGCAGACCAGCCTCGGCTTCGGTGCGGCCAAGCTCGACGAGAGCCACGAAGGCATGCGCGACAAGGTGATGGAAGAAACCAAGCGGGTCTTCAAACCCGAATTCCTCAACCGCCTCGACGACATCATCGTCTTCCATTCCCTGGCCAGAACCGACCTAGAGCACATCGTCGACCTCGAAGTGAAGAAAGTCATCGACCGCCTCAAAGCCAAAGACATCACCATCGTCCTCGAGCCCGACGCCAAAGAATTCCTCATCACCAAAGGTTACGACCCGCAATACGGCGCCCGCCCCATGCGCCGCGCCGTCGAGCGCTATCTCGAAGACCCGGTGGCCGAAGAAATCCTCCGCGGCAGCTACCAGCCCGGCCAGGAACTCCACGTGGTCAAAGAAGGCGACAAACTCGCCTTCAAAACCAAAGGCGGCACCGAACCCCCGGCCTTGGCCGCGGCCGAGCAAGAGTAGAAGCGGCGTCCCCGCCGCTTAACCAAGGACTTCACCGGCAGGATGCCGATGCCACACCCCCGGTAGGGCGCGGCGTCCCCGACGCGCCGGGAGCATTCTTCCCGGGCACGCGATAAAAGGCACGCGGCGGGTCCGGAGGCCCCGCCCCACCTGGGGGATCAGAGCGGCCAGCGATGCGGCCACGCCGTCCAATCTGCGCACAGCCCGGCGCGCACCGGATTCATGCGAATGTAATGGGCCTTTTCCTCGAAGCTTTCCCCCGCGCGCAACCGGTGTTCAAAAAAATCCGTCTGCCAGGAAAAGCCCCCGTTTTTCGCGGTGAAACTTTTCCACGCACCCAACGTGTCACCCAAACCGGGAGCAGACGGAAACGAAGCCAGCAGGTGCAAGTGATCGGGCATGACGACGATAAGATGCAAATGCCAGCGCCGGATGCGGTGGTAGAAGACAGCCGACCCGATGATTTTACCGGCCCGCTCAATCAGGACCTGTCCCCCACGTTCACGCGCACAGATGGTTAAGAAATAAACCTCTCCATGGGGAACCCATGACGGAACCTCATGCCGCAACCGGCGGCCAACGGGGCGGTTGGCCATGGCAACCGCACCATGCAGGAGGTCGTCGATCCGGGGGAGCTTTTTCCAAGGCGCGCGGCGGGTCCAGAGGCCCCGCCCTAACAACCCAGGTAGGGCGGGGCGTCCCGACGCGCCGGAAACATTACGCGGCATCTTGCCGCTCGTCCTGCGGTAGGGCCCGCTGGCCCCGCGGGCCGCCCGCGACCATACCTGTTTGCATCCCCGCCCCGCCCCCGTAATCTTCCCCTGTGGACAAATCCTCGGTCCTCGAAAACCTCGAAGACGCCGCGCCGCGCCGCGAGCCGTGGGCCCTCTGGATCATTCTTGCCCTGGCCCTCTCCATCGCGGCGCACCTCGCCTTCGCCTGGTGGGCCCGCACCTATGCGGTGAAAACCTTCAGCGATTCCTACTACGAAAAGATGGTCCCGCGCGCCTTCAAGGTCGACCGCGTGGAGATCGACTCGCGCCTGCTTGATGAGGAGAACCCGGCATCGGCCGAGGAAACCCAACGCAAAATCACCCCCGCCCCCGTCGACCTCCCGGCCGAGGACATCTCGAGCGAAAAAGTCGAGGTCCGTGCCGCCCCGGCCAAGCCCGGACAGCTTGGCATAGACAAGGAACCCGCCCCCGAAATCGGCCTCGCCGCCAGCGATGCCGCCGCGCGCCTCGAAGCCGCGGCCGCGGCCGCACTCGAGGAGGACCTCGCCTCGATGCGCGAAGCGCTCCTCGCGGATACGGCTTCCTCCGCCGCCCAACCCGCGATCGAACTCGCCGCCGCGGCCGGACGCGCCGGCGCGGAGGGGGCGGACGCCGTGCCTTCCGGCTACAGCAATCTGGACGAGCTTCTCGCCCAGACCGGCGGACTCACCGCAGCCGCCGGTCCCATCTTCATGCCCTCCGACGTCCTTTTCGGCTACGACGAATCCTTCCTCCGCCCCGAAGCCATCACCAGCTTGGAAAAACTCGGGGAGCTGATCCGCCGCAATCCGGAGGCCCGCTTCCGTATCGAAGGGCACACCGATTCCTTCGGCGGAGCCGACTATAACGCGCAGCTGAGCCTGTCCCGCGCCGATTCGGTCAAACGCTGGCTGGCCGAGACGATGTCCATCGACCCCGCCAGCATCGATACCCGGGGACTGGGCAGCACCCGCCCGCTGGCTGCCGCGACCGGCACCGTCGAGGAACAGCAACTCAACCGCCGGGTGGAAATTGTCATTCTCCGCGCCGAGAGCGGACGCTAGAAACAGCGTCTCCCGCGGCCATGAGTTACGACCTCGAAAAAGTTCTCGCACGCGCATCCGAAGACCTCGAGCGCGGCACGCGGGGGAAGACTGCGACCGGATCCTTCGAAGCTTACCGCCGCTTCCGGCGGCTGGAGGAACACCGTCTGCGCCTGCGCATCTCGAGCGGCGCAGGCGGACGCGAAGTGGTCCGGCAGCGCAGCGACCTCGTCGACATTCTTTTCCGGCACATTTTCGCGCAGGTCTGCACGGAGCAATTCGGCAAACCGAAACCCGACGGACTCGCCGTGGTCGCGTTCGGCGGCTACGGACGCCGCGAAATGAACCCTTTCAGCGATGTGGACATCATGTTCCTCCACGCGCGCAGCAAACCGGACGCCAAGGAGACCGCCGTGTTGCAGGAAATCATCCGCCTCCTCTGGGACACCGGCTTCAAAGTCGGCCATTCCGTCCGCTCCCTGCGCGAAGCCATCACCCAAGCCAACGGCGACCTGCAAACCAAGACCTCCATGCTTGAATCGCGCTGGTTGGCCGGTGACCGGGACCTGGTCACGAAATTCCGCGAGGACTTCGAACGCAAATGCGTCAAAGGCCAGGAAAGCGCCTACATCGCATGGCGTCTGGTCAACCAGAAGGAACTCCACCAACAATACGGCCGCATCGTTTCCATGCAGGAACCGAACGTGAAACACGGAGCGGGCGGACTGCGCGATTATCAGAACCTGCTCTGGAACGGCTATTTTCACTCGCGCGCCATGAGCACGGCCAAGCTGGTCGAAAAGAAAATCATCACCGAAAGCGAGCGCCGACTCCTCGAGAAGGCTTATGACTTTCTCCTCCGCGTGCGCACCGAGATGCATTTCATCAACAAGCGCCCGATCGA
>JBBEEK010000084.1:0-4736 GCA_040880825.1 Chthoniobacterales bacterium
GGGGCCATGATTTGCAGGCCGACCGGCAATTTCTTGCCGCCGGTTTCGGTGTCGCCGCACGGAATACTGATGGCGCAAATGCCGGCCAGATTCGCCGCGATGGTGAAGATGTCGGCCAGATACATCTGGAGCGGATCGGCCATGCGTTCACCGATTTTGAAAGCCGGCACGGGCGAAGTCGGCGAAAGGAGGCCATCGACTTTTTGGAAGGCCTCCACGAAATCACGGCGGATAAGCGTCCGGACTTTCTGGGCCCGCAGGTAGAAGGCGTCGTAGTAGCCGCTGCTCAGAACGTAGGTGCCAAGGATGATCCGGCGCTTCACTTCCTTGCCGAACCCCTCCCCGCGGGTGCGGGCGTAGTGGTCGGCCAGATCCCGCGGCGCCTCGGCGCGCTTGCCATAGCGCACGCCGTCGAACCGGGCCAGGTTGGCCGAGGCTTCGGCCGTGGCAATGATGTAGTAATCGGCCACCGCATATTTGGTATGCGGGAGCGATACTTCGACAATTTCGGCACCGAGTCCGCGGTAAACCTCGATGGCCTCGCGCACGCGCTTTTCGACCTGCGGGTCCATGCCCTCGACGAAATATTCCTTCGGCACGCCGAGCTTCAGGCCTTTGACGCCGTCGTTCAGGCCGGCCGAGTAGTCCGGCACCGGCACATCGAGCGACGTGGAGTCCAGCGGGTCGTGCCCGGCAATCGCTTGTAAGACCAGCGCGGCGTCCTCGACGGTGTGCGTAAACGGTCCGATCTGATCGAGCGAGGAGGCGAAAGCCACCAGACCGTAGCGCGAGACGCGTCCATAGCTGGGCTTGAGCCCGACGCAACCGCACAGTGCCGCCGGTTGACGGATGGAGCCTCCCGTATCCGATCCGAGGGAAGCCAGCGCTTCGTTCGCCGCCACCACGGCGGCCGAACCGCCGCTCGATCCTCCGGGAATACGCTCGGGGTCGCGCGGATTGCGGGTGATCTGGATGGCGGAGTTCTCGGTGGACGAACCCATGGCAAACTCGTCCATATTGGTCCGCCCGAAAGGAATGGCCCCCGCGGCCCGCAGCTTCTTGATGACGGTCGCATCGTAAGGAGCGGTGTAACCCTGGAGAATTTTCGACGCGCACGTGCAAGGCTCCCCCTCGACATTGATCACATCTTTGATGGCGACCGGGATGCCGCCGAGCGGTTGCGAGGTGTCGGCTTTCTCCGCTGCGGCCCGGGCCCGCTCGTAGTCGCGCGATAGATACCCGCCGATCGAGGGGTCGGTCTTTTCGATGGCGGCATGGACCGCATCGAGCAGTTGGACCGGCGAAAGCTCGCCGGCTTGGAGCAGGCGGCGCGCTTCGACGATGGTGAGCCCGGCCAGATCCATCACCCTTCGACCACCTTGGGTACGAGAAAAAGTCCGCTGCCGGAATGCGGGGCGTTGGCCGTGGCCTGCTCCTGCGTGAACCCAGCACGGGACACATCCGCACGGAAAACGTTGTAGACCGCCGACGCGTGGGCCGTCGGCTCGATGCCGTCGACGTTCACCTCGTTGAGCTGCTCGATGTAAGACAACACATGGTCGAGCTGCGGCTGCAATTCGGCGACCTCCTCTTCGCTCAGGCGCAGGCGGACCAAATCGGCCACATAACGGACATCAAGATGCGGGGCACTCATGCGGAAGCTGCACTGGTTAACGTCCCGGCGCGGCGATGTCCAAATGTTTCAAGCTTCCGGGCACAGCAGCACTTTGCCTCCGCCCTCCGCCGCACGGGCTACCGCGACGGCCGCTTCACGCAGCGGAAACTCCGCGACCACGCGCGGCACAAAACAACCGGCCGCAGCCAGACGGAAAACCTCCGCGAACATGAAGTCCCGGTCCGCCTCGGACGCCCCGCGCAGCCAGCGGGTCAGCCAAAACCCACGGAAAGCAAGATCGCGAAAAATGAGGAAGCCGTTGGGAATTTTCAGCGCCTCCTTGCTCATGGCTCCGTAAGTCACCAAGGATCCGCCGGGGGCGAGCAAACCAGCCACGCGGGTGGCGGAGGCCCCGCCCACGGCGTTGAGGCCGAGTCGCGGCTTGGCCCCGCCCAAAAGCGAGGCCGCCTCTGCGGCCAGATCCGGCCCGTCGACTACCACGGCCTCGGCACCCAAGGCGCGTAATTCGTCGGCCGACTCGGGACGGCGGACGACATTCAAAGATTTCCATCCGGCATGGCGGGCGATTTCGATCACTGCGCGGCCGACCGCCGAGGTCGCCGCATTCTGCACCAACCAATCGCCCGGCCGGAGATCCGCAAAATCGTGCAAGAGACGCCAGGCGGTCGGCGGATTGACCCGCAACACGCAGGCGTGCCGCGCTTCGAGGCCGGCCGGCACCGGGATGAGACCGTCAACCGGCCAATTCCCCTCCTCCCGCCAGGCCTCCCGATCGACCAGCACCAAGCGCCCGACCCAAGAAGGATCGACTCCGGCACCGGTCGAGACCACGCGGCCACATCCCTCGTTCCCCGCCACATCGGGCAGAGGGCGGGCTTCACCGTATTTGCCCTCCAGCATGTTGAGATCCGCGGGATTGACCGGCGCATAAAGCATCCGCACCCGCACCTCGCCCGGCGCGGGGTCGGCGGAGGGAATCTCGTCGATTTGCACCACTTCGGATGGCAAGCCGGTGCGGTGGTAACGCACCGCGTGAATCGGGCCCCCAGACATGCCTTGCATCCTACGCACGAAGGGCGCCGCAATCCAGCACCGCACTTGCCGGCCCTCGGCGCGGCAGGCATTATGAGCCCTCTAATGCTCGTTTCCCGCGACCCCGCGTTCCTCTTTGTCCATATCGACAAATCCGCGGGCTCCAACATCCAACACGCTTTTCGTCCCTTCGCCCCGCCCGTCCGCCCGCAACGCTGGCGGCGCAAACTGACCCTGCTCGGGCGATGCAACCGCGCCGCGGGGTTGCACCGCGTGCTCGACTGGCCGGAGCACGCTCCGATCGAGGTCCCGCGCCGCTGCCTCCCGCCCGCGGTGTTCGACGGCATGTTCAAATTCGCCTTCGTGCGGAACCCGTGGGACCGCTTGGTTTCCCGCCACGCCTACCTGACACGCAAAACGGCGCATCCGCGGCACGAGTTTGTGAAAAGTCTCGGTAGCTTCGAGGCCTACCTGGAGTGGGAAATCGCCCGCGGCAAAATGCACCAGCACGCCTATGTGACCGGACCGGACGGCCGTATCGCCGCCGATTTCATCGGCTACTACGAGCGCCTGGCCGGGGATTTCGCGGAGGCCGCCCGCCGGATCGGCGTGCCCGCCGTCCTGCCCCCGCCCAACCACTCCCCCCACCGCGACTACCGGGAGTGCTACACCGAACGGACCCATGGCATGGTGGCCGCGGCCTTCGCCCGGGATATCGACCTCTTCGGCTACACTTTCGAGGGTCTGGGCTGACCGCTCCCCGGGGTTTTTGGTGCTTGCGCCGCGGAAGCCGATGGCGGATTCTCCCCGACCGCTCCGATCGGCCCCGTCAGGGATTACCGACCCCGGTGCGGCCAACTAAAACCGGAACCGAGGTATCCAAAAAGTTAGTCCATCCTCCGCCCTCGCGCGGAAAACGTTATGACGCAAGTCCAAGAACTGATCGCCAACGCGACCAAATCATTCAAAGAAGGCAGCATTGTCAAAGGCCGCATCCTGGAAGTCCGCCCCCGCGAATTTCTCGTCGACATCGGCTACAAATCCGAGGGCACCATCCCCTCCGCCGAATTCGACGATCCCTCCGAAGTCGCGGTGGGCGACGAAATCGAAGTCCTGCTCGTCCGTCTCGAAAACGACGAAGGCATGGTCATCCTTTCCAAAGAGAAAGCCGCCTACCGCCAGAACTGGGATAAAATCAGCAAAGTTTTCGAGGGCGAAGGCATCATCAAAGGCCGCGTCAAAGCCGTGGTCAAAGGCGGCCTCTTGGTCAACATCGGCGTCGAGGCCTTCCTGCCTTCCTCGCAGATCGACATCATCCCGCCGAAGGACCTCAACCAGTTCGTCGGCAACACCTACGATTTCAAAATCGTCAAACTCAACGACGACCGCCGCAATGTCGTCCTCAGCCGCCGCGAACTGATCGAGCAAGAGCGCGCCGAGAAACGCCAGGAGTTCATGGGCAACACGGTGGTCGGCACGATGGTCACCGGCACGGTGAAAAACCTCACCGACTTCGGCGCCTTCATCGACCTCGGCGGCATGGACGGCCTCCTGCACATCACGGACATGACATGGGGCCGCCTGACCCACCCGAGCGAATTGCTCAAGGTCGGCCAAGAAGTGCAGCTCCAAGTCCTCGAGATCAACAAGGAGAAAGAACGCGTCTCGCTCGGCCTGAAGCAAACCACGGACAACCCGTGGGATAAGATCGAGGAACGCTTCCCGACCGGCACCAAGGTCAAAGGCAAAATCACCAACCTCGTTCCTTACGGCGCCTTCGTCGAAATCGAGTCCGGTGTCGAAGGCCTCATCCACGTCTCCGAACTCTCCTGGACCAAGCGCATCACGCGTCCGTCCGATGTCCTCACCGCCGGCCAAGAAGTCGAAGCCGTCGTGCTGGGCGTCAACAAGGACGAGCAGAAGATCTCCCTCGGCGTCCGCCAGCTCGAACCGAATCCGTGGGACGAGATCGAGCAGCGTTACATCATCGGCAAACAGGTCAAGGGTACGGTCCGCAACATGACCGCCTACGGCGCCTTCGTCGAACTCGAGGAAGGCATCGACGGCA
>JBBEEK010000085.1:0-1193 GCA_040880825.1 Chthoniobacterales bacterium
ATCCCGCCCGCCGATCTGGCCGCGAAACTGGCCTCGCCACCTTATGACGTTCTTGACACCGCGGAAGCGCGGCAAATCATCGCGGCCCAACCGCACAGCTTCCTCCGCGTCGTGCGCTCCGAGGCCACTCTCCCGGACGGCGTCGATCCCTACGGCACGGAAGTCTACGAGCAGGCCCGGCGGAATTTTGCGCAGTTGCAAAAGGACGGCGAACTCGTGCGCGAAGACCGGCCGCAGATTTATCTCTACCGTCAGATCATGGACGGCCACACGCAGACCGGGATCACCGCCGTGTGCCACGCGGACGACTACGCGGCGGGACTGATCAAGAAACATGAAAAGACGCGGCCGGAGAAGGAGGACGACCGCGTGCGGCTCAACACGGCGCTTTCGGCGCACATCGAGCCAGTCTTTCTCGCCTTCGAATCGACGCCGGAGATCGATGCGCTGATGAAAACCGGAGCGGAGACGGTGCCGCTGTTTGATTTCACCGCGCCGGATGGCGTGCAACACACGCTCTGGCGCATGCCGGAGGCGGAGGCCGTGACCAAAGCTTTCGCTGGCGTCCCGCATTCCTACATCGCCGATGGACACCACCGCTCGGCCGGCGCGGCGCGGGTCGGACTGGCCCGGCGCGAGGCCAACCCGGCACACACCGGTGCGGAGGATTACAATTGGTTTCCCGCCGTGATGTTCCCGCAGGACCAATTGCAGATCCTCGCCTACAACCGTCTCGTGACCGACCTCAACGGCCTGCATCCGGAGGAATTTCTCGTGCGCGTCGGCCACACCTGCCGCTTGTCGCCATCCGCACCGGCCATTCCAGCGGAACCCGGACACGTCTCGATGTATCTCGGCGGACATTGGCTCGGATTGGAATTCGATGCTCCGGCCGACGCCGATCCGGTCTCGCGGCTCGATGTGAGTCTGCTGCAGGACAGTATCCTCGCCCCCATTCTCGGCATCGACGATCCGCGCACGAGCAAGCGCATCGATTTTGTCGGCGGCATCCGCGGCACGGACTTCCTCCGGCAACAAGTGGATGCCAAGCGTGCGGCCGTCGCCTTCTCCTTGCATCCGGTGACCATGCGGCAACTGATGGACATCGCCGATGCCGGTCAAATCATGCCGCCGAAAAGCACGTGGTTCGAACCGAAGCTGCGCTCGGGTTTGTTCATCCACACCTTCTGAGC
>JBBEEK010000085.1:1293-4733 GCA_040880825.1 Chthoniobacterales bacterium
GCACGTGGTTCGAACCGAAGCTGCGCTCGGGTTTGTTCATCCACACCTTCTGAGCCTCCTAAAGTAGAAGCGCCATCCCTGGCGCTTAACCTCCGTCGATAAGCGGCAAGATGCCGCTTCTACTTTTCGGAACCCGCCAATCGATCGCACATGACGCTACCCCTTCAGCCATTTTGACTTCTACCTTCTGCCTTCTTCATTGCCCTCAAGGCAGCCGCCCGTAAGCCACGAGCTTGCCCTTCTTTTTGAAGAGGCCGAGAAACCCGCCGTGTCCTCCATATGACACACGCGGCTGGAGCTGGTAAATCCCCACGCCGCGTGAATTTTGTGCGCCGGCCATGAGCAACTCTCCGCGTTCTCCCCGGCCGAGGTAAACCATGACATGCGTGACCGGCGGTTTGCGCTGCGGCTTGTAGGTGTGCTCCCAGAAAAGAAGATCGCCCGGCTGCAGCCGCTGGGCCCACCACGCCGTATCCGGCACACCGCCGAACAATCCGCCGACGCGTTTGAGGCGGCCGTGGCGGCGCACGTGATTGTATTGGTCCGACGCCGTGCGCGGCAACTCGAGGCCGCGCGTCCGCCTCAGCAAATAACGCGCCGCGTTCGAGCAATCCATCCGCCAGGTCGCCGCCTCACCCGCCGGCACGAAGGAACCCCCGTAGCCGATGCCCTGCGCGGCAAGGGCCGTCGCTTCCTGGATCAGGCCCGGTCCCGTCTGCGCCCCGGCCATGAGGGGCCAAAACAAAATCGCCGCGACAAGCAGGAGCCGGTGCATGAGCGACAAAATAAATCCCCGACCGCGGTTTGTCCACGGCGGCGGAATTGACCTTCGCGCCCCCCCGCTCCTGTGCTAAAGAAAATGACGAGAATGATCAGGTCTGCACTTCTCCCACCGTTCGCCGCCGCGGCCCTCGTGCTCGTCGGGCTCGCGGGCTGCGAGACCGTGCCGCTCGAGCCCTCGCCGAATTTCGTCGGCGATATGGCGGTGTCCAGCGATTACGCCCAATTTTTCCGCCTCGGGCCGCAGCAGGCCGGCGGCGCCAACCTCTCCCTGCGCACCGGCGAGCGCATCATGCTCCAACGCAAAGAATTCGGCTACAGTCGCGTGCAGCTCGAGAATGGTTTGGTCGGCTACATGGCCAACGAGGACATCACTCCCGCGCCCCCCGAACCCAAACCTACGGCGGTCAAACGCAAGCCCGGCCCCCGCACCGGCAGCCGTGGGGCGGTCGCTTATGACGATGATTTCTACGCCGACCTACCCCTGCCGGACCCGAACCTCGACATCCTGCCCGAGGATATCCCGCTCGAACCGCTGCCGGATCTTTTGCCCGAACCGGACGAGACCGTGCGCAACCCCGCGCCGACGCCGGGCCCCGCCCCGCAGCCCACCCCGATCAAAGAAAGCATTCCGGGCACCTCGCCGGAAGCTCCGCCGCCGATTTCGACCTCGACGTAATTGGTGTCACGCCTTCCCGGTCACTTTTTTCACGAACGCCTCTTCCTCGTCGATCATCCGCGTCCACTGGGCCCGGTATTCCGGGTCGTAGCGCTGGTCCATCAGATCGATCAACGCCCGCCGCCTCACGATCAATTCCTCCAGCGCCGGCCGCATCTCCTCCTGAGCTTCGCGCAGCACCCGCAAGGCCGCCGCCTCGCGATCCCACAGCCCGCCGAAGGCCCCGGCAAACTCCACCGCCGAATACGGCTCATCGCGCTCACCCGGATGATAAATATCCTCCGGGGGCGGACGCTCCCCGAGCAGCCGCGGGGCGATGTAAATGTTACCCATCATTCCCTCGCGGTATTTCTGCCGCGCCCCCTGGTCGTCGCCCTCGAGGCAGAGCGTCAGGGCCCAGGCAAAACTCAACCACGCATTCGGAGTATCCCCCGGATAATGCGCCGCGTATTCGCGGAAAAACAACGCCGCCTCCTCGTGCTCGCCGGCCAGCAGATCGAAGAGCGGGATATAAAACCGCGCGCCCATGTGATCGGCCGCATCGATCTCCAACAACCGCCGCCCCGTTTCCGCCGCCTCACCGGCGCGGCCCAGATGCCATTGACAGAGCATGATGCCGAAAACTGCGCGCAGCAACGGACGCGTCGTGCGATCCGCCCACCAGTGCACATCACGCCGCCGCCGCAGCGGACCATCGGTCTCCTCGATCTGCGTCGCCAGCTCGAGGCTGCGCTCATAGTTGCCCGCTTGGAAATCCATCTCCGCCAACTCCACCCGCGCCGCCGTGCATCCCGGATCGAACTCCACCGCCTTCTCCAACGTGGCCCGACGTTTGGCCGGCGAACGCAGGCGCGACACATTGCGCACCAAACCGTCCGCCACCGCCGACTTCGGCACCGACGGCATACGCGCCTCGCCCTTCAACCCGGCCAGCTCCGACTGCAACCGCGCCTCGTGCGGCGGCGGATTGACCATCTTGACCTTTGTCTTCCAATCGCGCCCGAAAAACTTCCAATCCTCCGCCACCCACTCCGGCGCCTTCCAGACCTGCAATTGATCCGGCACGCCGAGATCGTCGAAATGCCGTGCCACCCATTCCTCCGCCTGCACCTGCTCGAGTTCCCCGAAAATTTCCGGCGCCACCAGCGGTTCGAACGACGGACCGACCAGGAGCAAAATGACCGGCAGGAAAAAATCCTCCTCCACCGGCAACGGCTCCGGCAAATCCACCCAGCACAACGACCAGACGGACGGCTCGCTCTTCAGCGGTTGGATCATGCCGCCGCGCGCTCCCGCGCCGGCACGTCCCAGTCCACCGCCACCCGCTGCTTGCGTCCCAGCCGGTTCGTGTAGAACACCTCGCCGTGCGCCATCCCGTGCTCGTGCACCAAACGCGTCACCTTCACGTCGAAACAACAATACCGCGCCACATCGAGCTTGCGGCCCTGACGCCACCACTTGATCGCGTCGAGTCCATCCGCCGTCTTCCCGCACCCGATCGTGGCCTGCGCCACCGCCTCCAACCCGATGCGGTGCCCGATCCGTTTCTCCAGATCCACCATCAGATCCAAGGTCGGCACGCTGTGGGCCAAATCCATCACGGTGTAACCCATCAGCACCTCGTAATCGAAATTGATCAGATTGAAACCCACCACCAGATCCGCCTGCTGCAAATGCTCCACCAATTCGTGCACCCGCTCCTCGCCAAAGACCGCGTAACGCCCCGCCCCCGTGCTGTAAGTCGCCCCCACCGTCATCCCCATCGCCGCCTTCTTGTCCCATCCCCCCGCATCATTGGCCGTCCGCTGCGTCTCCAGATCGAAATAAACAATATCCATGGCGTTGCTCCACAGTTCTATCCGGACGACCCGCCCCGCACAAGATGTCGGAGCTATAAAGTAGAAGCGCCATTTGCCTCCCGACCAACTCGAAGGGTTATGCCGTTCGCGTTTTCCAGGTAGGGCGGGGCTTCCAGACCCGC
>JBBEEK010000086.1:0-4638 GCA_040880825.1 Chthoniobacterales bacterium
TCGCGGCGGCCGGTGAGCATTTTGTGGACGTAGCCCTGATGGCTGACGTCGAAGAGAATTTTGTCCTTCGGCGAATCGAAGGCGCGGTGGAGGGCGATGGTCAGCTCGACGACGCCGAGGTTGGGGCCGAGGTGGCCGCCGGTCTTGGAGACGGCGCGGATCAACTCATCGCGGATTTCCTGCGCGAGGAGTGGCAGGTCGGCCTCGGGGACGGCTCGGACGTCGGCCGGGCTGTCGATGCCGGAGAGGACCGGACTTTCAGGTTTCGTCGCCGTCATCGAACTCCTCCAAATTGATGCTGCCGTCGGCTTGCTTGGCGATGAGGCGCACTTTCTGCTCGGCGGCCTCGAGTTTGTCCCCGCAGTGACGGGCGAGGGCCACGCCTTCCTCGTAGCGGGCCAGCATTTCGTCGAGCGGAAGTTTGTCTTCCTCGAGCTTGCTCACGATGGCGTCGAGGCGCGCCATGGCGTCTTCGAAGCTTTTCGGTTCCTCGTCTTTTTTGCGGGCGGACATGGTGTTTATTCGCGGGGGGTCCAGCGGTCGCGATTGGAATAGAACACACACTCGTTGTCGATGGGCAAGGGCGTGAAGAATTGCAGGGGGAAGCGGGTCAGGTCGGCGGTGCGCATGATAAAGGTGGCCCATTCCCGGAATTCGCCGCTGGCAATCTGGGAGAGAAAAGGCCGGTTGCCGGAAACCGGGGTAAGATACAGCCCGTTGACCGGTCCGCCCAGATATTTGTAGTCGTGGATGGTGATAAATTGCCGGATGGTGGCCGGCAGGAGCAGGGAGACGCGGCCACCATACCAGGCGGTGGCCCAGGGCATGTCGGAGCAGAGGACCTCGTCGGGTTCCATCCAGTTGGCCACGAAGTTGATGAAAGCGGGGATGTAAGGGGGCCAATTGACGCGCTGCGGGGATGCGGTGAGCAGATTGACGGCCATGGGCAGGGCGGTGAGGGCAAAGACGACGACAATGAAAACGATGCGGGCGGCGGCGAGGCGGAGGTCCATCCGCTTCCAGAGAACCAGGAGGAAAGCGAGACCGTAGGCGCTGAACATCGGCAGAAAGAGCATGTGCAACTGGTTGACGGAGACATGGCCGCGCGGGGCGAAGAAGGCCATGCCCACGGCGGCAGCGATCCACATGCCTAGCAGGGCCCAACGCAGCAGGTTGGTCACGCGCCGCTTGAAGATATGGAGGAGGGCAAAGAAAAACGCGGCGGCCGCGACGCCGTAGCCGAGGTAGCCGAAGAGATTCTCGAACTGCGTAAGGAGCCCGCCGCGCAACTTGGCCCGCACCGCGCCGAAGGCGGTGAGGTCGGGCTGCAAGGTGCTCATGAAGGAGAGTTCCGTGCCGGTGGTGCCATCGAGGATACTGAAAATGCCCAGACCGAGCGGGTTGCCGCAGACGAGGTAGTTGCGGACCAGCCAGGGTGCGACCACGCCGAGGTAGAGGAAGAAAACGAGGAGTCCGCTGACCGCATGCGGACGGAACCAGGCAAAGACAAAAATGAGGAAGCCGAGGAAGATCCACGACGCGAGTGGTTGGGCCAGCGTCATGAGCCCGAAAATGATGGCCGTCGCCGCGAGCCAGACGAGCATGGGGCCGACGCGCTTGGCTTCGCGGGCTTCCATGGCCCGGTGCAAAAGGAGCAGGGCGAGGGAGAAGAAAAAAAGCATCAGCATCTGCGGCAACCCGGAGACGGAAAACCGCCACAAGAGGTCGCTGAGGAGCACGAGACCGGCCGTCATCCACGCAAGCTTGGAGTCGAAAAGCCGGCGGACGAGGAGGAAGACGAGAAAGACGGAGGCGAGAAAAAGAACGACGCCGGCTGCGGCAATGACCTGGTCGCCAACGTAGATCATGTCGGTCGGCTGCATCGGCCACCAGCGTTTGACGGGGCGCAGGACGACGGCGTTGAGCAGCGGATTGAGGGGGAAGTTGTAGGTGTCGGGAAAGAAACCGGCGGGGATTTTTTCCTCGTGGTTGAGGAATTGCCACATGGCCATGGGGCGGACGTAGAGCGTGGAATACCCGGCGCCGCCGGCGAGTTGGCGTCCGAGCTGCGCTTGGTCCATAGCCGTTTCGCTGTCGAGTCCGCGGAAATTGAAGACCAGATAAAGCATGGCCAGTCCGGCCACAGCCGCGAAGAAGACGGCCATGAGCACATACCGCTTGAGCGGACCCACTTCGATGTCGTGGACCAGCTCCTGCACTTTGGTCGATTCGTCGTGGATCATGAGGCGGGCAAATATTTATTTTTAGCCGCGGCGGGCGGTGGCGTCCATGGCGAAGGGAGGGTCAGCGCCAGCGCGGGCGGTCGGCGAAAAAGATGGCGCCGCCATCGATCGGGAGGTTGACGGCTGAAGAGAGGATCCAGCCACGCAGATCCTCCTGTTTGATTTCGCGCAGGACAAAGCGCGCCCATTCGCGGTAGCGGCCGTTGATGATCGCGCCGTAGGCGCGCTCGTCCCCGCTGAAAGGCGTGAGGTAAAGGCCGACCAGCGGCCGCCCGAGCAGGCGCTCACTGGCGATGAGTTCGAATTGCTCGATGTTGGCCGGTAGGAGAAGGGAAGTGCGGCCGGCATACCACGCGGTGGCCCAGGGGATGTCGGCGGCCATGGCCTCGTCCGGCTGCACCCATTCGGCGAAGCGCCAGACGAGCGGGGGGAGGTAGGGGGGCCAGTTGACGCGCTTGGGGGTGGCGAGGAGAGAGAAGAGGAGCGGCACCGAGATGGCGACGTAGATCAGAACAAGGAAGGATGTGCGGAGCAGGGGTTGCGCGAGCTCCAGCCGGGTCCAGAGCACGAGGAGAAAGGCGAGGCCGTAAAAGGTCATGACCGGCACAAAGAGGACATGGAGCTGGTTGACCGAGACGGGCGCGCCTGTGCCGAAGAGGGACATGCCGGCGACGGCACCCAGCCACATGAGCAGGACGGCCCAGCGGAATTGCGCGGGCTCCCAGCGCCGGAAGGTGTGCAGGAAGAGGGCGAGGAAAAAGGCCGCGGCGACGAAGTTGCCCCCGATGGCGGAGACAAAACCCTCCATCTGCGCGATGGTGTTTTCCGCCGTGTTGGCCAGCAGGTCGCGCCAGCGGAAGCGCAGGAGGGGTTCCAAGTCGGCCGACCAGGCGAGCGGATCGGTGCCGTGCGTGCGGTAGAGTTCGTAAAACGGCAAGCCGAAGGGGTTGCGCATGGCGCGCCAATTGAGCCAGGCCCACGGCAGGAGCGGCGCGGCGTAGACGGCCGGGGCGGCCAGCGCGATCGGCCAGTGCGGGCGGATGGCCAGGACGGCAAACAGCCAAAAGCCGGCGAAGATCCACAGACCGATGCCGTGGCCCAGCGTGGTCAGCGCGAGCAGCAGTGCGGCCAGCAGCGTCCAGAGATGCGCGCGCCCGCCCCGCCCGGCGTCCTGCGCATCGAGGGCGGCCAGCAACGCGTAGAGCGCACCGCTGAAAAAGAACAGCATGGCCATTTGCGGCAGCCCGGAAAAACTGAAGCGCCAGTAAAGATCCATGACAAGGATGAGGCCTGTGCCGAGCAGAGCGAGCCGCGCGTCGAAAAGGCGGCGTCCGAGCAGATAGATGAGCAGGAGCGAGGCGGCGAAAAAAACAAACCCGGCAACGGTGATGGCGCGCTCGGCCGGCGAGACGAGGCTGCCGGGTGCGAAGGCGAAGTCCATGCCGGAGAGGCGCAGCACGGCGGCGTTGACGGCGGGTCCAAGCGGGGCTTGGTCAACCTCCGGCAACGGGCGGCGGATCTCTCCGGTGCGCGCGAGCATGACGTGCAGGGCGAGTGGGCGCGCATAAAGCGTGCTGTAGCCTTGGCCGGAGGCGAGTTGGCGTCCGATCTGTGCCTGATCCATCGCATCGGGATCGTTGAAGCCGTTGAACTTGAGGGAAAACCAGACGGCTGAGACAACAACCAGGACGAGGATGACGAGGATACGTCGCACCCACACGGCAACCGAGCCCTGCTCGAAAGCGTGGAGGAATTTTTGGATGCCGGTCTCGAGCGCCATGGGTCAGGCTCCGCCGAGTTCGGGGTGTTCGCGCAGTTTGCGGTGCAGGGTGCGGCGGCTGATGCCGAGCTTCTCTGCGGCCAACGTGCGGTTGCCCCGGCATTCGGCCAGCGCGCGGCGGATGAGGGAAAGCTTGGTTTCACCGAGGTTGAAGGGGAGTGCTGCGCGGGGCGGTGCGCCGGGTGAGGCCGCGGCGCGGACGGCGGCGGGCAGGTCACGCAGAGTGATCTTGGGGCCCGAGGCCATGACCACGCCGTGTTCAATGGCGGCGCGCAGTTCGCGCACATTGCCCGGCCAGTCGTAGCCGAGGAGGGCTTTCATGGCCTCGGAGGTCAATTCGCGGTGCGGCTTGTCGTTTTCCTTCGCGGACTCGCGCAGAAAGTGCACGGCGAGGAGTGCGACATCGTCGCGGCGTTCGCGCAGCGGGGGCAGATGGAGCTGCACGACATTGAGGCGGAAGAAGAGGTCCTCGCGGAATTTCCCTTCGGCGACCATTTTGCCGAGGTCGCGGTTGGTGGCGGCGAGGAGGCGGACGTCGGAGTTGAGGGGTTTGTTGCCGCCGACGCGCTCGAAGACGCGTTCGCCGAGGACGCGGAGGATTTTGACTTGGGTGGC
>JBBEEK010000087.1:0-4629 GCA_040880825.1 Chthoniobacterales bacterium
CCTCTTCGTTCTCCTCATCATCCTCGTGCTCTTCGGCGCCAAACGCCTCCCCGAGTTGGCCAAGGGTCTCGGCCAGAGCATTAACGAATTCCGCAAGGCCCGCGAGGAACTCGACCGCGAAGTCAAAAAGACCGCCGCCACCCTCGAAGCCAAGGAAGCTCCCGACAAAGAGCCGCACAAACCGGCCTGATCCCCCGTGTTGCCGCCGCGCGCCATCCTCGCGGCCGTCCTCGCGATCTTCGCGGCATCGACCGCGGCCGCGTCCGGCAATCAAGACACCGTCGTCTTCGCCGCGTGGAATGTGCGCAACTACGCGCTCAAGCCCTCGCCCGATCCCGCCGCCCGCACCCCCACCCCGCCGAAATCTCCCCAGTCCGTCGCCGCCGTCGTCACCACCCTTGTCGCCCTCAAGCCCGACATCCTCGGACTCACCGAGATCGGCAGCCGCGCCGACCTGGCCGATCTCCAACGCCGCCTCACACAAAACGGACTCAACTTGCCGCACCGCACCTGGGTCGATGGCGCCGACAAACAACGCCACGTCGCGCTGCTCAGCCGCTTCCCTCTGACCCGCGTCCGCCACGAAACCCGTGCCACCATTCTCGCCGGCGGACTCCCCCGCCGCATCCAACGCGGCATCCTCGATTGCACCGTCAAAGTCCGGCCCGACTTCCCCCTGCGCGTCCTCGGCGTCCATTTCAAATCCCGCCGCATCGTCCCCGATTTCGACCAGGCCGAATTCCGCCGCGGCGAATCCCTCCTCGTGCGCCGACGTGTCGAGCAGATCCTCACGGACGAACCTGCCACCCCGCTCCTTGTCTTCGGCGATTTTAATGACACCAAAAACTCCCCCGTCGTCACCGGCGTGCTCGGACGCCCCGGCGCCCCCGATGCCCTCACCGCCCTCAGGCTGGCCGACCGTCAAGGCGACCAATGGACGTACCACTGGGCTGAAACCGACGAATACTCCCGCGTCGACTTTGTCATGATCAGCCGCGCGCTCCGCCCGCTCGTCCACCGCAGTGGCACCCGCCTCCACCGCGCCAAGGATTGGCGGATTTCCAGCGACCACCGCCCGCTGGTCGTCACCCTGCAATTGCCCAAGGCTACCGTGCGGAAATGAAGCACCTCGCCGCCCTGCTCACCCTCGCCCTGGTCTCGACCGCCCTCGCGGACGACGCCGACCAAGCGTGGAATAAAATCCAAGCCCTGCAACAAGGCCCCGGTATCCCCCCCTCCGACGCCCCCGAGGAAGTCGTGCGTCTGGCCCGCGCCCATCTGCTCGCGCAGGAAAAAGCGCTCGGCGGGTTTCTCATCCGCTATCCGGACGACCCGCGCCGCTTCGACGCCGAACTCGAATACGCCGCCGTCATGTCCACCCTCGGCGCCTCGCTCGCCGACCGCAACCGCGTCGAAAAATCCCTCCAGCGCCTCGCCGCCCTCGAGCGCTCGAAAACCGCGCCGTCGAAAATCCGCGCCGACGCCGCCTTCCAGCGCATCACCACCACCATGCAAACCGTCAACCTCGCCGCCGCCGCCCGCCCCGGCGAAACCGCCGCGGCGCGCAACACCATCCTCGAATCCGCCCAGAACTTCGCCGCCACCTACCCCGACGACCGCCGCGCCGCCCGCCTCCTCAACGAAGCCGCCGTCCTCCTCGACGACCAGCCGTCCCGCAAACGCAGAATCCTCGAACAAGCCCAGACCCTCGCGCGCGACGACGCCACGCGGCAACGCCTCAAGGATGACCTCCAACGTCTCGACCTCCTCGGCCAAGAAGTCGACCTCTCGTTCGCCACCGTGCAAGGCGGCGAGTTTTCCCTCGCCGCCGAACGCGGACGCGTCGTCGTCCTCGTCTTCTGGGCCGGATGGTCCCCTCCCTCCGTCGCCTGGCTCGCCGAATTCGCCAAATTCGCCACCAGCCTGCCCCCGAACCGCGTCACCATCGCCACCGTCAGCCTCGACCGCGAAAAAGCAAACTGCACCCAAACCCTCCGCAAACTCGGCCTCGAAAAATGGCCCACCGCCTTCTCCGGTCAAGCCTGGGACGACCCCCTCGCCCGCCGCCTCGGCATCAACGCCCTGCCCACCGTCTTCCTCTTCGACTCCGCCGGCCGCCTCCGCACCCTCAACGCCCGCCAAGGCTACGAATCCTTAGTCCGCCAACTCCTCACCGAAAGATAAACCTCCCCCCCCCCTGGTAGGGTCCGCTGGCCCAGCGGACCGCCGCCCTACGCACTGATCTCCCAAAACCGCCGCGCCGCATGCGGCCAACTCCGATCCTCCACCCTCGCCCGCGCCGCCGCCCCCATCTTTTTCCTCAACGCCGCCTCCGCACACAGCTTCCGCACCGCGCCCGCCAACTCACCCGCGTCCCCCCCGCGCGTGACAAACCCGTCCACCCCGTCCGTCACCAGCTCCCTGGGACCCCCTTGATCCGAAACCACGCAGGGCAACCCCGACGCCTGCGCCTCCAAAATCACGTTGCCAAAGGTGTCCGTCGTGCTTGGAAAAACAAACACATCGGCCGACGCATACGCCGTGGCCAACTCCTCCCCGCTCAAATACCCGGTGAAAATCGCCCCGGGAAAAGATTTCTCGAACTCCTCCGCGTAAGGACCATGCCCGATGACCAACCCGCGCACCGGCAACCCTTCGTCCTGCAACTTCCGCACCGTCGCCGCGAACAGATCGAGCTTCTTCTCCTTCGAAACCCGCCCCGCGTAAAGCAACCCGACCTCGCCGTCCCGCAACCCGCGGTCCTTCCAGAAATCCGCCCGCCGCCGCGACGGTGCGAACAACTCCGTATCCAACCCGCGCGGTAGAATATGGATCCGCTCCGCCTTGATCCCCCGCGCCTCGAGCGCCCGGCGGTAGTCGTCCGAATTGACGAACACGATGTCCATCTGCTCGTAAAACCACTGCATGTAATTCCACGTCAGCGTCTCCATCCACGAATCATCGGTCAGGATCCGCACGTATTGCGGGAAGTCCGTGTGGTAAATCCCGCTCGTCTTCAACCCGAGGATCTTCGCCGCCAGCAACGCGCACAGCCCGATCGGTCCCGGCGTGCTGATCACCACCTCGGTGAACCCCTCCCGTTGCACGTAGTCGATGATCTCCAGCACCGGGGGAAAACTCAGCTTCTGCAACTCGTATTCCGGCAACTCGAACTCGCCGACCGGCGGGAAATTCTTGATCGGGATAGCACTCGGCGCCACCTCGCCGCGCGACGTTGCCACCGTCAGCTCAAACCCCTCGGCCCGCGCCGCCGCCGTCATTTTGCGGATCGTCGTCGACACCCCGTTCACGTCCTCCAACGTGTCGGTGAACCACACCCGCTTGCGGTTCTGCAAATCCTCCGGGATCTCCCCGCAGGTGCTCTCGCACAACGGACTCAGCTCGGCGCGCCCCGGCGAACGGAACGCGTAAAAATACGGCGCCAACCCCAGCGCCAGCGGCACCAGCGACCCGACAAACTGCAGACTCTCGATCAGCCGCCCCGCCTGCAACTGCGCGATGAACTGCGAAAAAAACCGGAAGGCCAACTGGTTGACCAGCAGGTTGGCCGTCACGAACGCGCGCCGCTCCGGCTCCTCCACGCCTTCCGTCGCCTTCTCGATGGCCGAACGCATCCCCGGTTTGCCCACCGCATCGGCCAACTCCTTCCACAACGACGCATTGCCCGGCAGCGCCACCTCCCAGATCTTTCCCGTCGCGATGCCCTGCGCCAGAAAACCCAGCTTCTCCGGCAAAGTGAACCGCGTCGGATCCTTCCCCTCCATAAAACGTCCCGCCATTTTCTCCAGCAAGGCCGCCGCCGGCTTCTGCGAATTTTTCGCCAACCGCTCGCCGGCGAATTCAAAAATGACGCTGTAAAGGCTGTGCGCCATGACCAGCGGACCGCCGCCTTCCCCGCCGGGATGACACCGTCCGTCCTTCACCGACGCGAGAAACTCCTCCGCCGTCGCCCCCTCCGCTTCCGTCCAGGCCCGCCCCGCATAGACCCCGCCCTTGTCGTCCGAGCCACCGGTGAAAACCTTCCTCCACGGCTCGTCCCACAACGGCTCCAACTTGCACACCTCGGCGAACCGCGCCACCCGCTCAGGCGTCAGCCGCAACAAGGCAAACTCCGCCGTCTGCCCGAGCAACGGATCACGCAACCCGTTCACCGTCTCGAAATGACGGAAGAGCAAAATCAATCGCTGCCAGTGATCGACCGACAACCGCTCGTCCACCGGCCAGAACGGATGCGCCACCGCATGCACGATCCCCTGCTCCTTCAACCAACCCGCCAGCTCGTAAATATTCCGCCGCAGCGGCTGGATCTCCGCGTGCTGCCCCTCCGAGATCCCCCACGCCAGCACATGCACCTTCACGTCGTCCTCCGGGAAAAACGCCGTGATCTCCTCGCTCAGAAAAACCCCCGGCTCCCCCGCAATCTCCAAACACCCGTCGATCGTGTCATGGTCCGTGAAAGTGACCCAATCAAACCCCCGCCCCCGCAACTCCCGGTAAAGCCCCCGCGGGTCCGAACAACTCGCCGGGAAATCCGCCTTCCGCAACAACCAATCCGTGGCCCGCGCACTCTGCCGCGTATGAAGATGGAGGTCGGCACGAGCCATGGGA
>JBBEEK010000088.1:0-4568 GCA_040880825.1 Chthoniobacterales bacterium
GAGTCCTTCACCGCATGGCTCGCACCATCCCAACTGGCCGGGTTGCCGATGCGGATGGCCGTGGCGATCGTCTCGGGCTTGTCGACCGGATGACCGAGAAAAATCGGGGCCGAGCCGGCCGCTTGGAAGCCCGTCATGCGCGGCAGCTTCGTGGCTTTGCCGAGTTCGCGGAATTCGCGGTAGCCCTGCCAGTAAGCCGTGATGTTGCCCGCATTGCCCACCGGCAAAATATGAATGTCGGGGGCGTCGCCGAGTTCCTCGATGATTTCGAAGGACGCGGTCTTTTGTCCCTCGATGCGGAACGGATTGATCGAATTGACGATTTCGAAACGTCCGTCCGCCCCGAGTTCGCGGACCAAACGCAGGGCGTCGTCGAAATTCCCGCGGATGGCCACGACCTTCGCCCCGTAGATAAAGGCCTGCAGCAATTTGCCCGCGGCGATTTTGCCCGCCGGCAAGAGCACGGCGCAGGCCAGATTGGCCCGCGCGGCGTAAGCGGCGGCGGCGGCCGACGTGTTGCCGGTCGAAGCGCAAATGACCGCTTTGGCCCCGCGCTCGACCGCCTTGGAGATGGCCATCGTCATGCCGCGGTCCTTGAAAGATCCGGTCGGATTGAGCCCCTCGTATTTCACGTAGACCTCGGCGCCGCGCCCGACGAGCGCGCTCAATTTGGGCGAATAAATCAACGGGGTCGTGCCCTCATTGAGCGAAACCACCGGGGTCGACGCGGTCACCGGCAAATACTGCCGGTAGCGGCTGATCACGCCGCGATCGTGCAGATTTTTCACGCGTCCGCCTCCACCCGGTAGAGCGCCGGCTCGTCATGCACGCAATCAAGCGCGCGGATTTTTTGCAGCGCGCCAAGCATCCGCCCGCGCGGCGCATCGTGGATCATGAAGACCAGCGCGGCCTTCTTGCCCTCCTCGGTTTCCGGCTGGATGACCGAGGAAATCCCGATCCCCGCCTCGCCGAGCAAACCGGCAATGCGGGCCAGCACCCCGGGTTGGTCGTCCACGCCAAGACGCAGATAAAACGGGCTGACCACTTCCGCGGCCGGCCGCAATTTCCCGTAGAGAGTGTGCGGAATGAAACCGTAGGATGCGCGCGGGGACTCGAGGGCCACCGCGGCATCGGCCAAATCGCCGATGACCGAACTGGCCGTCGGATCCTGTCCGGCGCCGCGCCCGTAAAAAAGCGCGTCGCCCACCACGTCGCCGCGCACCGCGATGGCGTTGAAGACGCCGCGCACCGACGCCAGGATGTTGCCGTCCGGGACAAGCGAGGGCTGCACGCTGACTTCGACCGCACCATCCGGACCGGCGTCGATGAAGGCGAGAAGTTTGACCGTGTAGCCAAGCTGCGCGGCAAAACGGATATCTTCGGGCGCGATCTTTTCGACGCCCTCGACGAGAACCTCCTTGCTCGGCACCCAAAACCCGTAGGCCAGCGAGGCCAGAATGATGGCCTTGTGGCCGGCGTCCCAGCCGTTGACGTCGAGCGTCGGATCCGCCTCGGCGTAACCGGCCGCCTGCGCCTCGGCCAAGGCCGAGACAAAATCCATCCCGCTCTCCGACATACGGGTCAGGATGTAGTTGCTCGTGCCGTTGATGATGCCGCGGATGCGCTGGAAATGGTTGGCCACGAAAGCCTCGCGCACCGCCTTGATGATGGGGATGCCGCCGGCCACCGCCGCCTCGTAAAACACCGGGACTTTTTTTTCGGCAGCCAGGTGAAATATTTCCGCGCCATGCTCGGCCAGGAGGGCTTTGTTGCCCGTCACGACAAGTTTGCCGCGTTGGATGGCCCCGAGGATGAGTTCGCGCGCCTCGTCGAGACCGCCCATCAACTCGACGATGACTTCGACAGACGGATCATCAAGCAACTCGCGCCAGCTTCCGGCGAGCAAGCCGGCAGGCAGAGCCACGGGCCGCTGCTTGGCCGGATCTTTGACCGCGATCCTGCGCACCACCAAATCGCAACCCGTCCGCTCACGGAGCAGAGCCCGGTTTTTCTCCAAATTAAGGAAAACCCCGGCACCCACCGTGCCGAAGCCGGCCAATCCTATGCCTATTTCGCGCATGTCGTATGATCAGGCATCATGCCCACGGAGGGAGACTTGGGCAATTCCTAAGCCGCTCCAAAGGCCTGGTGCGCGGGAGGGCGGCCGCCCCCGGCCGCCGCTCCGTGGTTCAACTGCATAGCTCCGGGCTCAGCCCGGATGCCCGACCTCGGTATCGAGGAATTTCCGTAGCGCCTCCAAGTTGTCCTTCTTCTGTGCGGAGATGGCGATGAGCGGCACACCCGGGAATTCCTGCGCCAATCGCGGAAGATTTTCCTCCGCTCCGGGCAGATCCGTCTTGTTGGCCACCAGAGCCCAGGGGCGCCGCGCCAGCAGCGGATCGTAGAGCCCCAGCTCCTCGCGGATTTTTTTGGCGTCCTCCACCGGATCGCGCCCCTCGCTGCCCGCCGTGTCGACGACCAACAGCAGCGTGCGGCAGCGCACGATGTGGCGCAGAAAGTCGTGCCCGAGCCCCACATCCCGGTGCGCCCCCTCGATCAAGCCGGGAATGTCGGCCACCGTGGCGCGGCGGAACCCGGGGAAATCCAGCACCCCGACCATCGGGTGCAGTGTGGTGAAAGGATACGCCGCGACTTTCGGGTGCGCGGCGGACAGCGCACCGAGCAGTGTGGATTTGCCCGCGTTGGGATAACCGACCAACCCGGCATCGGCGATCATCCGCAGTTCGAGGAAGAACCAGCCCACCTCCCCCGGCGTCCCCTCCGTGTATTGCCGCGGTGCACGGTTGCGCGAACTTTTGAAATGGATATTCCCCTTGCCGCCGCGTCCGCCCTGACAAAGCAGAAATTCAGAGCCAGCCGTCTCGAGGTCTGCCAGCAACTCGAGTTCCTTCGGATCGATCTTCCGCCGGCGCGGTGCGGCTTCATCCTCCTCGTGGAATTTCAACGGGTCATGCGGCGCCACGTCGGGCAACCGGTAGATCAACGTGCCGACCGGCACGGGCACGATTTTGTCCGGTGCGGACTTCCCGTATTTCTGCTTCCCCATGCCGTTCTCCCCGCCCTTGCCGCGAATGATCGGCTCGTAGTAGAGGCTGACCAACGTATCCACCTGCGAATCGGCCTGCAGGATGATGCTGCCGCCGTCGCCGCCGTCACCGCCATCGGGCCCGCCCCGCGGCACGAATTTCTCGCGACGGAAACTCGAACAGCCGTTGCCGCCGTCGCCGGCTTTGGCTTGGATGCGGATTTGGTCGATGAACATGGCCGGATGGAGGCGCGCACTGACGGCGCGCCGCGCTGCTTATTCCTCCCCGCCCTCGGTGTCGGCCGGAGGTTCCTCGCCCTGTTCCTTGGTCGTTTCCAGTTGCTTGAGCGCATCCGAGGCATCGTCCACCTCGTCGAGCACGAGGCGGCTGACGAAAATCGGCGCCTTCTGCTGGATGGCCATGGCGATGCAATCGCTGGGCCGCGCATCCAGCTCGATGATTTTCTTTTGATGCAATTCGTTTTCCGCCGAAACGATCAGCCGCGCGTAGAACGTGCTGTTCTTCACATCATTGATCACCGCGCGATCGACCTTGGCCCCGAAAGCCGCGAGCACGTGGGCCATCAGATCGTGGGTCAGCGGACGCTCCTTCTCCGTCCCGGCGAGAAACATGTTGATGGCGTGCCCGACCGTCGCATCGACATAAATGACGAAAGTTTTTTCGTCCGTGCCGAGGAACAAAGCCGCACCGTTGGCCGTTGGAACGACGGCCTTGAGCTGCACCGGGACGACCTGTTGTTGCGCCATCCCGGCAAATTACGCCCGCGCCGCCGGCAAATCCAGAGGCAAAAACCCGCCCGGCCGACGGACTCCGCGCTCGCCCTCCCCCCGCCGAGCGGGCAGCATGACATCTTATGGAGTCGGTCATCGAGTTTGTCAGCACCCACTGGACCAGCGGGGTCGAGATCGTGCTGCTGGCCGTGCTGCTCTACTACGGCTACCTCTATTTCCGCGGCACGCCGGGCGCCAAAATTCTCGTCGGCCTCGCTGTCGTCTTCATCAGCCTGACCCTCGCCTCGCAGCTCCTCGACCTGAACGTCATCGGCTGGCTCCTGCGCAGTTTCTCCGTCTTCCTCGCCATCGCGCTGGTTGTCATCTTCCAGCCCGAACTCCGCCGCGCCCTCACCGCGCTCGGCAGCCAGCACTTCTTCCGCTCCGCGCTGCAGAAAAAGGAATCGATCGAACAGCTCGTCGATACCGTCTTCGACCTCGCCCGCCGCCAGTTCGGCGCGCTCATCGCCCTCGAACGCGACATCAGCATCCGCCAGTTCGCCTCGACCGGCGTGGACATCGAAGCCGTCTTTTCCAAGGAACTCATCCTCACCATTTTTCACCCCAAAACCGTCCTGCACGACGGCGGCGTCATCGTGCAGAACGACCGCATCATCGCCGCCGCCTGCATTTTTCCGCTGACCCCGCGCGAGGATCTCGACCGCAGCCTCGGCTTGCGCCACCGCGCCGGCATGGGCATCACCGAGGAATCCGACGCCATCGCCATCCT
>JBBEEK010000089.1:0-4535 GCA_040880825.1 Chthoniobacterales bacterium
GCGCCGCCTCGCGGGCGCGGGCCGCCGTCATGGCCTTGTCGAAAACTTTTTTCGCGATCGGCGGATTCGTTTCGAAGAAATCCATCAAGCCCTCGTAAATGATCGAGCTGACGATGCCGTCGACCTCGGGGTTGACCAGTTTGACCTTCGTCTGGCTCTCGAACTTCGGATCGGGGTGCTTGAGGCTGAGCACGCAGATGAGGCCTTCGCGCACGTCGTCGCCGGTGATGGCGGGATCCTTGTCTTTGGCCAACTCGTTGACCTTGGCGTATTGATTGATCGCGCGCGTCAGGGCCGAGCGGAACCCGGTCGTGTGCGTGCCGCCGTCCGGGTTCGGGATCGAGTTGGTGAAGCAGAGGATCTGGTCGGTGTAGCTGTCGTTGTATTGCATGACGCAATCAACGAAGACGTCCTCCTCGACGTCCTCCCCGTCCTTGTTCTTCATCTTCGTCTTACGCGAACCAGTCAGCTTGATGACTTTCGGGTGAATGACCGATTTGCTCTCGCCGAGTTCCTTGACGAACTCCTCGATGCCGAGCTTGTAGACGAAAAGGGTCTTCCTCGGCTCGCCCTCGACCCGCTCGTCGACCAGGCGGATTTCGAGGCCGCTGTTGAGAAAGGCTAACTCGCGCAAGCGCGCACCAAGTCGTTCGAAAACAAACTCGACCGTGGTGAAAATCTCGCTGTCCGGCAAAAAGGTGATCTGCGTGCCGGTATGCTTTTTGTTCTTCAGTTCGCTGAGAACCTTGAGCTGCTGCGTCGTTTTGCCCCGCGCGAAGGACATGAAATAAACTTTGCCGTCGCGGTAGACCTCGGCTTTGAACCATTCGGAAAGCGCATTGACGCACTTCGCGCCGACACCATGGAGGCCGCCGCTGAATTTGTAGGCGCCCTGGCCGAATTTGCCGCCGGCGTGGAGATTGGTCAGCACCAGCTCGATGGCCGGGATTTTCCACTTCGGGTGCATGTCGACCGGGATACCGCGGCCGTTGTCGCGCACCGAGCACGAGCCGTCCGCATGAATGATCACGTCGATGTGCGTGCACGTCCCGGCCAAATGCTCGTCGATCGAGTTGTCGAGCACCTCGTAAACGCAGTGGTGCAACCCGCGCTCATCGGTGTAGCCGATATACATCCCCGGCCGCTTGCGCACCGCCTCCAACCCCTCCAACTTGTCGATTTGCGCCGCACCGTATTCCTGATCCTTGGCCACTGTCTCTGGGTTTGCTTCCTTCTCGTTTGACGCCATAAAAATCGTGCTCTTTCCGGGATGCGCCCGGATCTACCGGTGCAATGGCTAAATCTAGCCTGTCCAGACCCCCGCTCCAGCCTTTTTTCGGATTTTTCGGGTCATAAAGGTCTTCCCACTTGGAAGGCGAGCGTTCCCGCGAGCCGTGTGCGGCGGATGATGGCCATGGTGGCAGGCGGCTCGCGGGGACGCTCGCCCTCCAAATTTCCAGTTCGCCCCGGCAAGGCGTCATCACGCACCATCCCGCCGTGCCCAAGATCATCGCGCCCATCGCCAGTGCCGCGTTCTTGGCCGTCCTCTTCCTCGCCGCCGTGACTTGGAACCGCGATCAAGTCCTCGTCCCACTCCTCGACGGCAGCACGCTGGTCATCCTCGCCGATGGCGACTGCCACAGCCGCATGCAGCGGGCCGCCATGGTCGCGGAAAACCCCGGCGCCCTTGTCCGCCGCCACGATTTCGAAAATTATCCGCACGGCACCATCCCGCACACCACCGCACCGATGGATTACTTCATCGCGGCGCTGGGCCTGATCGTCCGGCCACTTGACGTCGCCGGGGCTTGGATTTCCCCGCTCCTCGGGTTGACCACCGTGCTCTTTCTTTTCTTCTGGTCGCGCTCCCTCGCCCTGCGTCCCCGTTGGCCGATGCTCCTGCTCTTTGCCCTCTCGCCGGCGCTGACCCACGCCTTTGCGCTGGGCCGCCCCGACCATCAGTCGCTGCTTGTCGCCCTCACCACCGTCGCGCTGGCGTCGAATATCGCTTTCATCCGCACGTCGCACCCGGCATGGGCTTGGACCTCCGGCGCCGCTTGGGGCCTCGCTCTCTGGGTCTCGTGGTTCGAACCGCTCATTCTCCTCGCCGCGCAGGAGTTGGCCCGCGCCATCGCCCTGCGCCGCGCCGCTTGGCCGCCCGCTGCGCAACGCGCCCTGTTGCTCGCCGCCGGTATCGCCCTCGCCGCCTGGGCCCTCGAAGGATTCCGCAATCCGTGGCCCGACCCCACCGTGCGCGCATTCTTTCCCCGCTGGGCCACACTGCTGGGCGAACTGCAGGGCGCCTCGCCGACCGCCCTGTTCGCCTGGACCGGCTGGCTCCTCGTTCCCGCGCCGCTCTTGCTCGCGTGGAATTTTTACCGCACCCGCGACCCGCTGGCTCTCGTGCTGCTGATCATCCTCGCCATCGTCACCGCCCTCACCGGTTGGCAGGCGCGCTGGAGTCCTTGGCTGGCTGCCGTTTTTTGCCTGACCCTGCCGTGGATCCTGCCACCGCTGCGTCGCCCTTGGATCGTCTGGGCCGTTTTCGCCGTCAGCCTCTGGCCGGTAGCCCGCTCGTGGGACACGCGCCTGCTGCCCTCGCCCCAAGAGCAATCCCGTCGTCAAGAGCAGGTCACCGAAGCCGCTCTGCTCGCCGAAACCGCCAGCTTCCTCGCCACCCAGCCCCACGGCGGTGTGCTCGCCCCGTGGTGGATCTCGCCGGCGCTCGCGCGGCAAAGCGGACAGCCCCTCGTCGGTGGCACTTCCCACCAAAGCCTGCCCGGCTCGGCCGATACTGCGCGCTTTTTCCTCGCGACCGACGATCAGGCCGCCGCCCGCCTCCTGCACGAACGCGCCGTGCGCTATGTCGTGACCGACGACCCCGAACGCATCATCCCGACCTCGTCCACCCTCCTCGGTGTCTCTGCCCCCGAGCAACCGCTCATCACACGCCTCGTCCGCGGGCGCGACATCCCCGAATTTCTCGAGCCCGTGTTCGCCAACCCGTTCTTCCGCGTCTACCGTGTCCGCCATGAATGATTTCGATTTTGTTGTGGTCGGCGGCGGCAGCGCCGGCTACGCCGCGGCCCGCACCGCCGCCGGGGAAGGACTGCGCACCGCCGTCATCGACGGATCCGAAGAACTCGGCGGCCTCTGCATCCTGCGCGGCTGCATGCCGAGCAAAACCCTCATCGAGTCGGCCAACCGCCTGCAGGAAATGCGCGAAGCTGCCGAATTCGGACTGCAAGCGAATGACATCGGCTTCGACGGCGCGAAAATCATCGAACGCAAAAAACGCCTCATCGCCGAGTTCGCCCAATACCGCACGGAACAACTCGAAAGCGGCAAGTTTGAACTCATCCGCGGCCACGCCAAGTTCGCCGGACCCCACGAACTATCCGTCCACTTACGCCAAGGCAGCGAGCAAACCGTCACCGCCCGCACCATCCTCGTCGCCACCGGATCGGTCATCCGTCATCCCCACATTCCCGGCCTCGCCGAAGCCGCACCGCTGACCAGCGACGACGTCCTCGACAACCCGCACCCGCCCAAGTCCCTCCTCGTTCTCGGCGCCGGCCCCGTCGCCCTCGAAATGGCCCACTACCATCGCGCCCTCGGTGCCGACGTCACCGTCATCCAGCGTAGCAAGCACGTCCTCAGTTCGATGGATTATGACATTTCCGACGCCGTGCAGCGCGGCATGGAACGCCACGGGACGAAATTCGTCCTCGGGTGCAAAATCCTCCAAGCCGGACGCAGTCCGCGCGGCAAATGGGTGCGCGTCGCCCACGACGACCGCGAGGAAACGCTCGAGGCGGACGAAATCCTGCTCGCCCTCGGACGCGACCCCGCCACCGCCGGTCTCGATCTCTCCACCGCCGGTCTCGACGTCGCGCCGGGCCATCCGCTCGCCACGACCGACACCCAGCAGACCGCCACTCCGCACATCTTCGGGGCCGGTGACGTGACCGGGAAGCTGGAGATCGTCCACATCGCCGTCGAGCAAGGCGAGATCGCCGCCCGCAACGCCGCCCGCCTCCTGCGCGGCACCGGCGAACCCCTCGAAACCATCGACTACCGCCTGCGCCTTTTCGCCGTCTTCACCCAACCCGAGGCCGCCATGGTCGGGCTCAGCGAGCGAGAAGCCGCCGAACTTGGCCTCGACGTCGCCGCCGCCACCTACCCCTTTGCCGACCACGGCAAGTCCATGGTCCACGGCAAAACCGACGGCTTGGTCAAACTCCTCGCCGACCGCGCCACCGGGGAACTCCTCGGCGGGGCCGTCGTCGGCCCCCACGCCTCCGAACTCATCCACGAAATCGTCGTCGCCCTCCGCTACCGCGCCACCGCCGCCGAATTCCTCAAAATCCCCCACTACCACCCCACCCTCAGCGAAATCTGGACCTACCCCGCCGAAGAACTCGCCGGCTGACCCCAAAACACCCCCCAACTCCCCCCCCACTTTCCACTTTCCACTTTCTCAGCACTCCCAGCTCCCCAAGCAACCTGTCTCGCGGCGCCCCTGACCTTGTGTC
>JBBEEK010000090.1:0-4513 GCA_040880825.1 Chthoniobacterales bacterium
GTCTGCAGACCCTCGACCGCGCCTGGATCACCAACGTGCAGATCGAGGCCGCCCGCGTTGCCCTGACGCGCAACATGAAGCGCAAAGGCAAACTCTGGATCCGCATTTTTCCGGATAAATCCGTCACCGCCCGCCCGCCGGAAACCCGCATGGGCAAAGGCAAAGGCGCCCCCGAATACTGGGTGGCCGTTGTCCGCCCGGGGAACATCCTTTTCGAACTGGACGGCGTGTCCGAGAGCGTGGCCCGCGAGTCCCTGCGCCTCGCGGCCAACAAGCTGCCGGTCCGCACCAAATTCATCACCCGCCACCACGCCGCCTGACGCCATGAAGACCAAGGAAATCGCCGAACTCAGCGCGGATGAACTCCGCGGACGCAAACGCGAGTTGCGCCACGAAATTTTCAACCTCCGTTTGCAGCAGCAGAGCGGGCAGCTCGAGAAGCCGTCCCTCATCCGCATCCTGCGCCGCGAGGCCGCACGCGTGGAGACCTTCCTCTCGCAGAAAATCAAAGCAGCAGCAGCCAAATCATGAGCGACACCGCCACCACCACCGCCCCCGCCGCCAAGCGCGGGATCCGCAAGTCCCTCATCGGCGAGGTCGTCTCGGACAAGATGGATAAAACCGTCGTCGTCCGCACGGTCAGCCGCGTCCCGCACCCGCGTTTCGGCAAGATCATCAAACACACCGCCAAATTCCACGCCCACGACGAGAAGAACGAAGCCAAGACTGGCGACAAAGTCCGCATCACGGAAACCCGCCCGCTGAGCAAGACCAAGCGCTGGCGCCTCGTCGAAGTCCTCAAACACTAAGCACGCCATGATCCAGCTCCGCTCCCGTCTCGACGTCGCCGACAACACCGGCGCCCGCATGGCCACCATGATCGGCGTCATCGGCAAAAAATCCGCCTTCGCCCGCGTCGGCGATGTCATCACGGCCAACGTCAAAGAAGCCTCCCCCGGCGGCACGGTGAAAAAAGGCGAGGTCGTCCGCGCCGTCATCGTGCGCACCCGTCAACCGCTCAAGCGGCCCGACGGCTCCGCTCTCCGCTTCGACACCAATGCCATCGTCATCATCGACAAGGATCTCAACCCGCGCGGCACCCGCATCTTCGGCCCCGTGGCCCGCGAACTGCGCGAGAAAAATTTCATGAAGATTGTTTCCCTCGCTCCGGAGGTGCTATGAACCGCCTTAAGACTCACGTTAACAAGAACGACATTGTCCGTGTCGTCGCCGGCAACCACCGCGGCGCCGAAGGCAAGGTCTTGCAAGTCCTGCGCGCCAAAAACCAGGTCCTCATCGAGGGCGTGCGCATGGTCAAGAAGCACACCCGCAAATCCCAAGAGCATCCGAACGGCGCCATCGTCGAGAAGGAAGGCCCTATCCACATTTCTAACGTCAAGCGCATCGAAGTCGCCAAGAAGGAGGACGCCCAGCCGAAGACCAAGGCCAAGGCGAAGTAACCCATGGAAGTCGAACTCTACAAAGAATACACCGCCAAGGTGGTGCCCGTGCTCAAAACCAAGCACGGCTACACCAACCTGCACCAAATCCCGCGCGTCCAGAAGGTCGTGATCAACACGTCCATCGGTTCGTCGCAAGACACCAAGGATGCGCTCGAGATCGCCGTGAGCGAACTCCAGACCATCACCGGTCAGACGCCGATCCGCACCAAGTCGAAGAAAAGTATTTCGAACTTCAAGCTGCGCAAAGACCAGCCCATCGGGGCCAAGGTCACCCTGCGCGGACGTAACATGTATGAGTTCCTCGAGCGCCTGATCAAAACCGCGCTCCCCAAGATCCGCGACTTTCGCGGCATCTCGCCGAAAGCCTTCGATGGCAACGGCAACTACACGCTCGGCGTGACCGACCAGAGCATCTTTCCCGAGATCGAACTCGACAAAATCAAGCGTAATGTCGGCTTCGATGTGACCATTGTCACCACGGCCCACACCGACGAGGAGGCCAAGTCGCTCCTCGGCGAACTCGGCATGCCGTTCACCGACCGCCCCAAACCCGCCGCCAAAGCATCCTGATGACCTCCAACGATCCCATCGCCGACCTTCTCACCCGCCTGCGCAACGCCACCCGCGCCCGCAAGGCCGAGTTGCTCGTGCCCTACTCGCGCATGAAAGCCGACCTCGCCGCCATCCTCAAAAAGGAAGGCTACATCACCGACTTCGAGGTGAAATCCGAAGGCAAGCCGCACCTGCGCATCGTCAACAAATACGCCAACAAAACGCCGGCCATCACCGGCCTCAAGCGCGTCAGCCGCCCCGGCCTGCGCCGCTACGTCGGGTCGGAAGAAATCCCGCGCGTCCTCGGCGGCATGGGTATTTCCATTCTTTCCACCCCGCGCGGGGTGCTGAGCGGCCGCGACGCGCGCCGCCAGAAAGTCGGCGGCGAATTGCTCGCCTTTGTTTGGTAAAGAGGAACGCACCATGTCACGCATCGGCAACAAACCCGTCACCCTCCCGGCCAAGGTCAAAGTGAACCTCAGCCCCGACCGCTCCGTGCAGGTCGAGGGCCCGAAAGGCAAGCTCGCTTGGCGTCTGCCCGAAGGCATCGAAGGCAAACTCGAAGGCGAAACCCTCATGCTGCAACGCCAATCCGAGTCGCGCCAAGTCCGCGCCCTCCACGGTCTGGCCCGCGCCCTGCTCAACAACATGGTCACCGGCGTGAGCACCGGTTTCACCCGCAACCTGGAAATCCAAGGCGTCGGTTTCAAAGCCGCCGTGCAGGGGGAAAAACTCAATCTTTCACTCGGTTTCTCGCACCCCGTCGTCTTCGATATCCCGAAGGAGATCAAGATCACGGTCAACGACAACACCAAACTCGTCATCGAGGGCATCGACCGCCAATTGGTCGGCCAAGTCGCGGCCAACATCCGTGCCTACTACCCGCCGGAACCCTACAAGGGCAAAGGCGTGCGCTACTCCGACGAGAAAGTGCGCCGCAAAGAAGGCAAAACCGTCCAGTAAACGCCATGACACGTCACGACAGCATCAAAATCCGCCACAAGCGCATCCGGAAAAAAGTCGCCGGCACGGCCGAACGTCCGCGCCTCGCGGTCAGCTTCTCCGGTCGCCACATCCGCGCCCAGGTCATCGACGACAACCAAGGGGTCACCCTCGCCGCGGCCAGCACGCAGGAAAAAGCAACCAAGCCCGGCGCCAACGTGGCCAACGCCCAGACCGTCGGCAAACTCGTGGCCGATCGCGCCAAGAAGAAATCCATTTCCAAAGTCGTCTTCGATCGTGGCGGCTTCCAATACATGGGCAAAGTCAAAGCCCTCGCCGACGCCGCGCGTGAAGCCGGCCTCGAATTCTAAAAAACCATGCCTCCTAACGCACGCAACACCGGACGCCGCGACAACCGCGGACCCAGGGAACCGAAAGAACCGTCCGACACGGTCGAAAAAGTCGTTTTCATCAACCGCTGCGCCAAAGTCGTCAAAGGCGGCCGCCGCTTCAGCTTCAGCGCACTCATCGTCACCGGTGACCACAAAGGGCGCGTCGGCTGCGGCTTCGGCAAAGCCAAGGAAGTGAGCGAAGCCATCCGCAAAGCTTCCGACTCCGCGCGCAAGGCCATGAAAAACTTCTCGCTCGCCCAGAGCACCATCCCGCACGAAGTGACCGGGGAATTCGGCGGCGGTCGCGTCCTGCTCCGTCCCGCCTCGCCCGGCACCGGCATCATCGCCGGCGGCGGCGTCCGTGCCGTCTGCGAAGCCGTCGGCATCCGCGACGTGCTGGCCAAGTCACTCGGCTCGAACAACCACGCCAACGTGGTCAAAGCGACGATCGAAGCCCTCTCCCAACTCCGCCCGCGCGAGGAAATTTTCCGCCTGCGCGGCATCAAAATGAAGCCCACCAAAGCGGAAGCCGCTGTTGAAGTGGCCCCTGCCTGACCACCATGCGACTGCACAATCTCTCACCCCGTCCCGGCGCCAAAAAACGCCGCAAACGCCTCGGCTCCGGCGAAAGCTCCGGCACCGGCAAAACCAGCGGCAAGGGCCACAAAGGACAAAAGGCCCGCTCCGGCGGCAGCATTCGTCTCGGTTTCGAGGGCGGACAGATGCCGCTCATCCGCCGTCTGCCCAAGCGCGGATTCAACAACGCGGCCTTCAAGCTGCGCATCGCGGTGGTCAACCTCGACGACCTCAATGATTTCGCCGACGGCGCGGCCGTCGACGAAGCGGCCCTGCGCGAGCAGGGTTTGGTTCGCGGGACGATCGACGGCGTGAAAATCCTCGCCCGCGGCGAGTTGAAAAAGAAAGTCATCATCACCGGCGCCAAATTCAGCGAAGCCGCCAAGCGCAAGATCGAGGCCGCCGGCGGCACGATTTCCTGAGCGGATGAGCGCGGTGGACAAGGCGGAACGACCGGCGCCGGAGACGGCGCCGCTACATCCTGCTTTTCCTGTAGCGTCGCCGTCCCCGGCGGCGAATTGATCGTTCCACTGCCATGATCTCCGCCTTCACCAACATCTTCAAAATCCCCGAGCTGCGCACCCGCGT
>JBBEEK010000091.1:0-28513 GCA_040880825.1 Chthoniobacterales bacterium
TTCCTGCCGGTGCGGACCGAAAACCTCGACGAGCACCGCATGCACGGTGAGAACTACGAAGTCGACGACGAGGCGGCGGCGGCGATCAACGCGGCCAAGCGGGTTCTCGCCGTGGGCACCACGAGCCTGCGCGTGCTGGAGTCCTTGCCGCCGGGAGCAGTCACGGCGGGGAGCGGGCGCACGGAAATATTCATCCGCCCCGGCTTCCACTTGCAACACACCGGGGCACTGCTGACCAATTTCCACCTGCCCAAATCGACCCTGTTCGTTCTGGTCTGCGCCTTGGCCGGCACGGACCTCATGCGCCGTGCTTACGCGCAGGCCGTTGCTGAAAAATACAGGTTCTTCAGCTACGGCGACTGCATGTTGATTCTCTGAGGAGACTCGACGGGCGCGCGGCCGCGCTTAAACTCCGCCAAGATGAAACCAATCAAAGCTTACGCCGCCACATCGGCCGGTGCCGCCCTTGAACCCTTCGTTTACACGCCGGGAGACCTCGGGGACGAGCAGGTGGAAATCGCGGTCGATTACTGCGGCATCTGTCACTCGGATCTTTCCGTCATTCACAACAACTGGGGCAACGCCGTTTTTCCGCTGGTGCCCGGCCATGAGGTGTCGGGCCGCATCGTCGCCGCGGGCGACAAGGTGAAGAAAGTCAAAGTCGGCGATCTCGTCGGGCTCGGATGGTTTGCCGGCAGTTGCATGTGCTGTCCGGACTGCCTGCGCGGCGACCACAACTTCTGCCCGAAGGGCGAGGACACCATCATCGGCCGTCATGGCGGCTTCGCCGAACGCGTACGCGCCCACTGGAGTTGGGCCGTGCCGATCCCCGACGGGGTCGATCCAGCCAAGGCCGGCCCGCTCTTCTGCGGCGGTATCACCGTTTTCAATCCCATCGTGCAATTCGGCGTGAGACCGACCGACCGCGTTGGCGTCGTCGGCGTGGGCGGGCTCGGTCACCTCGCCGTGCAATTCCTCGCCAAATGGGGATGCGAAGTCTTCGCCTTCACTTCATCGGAGGACAAAAAAGCCGAGTTGCTGAAACTTGGCGCGCACCATGTGGTCAATTCGAGGGACCCCGCACAATTCAAAGCGCTCGCTCGCTCGCTCGATTTTATCCTCGTCACGGTGAATGTCCCGCTCGACTGGGGCGCTTACATCGAGATGCTGGCTCCTCGCGGGCGGCTGCACTTCGTCGGCGCCGTGCTCGAACCGCTCAACATCGGCGTGTTTCCCCTGTTGCTGGGGCAACGTTCCGTCTCGGCCTCCCCGCTGGGCAGCCCGGCCACCACGGCGCAGATGCTCGATTTCTGTGCGCGCCACGACGTGGCCGCCGTCACGGAAACCTTCCCGATGTCGCAAGTGAACGAAGCCCTCGCGCACCTGGAATCCGGCAAAGCGCGCTACCGCATCGTCCTGCAGAACGATTTCTGATGAGAATCGCGGCCCCTCTGCTTCCCGCTCTCGTATTGCTGGCCGGTTGCGCCGGTCCGCAGGGCGAACTGACCTCTCTGGCCGAGCAGCGTCTCTCCATGTCGCGCGATATTGCGTGGGCCAAGCATTCGACCGACCGCCCTGTTTATGACCCCGCTCGCGAAACGGCCATGCTGCAGACGGTCATGGCAGCGGGACAACAACAAGGGCTCCAACCAGACACCGTGCGGCGTTTCTTCGCCGCGGAAATGGAAGCGTCGCGGCGCGTGCAGTGGGCTTGGATCGACGCATGGCGCAAGAATCTTGTCCCGCCACCGGATGGCGCGGCTCCCGATCTCGGTGCTTACTTGCGCCCGCAACTCGACAGCATCAATCAGCGTCAAATCCGCGCCATGGCCCGCGGGGCGCAACCGCTGAGCATTGCTCAACTTTCGGAAATTGGCGCGCGCTTCTTGCCGAAGAACTGACGCAGCAGCGCGGCACACTCCCCACCCAGCACGCCGCCGGTCACTTCGCAGCGGTGATTGAGCGCGTCGCTTTGCAGCAGGTTGATCCAACCGCCCGCCGCACCGCCCTTCGGATCCGGACACCCGAAGACCACGCGGCGCAGGCGCGAGAGCACGATGGCGCCGGCGCACATCGGGCAAGGTTCCTTCGTCACGTAAAGGTCGCACTCGTTGAGCCGCCAATCCCCGACGGCCGCCTCGGCCTGCGTGATGGCCAACATCTCGGCGTGCGCGGTGGCGTCCTTGAGCATTTCGACCTGATTCCAGGCGCGGCCGATGATTTGGCCGTCACGCACAATGACCGCGCCGATCGGCACCTCGTCGGCCTTGGCCGCTTTTTGCGCACAGCGCAGGGCGGACTGCATGTAGAAGACGTCCGGTTGCCAGTCGAAGCCTTGGATTTCTTCCCCGCTCACCCTAGCCTCCCGGCATGAAAACAATCGTGGCCCCGTCCATCCTCGCCTGCAATTTCGCGTGCCTCGGCGAGGAAGTGGCCGACGTGACCCGGGCCGGGGCGGACTGGATCCATTGCGATGTGATGGACGGTCATTTCGTGGACAACATCTCGTTCGGGTCGGCCTTTGTCGAGGCGGCGTCGCGGCACACCGATTTGCCGCTCGATGTGCATCTGATGATCACCAACCCGGACCGCTACCTCGACCGGTATTTGCCGGTCGCGCACTCGATCGATATCCATCTCGAAGCCGAGTCCGACGTGCCGGAGACCCTGCGCCGCATCCGCGCCGCGGGCAAGAAGGCCGGCTTGGCCATCAATCCTCACACCCCGATCGAAGCCGTCGATCCGTATCTCGGGCAATTCGACATCTTGCTCATTATGACCGTGGAGCCGGGCTTTGGCGGGCAGCCGTTCATGGAAGACATGCTGCCGAAAATCCGCGCCGCCGCGGAACGGCGGACCAAAGGCGCCGGATTCCACATCACGGTGGACGGCGGGATCAATGTGGAGGCCGCCCGTCAGTGCCGCGAAGCGGGCGCGGATGTCTTGGTGGCCGGGACTTCGGTTTTTCGTGCCAAAGATCGCGCGGCAGAGATCAAGGCGCTGCGGTGATTGATTTTTTATTTGTCGCGGCGGTCATAGACCACCGCGACAACGGAGTCCGAAAAACTTACTGATTCGACACCGCAGGCACCGGCGAGCCTTGGAGCAAGGCGAGAACTTCGCCGGCCAAGAAGAGCGATCCCGCCACAAGAACGGGTCGGCCGGTGGCACGGGCCGCGGCCAAGGCTGCTTCCACAGACCCATCATGAACCGCGGTGAATTGCGCGGCTTCCGCCCATGGGCGTAAGTCCGCGGGCCAAGCTCCGCGCGGATTGCCCACCGGAACCAGCCACACCTCGTCGGCAATGGCCCGCAAAGCGCGCAGGAGATGCGACGCGTCCTTGTCTTGCAGCGCACCAAAGACAAGCGATGCGCGCGCGTTGCCGTAGGTTTCGCGCCAAGCGTGGACCAGAGCTTCGACGGCTTCCGGATTGTGCGCGCCGTCGATGACCAGGTCCTCCGACACACGCTGGAAGCGTCCGGGCCAGACCACACTGCGCAGTCCCTTGATCTCCGCTTCGGCGTCCACACCAGTTCCTGCGGCGCGCAGCGCGGCGCAGGCCAGGGCGGCGTTCCAGCACTGATGCGATCCGACCAAAGCGGGCGCCTCGCCGGACCAAGGTTCGGTCACAAAAGTGATCGGCGCCCCGACTTTCGCCGCTCTGGACGTCAGCACCTCACGCGCCTCTGCCCGCTGCGGTGCGGAAACGACGGGGATAACCGGCTTGATGATGCCCGCTTTCTCGGCGGCGATTTCCGCCAGCGTGCCGCCAAGCCACTGCTGGTGATCGAGACCGATCGGGGTGATGACCGAAACCCGTGGCGTGACTGCGTTCGTCGCGTCCAGACGTCCGCCCATGCCCGTTTCCCACACGACGAATTCCGCGCCCTCGCGGTCGAACCACCACGCGGCCAGCACGGTGGCGATTTCGAAAAATGTCGGCGCGTGGTCCCAGCTTTGCGTCGCCTCGCGCAGCAGGGTCAACCCCTCGGCGGCGGCCACCTCGGGGATCATCGCGCCGTCCAAGCGGAGGCGTTCGCGGAAATCGATGAGGTGGGGCGAGGTGTAAAGGCCGGTGCGGCGACCGGCGGCGCGGAGCATGGCGTCGATCATGGCGCAGGTGCTGCCTTTGCCGTTGGTGCCGGCCACGTGGAGGAACGGCAACCGCTCTTGCGGGTCGCCCGCCGCGGCCAGCAGGCGCCGCGTATTGTCCAACCCCAGCTTGATGCCGAAGGTCTGGCTGCCGTAGAGCCACGCGAGCGCGTCGCGGTAGTTCACTTTTTGCGGTCGAGGAAATCGAGCAACTGCGAGAGCACATCCCGCATGCGGTGCCGCGCCACGATCATGTCGACCAAGCCGTGGTCCTGCAGAAACTCGGCGGTCTGGAAACCCTTGGGCAATTCCTGGTGCGTGGTCTCGCGGATGACGCGCGGGCCGGCGAAACCGATCATGCACTTCGGCTCGGCAAGGATGAGATCACCCAGCGACGCGTAGCTGGCCATCACGCCGGCCGTCGTCGGGTTGGTCAGCACGGAAATGTAGGGCAATTTGGCCTCGGCGTGACGGGCCAGGGCGCCGCTGGTCTTGGCCAACTGCATGAGACTGAGCATGCCCTCATACATGCGCGCCCCGCCGGAGGCGGAAACGATGATGACCGGCCACTTGTTTTTCGTGGCACGCTCGATGATACGGGTGATTTTTTCCCCGACGACCGAGCCCATGGTGGCGGCGATGAAATTGAAGTCCATCACGGCGAGACCGACGTCGTGACCGCCGATTTTGGCGTCCCCGGTAATGACGGCATCTTTCAGGCCGGTTTTTTTGCGGTAGGTCTCGAGGCGTTCCTCATAGGTCGCCACGCCGCGGAACTTGAGCGAATCGACCGACAGCATGTCCGCATCGCGCTCTTTGAAGGACCCCTCTTCGGCCAGATTGGCAATCCGTTCGCGCGCCCCGATGGTCATGTGGTGCTGGCATTTGGGGCACACCTGCAGGTTCTGCTGGAGTTCGGTTTTGGTGACGACCTCGCCGCAGGACGGACATTTCGTCCACAGCCCTTCCGGCACATTGCTCTTGGCTTTGGGCCGGAACTTCAGGGCGGGTTTCTGGAAAATTCCCATGTCTGTTTCTAGCCGCGAGCGACCGTGATGACAATCACGGTGGCGGCCCCCGCTTCGCGCAAGACCCGCGCACAGGCATCGGCCGTGGAACCCGTGGTCAAAACATCATCGACCAGCGCGAGATGCCGGCCGGCCACCTCGGCACCCGTCTTGAGCCCAAAGGCACCCTCAAGGTTGGCCAACCGCTCCTCGCGGTCGAAATGTGTTTGGGTCAGCGTATAACGCCGACGTTGCAAAATATCGGTCACCGGAAGACCCAAACGCGCCCCGGCCAGGCGCGCCAGCACCTCCGCCTGGTTGAATTCGCGCTCCCGTTTCCTCGTCGGATGCAGAGGCACCGGCACGATGACCTGCGGCGGTGAGAGCGACATCCGACCATCGCGGAAACCCTCGCTGAGCATGCGCGCCAGCAAGTGGCGCAGATGCAGGCGGCGATTGTATTTGAACTGGTGGATCAGATCCCGCACCACCCCCCGACTGCGGTAGGCGGCGGTGGCGAAGTCGAAGGCAAAATCCAAATCTCCGCAATTCATGCAGCGGAAATCCGCGGTCAGAGCCCCGCCGAAGGGCTGACTGCACACCGCGCAACGCGCGCCGGTCAATCGCCGACGGGCCCGGCGGCAGGCGTGGCAGAGAACTCCCGCCCGCGGTGCGACGGGAATGCCGCACGCCGCGCAGTGCGGCGGGTAGAGCAAGCTGCCAGCAGCTTCAAGCCACGCGCGTCGCCACCGGTCGAAAAACATACTGCAGGTAAAGATGAACCAGCAGCCCGGTCAGGCCGAGCGCCAAGAGCGGGAGCAGACCGGTCGGGACCGCGCCGCTGACCAGATTGGGTCCGACCCAGGGCAGATGAGAGGCGCCATTTTCCGGCACGGGGCGCAGGAAAATCTGCGATGTCTGCTGGGCAAAAACCCAACCCGCATGCAGACCGATCGGCAGCCAGAGTGATTTCGTCCGCACCGCCGCCGTGCCGAGAATCCATCCGGCCGCGAACAAGCTGGCCAACCCGGCCACCAGCAGGCCCGGCGCCGGCCAGGCCGCAACAAAGCTGCCGAGTTCCGCCCAACCGCTCCACCAATACACCTCACCCGGCCCGAGCGAGCCGCGCGCCGGACGCATGAAATGGACCACCGCAAAAAGCAAAGAGGAGAGAAAAATCGCCCCGGTTGGCCGCAGGGACCACAGGCAGAGTCCGAGCACGACGCCGCGAAAAATGAACTCCTCGATGCTCCCGACCGCCGCGGCGGTGAGAACCACCCGACCGAGCTTCGACCACTCCGGATCAGGTCGGAGCGTGAACCAGCCGACCGAAAGGAAAAAAGTCCCGAGCAGAAAAACCAGGCCCGCCGCCAGCACCAAACCGACCCCGACATCGACCACCTTCAAAGAATTGCGCTGCAACCCGAGATCACGCAACCGCCGCAGGCCGATCCACCGCAGGGCCGGCCACAACAAGACTAGCGCGCTCACTTGCACGCAGCGCGACAGGACACGGTGAAAGGGGAACTTCGCCAACCAGTCCGTCACTCCCCCCGCGGCCAGCGCCTGCCCGGCGGCGAAAATGAGCGGAGCCACCAACCCGCCAGCCGCCACCACCGCCAAAAGATAAACGATGATTTTCAGGTAAGCGGGCATGGAGGCAGGGAGTGCACCGGGAAACCGCGGCAGGGACGAGCAGACTACCGTTGCTGCATTCCTGCCCTGGCGGGGTTCGTCAGTCGGTCCTCCGCGGCCCCCGGGGCGACATGATCCTACCCTGCGGATTCGGCAGAAACAACCCGCCCGCGAGGCCCGGCCGAACAAAAAAAATGGCGGTGATAAACAGCTTGTTCCCCGCCGACCCAATTGCTTAGATGCCTGACGCTCTAAGCCGTATCCAGTCGCCCCACCCATGACCAAGATTTTCCTTCTCGTTGCCATCGTTTTCTCTCTAGGGGCAGCCGTCCTGGGTTTCCTCAACCGTGGCACTTTGGTCGAGACCCGCACCGAGTTGGATACGACCAACTCGAAACTGACCAGCACGCAACAGGAGCTGGGCGCGGCGCAAAAGGATATCGAGGAGAAGAAGCAAGAGATCACGAGCTTGGCCAGCGAGAAGGACACCCTGACCGCCGAGCTCGGGGAGGCCCAAAGCGAGGTCACCAGCACCAAGGAAGAACTCGCCGCCGCGCAGGAAAAAAACACCACGTTTGAAACCCAACTGACCCAGGCAACCGAAGACGCCGAAGCCAAAGACACCCGCATTGCCGAACTCGAGCAGCAGTTGGCCGAGGGCACCGGCACAGGTGGAACAACGGAGACCGCCGATGTCATCGAGATCACGACCGAGCGCGATGAACTTCGCACCATCGTGGCCGGGCTCGAAGACCGTGCCACCGGGCTCGAAGCGCAAGTTGTCGAACTCCGACGCAAAGAGGACGCGCGTCAGACATCACAGATGCGCCAAGGCCTGCAAGGCACCATCCTCGCGGTCAACCAAGCGTGGAACTTCGTCGTGCTCAGCCTCGGTGACCGCCAAGGCGTCGTGCCCAACGCCGAAATGCTCGTCCAACGCGGCGGCCAGCTGCTCGGCCGCATCCGCATTACTTCCGTCGAGCCCTCCACCTCGATCGCCGACATCCTTGTCCGCACCGTGCCGCGCGGCTTCAGCGTCATGCCGGGCGACACGGTTATTTATCAGGCCCAGCGGGACTGATCTCGCCATGCGGACACGTCTTTTGCTTCTCGCTCTGACGGCCGCTTTCTTGGCTGGCTGTGAAACCACCGCCCCGCCGCCGAGTCAGGCGTCGGAGCGGGGTTTGAGCACCATACCGTGGAACCGCCCGGCCAAATGGGAGGGCGGCGGCGCCCTCGGCAGCCAGATGGGTGCCATGCGGGGTTACTGAGTGGCGGAGCCGGCCTTCCGCCGCGCGCTCGTGATCCGAGGCGGAGCCCTCGGCGATTTTCTCCTCACCCTCCCGGTCTTGGCCGCGCTGCGCGAAGCGGAACCGGCGGCCCGGCTCGAAGTCCTCGCCTACCCGGGCATCGCTGAATTGGCGCGGGCCGGCGGTATCATCGACCACGCGCGCTCGATCGAATACGGACCGCTCGCCGGGTTTTTCATCAACGGCGCGGTGCTGGAGCCGGCCCTGCGCGACTACTTCGCGTCGTTCGATGTGGTCATCAGCTACCTTTACGATCCCGACGGATTTTTTCGCGACAACCTCCGCACTGCGGGAGTGCGCCGGCTTGTGCCGGGGCCGCCGCGAATCTCCGCAGGCACCCACGCCATCGACCAACTCGCCACTCCGCTGGCCGAACTTGGCCTTCCGCTGGCCGAGCGCGCCGTGCGCTTGTCGATTCCGCCCGCCGCGCCCGACGCCAACTCGGTCTATCTCCATCCCGGTTCCGGCAGCGCCTCGAAAAACTGGCCCGCGGAAAACTGGCTGGCTCTCGCCGAACACCTGCTCGACGACCCGACCACGCAACTGGCCATCATCGGCGGTGAGGCGGATGCCGCCGCCCTCGAAACTATGCGCCGACTTTCCGGAAACCCGCGGGTTCGTTTCCGCGAAAACCTGCCACTACCCGCCTTGGCCGCCGAATTGGCCGGGGCCGGTTTTTACCTCGGCCATGATACCGGAGTGAGTCACCTCGCGGCGGCCGTGGGCGCGCCCTCGCTGCTGCTTTTCGGTCCGACCGATCCGGGCTTGTGGGCGCCCCCGCATCCGCAAGTGCGGGTCCTGCGGGCGCCGGAAGGAAAGTTTGAAATACTTACGGTCGACAACGTCTCGCGCGCCGCGCAAAGGTTACGGGAACTTGCCAGCGGACGGTCCAACCACGAGAATTAATCAACGTGAAAGCACCCCTCGCTCTTCTCCTCGCCCTGGGCCTCACCGCCGGTCTGCTCGCTCAGGAAGACGAGAACGCCGCGTGGGAAAAGTTGCAGGACGAGGCCGCCGGACTGACCGCGGACCTGCCGGAAGACGAAACCGCCAGCAAGAAACTGCTCGCCGGGCGCCTGAACTCGCAGCTCGGGCACTTCCGGCAGTTTCTCCAGGATTACCCGCAAGGCCCCAACCGCTGGGAGGCGCGCATGGCCGTGATGCAGATCGGCAATTCACTCGCCATGCTCGAAGAGCGCGAACCCGACCTCGCCGAACAGAGCAAGGAATTGCGCGAGATCGCCGACGACAAGCAGGCCCCGCTCAACATCCGCGCCGATGCCGGCCTCGTGCTTCTGCAGATTGCCTCGGTCGACTTCGACCGCGCCCGAACCGAAGCGTCGGCTCGCGCTTTGAGCGCGGCCATCGCCAAGTTTCTCGAGACGCACCCAGACGATCCGCGCCGCCCGGCCCTCAAACTCACCGAGGCGCAAGCGCTGGAAAGTTTCGACACGGAGACCGCGCGCGCCCTCTACGAGGAGGTGGCGAAGGATGAAGATCCCGACATCGTGCAGGCCGCCAAGTCCGGACTGGAGCTGATGGAAATGCGGGTGGCACCCCTCGAGCTTTCTTTCACCGCCGTGGACGGCAGTAAAGTCGATCTCGCCGATCTGCGCGGGAAAGTTGTGCTCATCGACTTTTGGGCCACGTGGTGCCCTCCCTGCGTGGAGGAAGCGCCGCAACTCGTCGAGGTCTACGAAAAATTCAAAGACCGCGGCTTCGAAATCGTGGGGATCTCGCTGGACAACGCAAAGCCGGCACTCGAGACGTTCACCAAGGAAAACAAAATGCCCTGGCCGCAATTTTTCGACGGCAAGGGCTGGGAGAACGAGCTCGCCGTGCGCTTCAAAATCCAATCGGTCCCGACCATGTGGCTCCTCGGCCGCGACGGGAAATTGATCGATCCCTCGCCGCGCAGCCGGCTCGAGCAGGCGGTGGCAGCCGCGCTGGAGCAGCCTTAAGCGGCCCGGCGTTTCGGTTCTTTCTTTTTCATGAGCGCCGCGGCGTGGCGCACGCGCCAGCGCACCGGCGCCTTCACGATGTAGCCCGCGCAATCGTCCGCCCCGCACCGGCAAGGATGCTCATGGTAGTGGTCGTAGTCGTAATAGTAGTCGTAGGAAAGTTCCTCGCCCGGCTGGATGTTCCGGATAGCCGTGACCCACACGCGCCCGCGCACGATCTGCGACTCGCAGTTGGGATCGCACGAGTGATTGATGTAGCGCGCCGTGTTCCACAGCACGCTGCCGTCGATATCGACCTTCGTGTTCAGCTCGAAAATGTAAATGCAACCATCCCCGCCGCGCTTGGCCCGCTCCTGCCGCGCCAGCTCGCGACGCCAGCCTTCCGCTTTGGTCATGCGCTCGCCGGTGTATTCAATGATGCGCGTGCCTTTGGGAATGAGTTTTGTCGCGAACATGCCGCGACCGTGGATTTTCGACCCGCGCACTGCAGCCCAGGGCGAGCGGGTCCGGGCGGGACGTGTAGAAACGGCTTTTTTCATCGTGGATAAGCCCTTTCTTCTAGCGCAAGGCCCGCGCGATGCAAAGCCCGCCAATCTCCTCGCCAGCCACACGCCGCGTCCTAACATGGAACTTAACCCTATGAAACTCCACCGCCCCCTCCTCCTCGCGGCGGCCTCGCTGTTCGGCCATGCCGCCACCGTCACCGGGCAAGGCATCGAGATGTTTCCCGCCTCCGGTGACCTGCAACCCGCCTCCACCGTGGAATTCCGCTTCCCCGTGCCGATGGTTGCGCCCGACGCGCTCGGCCCGGTTGCTGCCGCGCCATTCGTTTTCGAGCCCGCCTTGCCGGGACAATTCACGTGGTTGAGCACGCGCAGCGGCGTTTTCCAACCGCAGGGTCCGTTGCCGCCCGGCACCACGTGGGAAGTGCGGTCACGTCCCGGACTGACCGAGGCCGGCGGACGCACCGTCGACAGCGGTTTCCGCACGGTGCTCCGGACGCCGGCCTTCGGCGTGACCGCGGTGCAGAACGGCGTGTGGAATCCGCAGGAAGTGTCCGCCGACGTGACGGTGCGCATCGGCTTCAATCTTCCGGTGACTCCCGACGCGAAATTTTTCGTCTTTACCGACGCGGCCGGGCGCACCGCCGCCGCCCAAGTCCGCCACGCCACGGCGGCTGACTATTTTGATCTTCAACCCGAAGCCGACGATTGGGCCTGGCGCGCCCTGGCCGCCGCGGACCCCGCATCGGCCGCCGCAACGCGCACGGAATTCCCGGCACGCCTTATGGTCGAACCTCTCGCCGCCCTGCCGGCCGGACCGGGCTGGCAACTGCGCATCGAAGCCGGCCTGCCGGACGCCGGCGGACAACACCGCCTCGCCACCCCCTTGGACATTCCGCTCGGCACGGTGCCCCCGTTCACGCTCCGCACGGTCGAAGCCGGCAATTACATCAATTCCGGCCCCACCCTCTACCTGGAATTCACCGCCGCCTTGGCCCCCGACATCAATGAAGAGAACGCCGCCGAGTTTATCACCATCGACCCCGCACCGCCGGACTTCCGCTGGGAAATCAGCTACGGCACGGCCGTCGCCCGCGGCCGGTTCGAACTAGGCCGCGATTACGCCGTCACCATCGGCGACGGGGTATTTTCCTCCATCGGCCAGGCCTTCGACGGCCCGCGCCGCCGCACCGTGCGCTTTGCCCCGGTGCCGCCGCGCCTCCATTTACCCGAGTTGACCATGTCGCAAATCCTCGGCGGACGCCGCTTGCTACCCGTGCGCTCCGTTAATCTCTCCTCGTTGCGCGTGCGCGCCGTGCTACTGCCCCCCGATCAGGCCGCCCGCGCGCTCTCCGCTTTCACGACCCACGAATGGAAATATCGTGACGGACAACCGGTGCCCGAGGTCGAATTCACCGGCCGCAACATCGCCGACGAGACAATCCCCCTCACCAATCCCGCTATCGACCGGCGCCAGACGACCGACCTCGACTGGACCCGCCTGCTCGGCGGCACGCGGGCCGGCGTGATCTACCTCAAAGTCGAAGGCTCGCCGCTCGACGCAGTGGGCGGACCCAAGCCCGCCGCACAAGCCATCATTCAACTCACCGATCTCGGCGTGCTCTGGAAAAAAACCGGCCGCGCCATCCGCACTCTCGTTTTTTCCAACGCCACCGCCCAGCCCGCCGCCGGCACGACCGTCACGCTGCTCGACGGGGATTTCAAAACGCTGAGCGAAGCCCCCGTCGAGGCGGACGGCCAAGTCACCCTTGACTACGCGGCGACACCCGCCTGGTTGCTCGCGCGCCGCGGCGACGACACCTGCATCGTACGCTTGGGCCCGCGCGCGCAATCCCTCCCGCTCGGGCAATGGTTTTTCGCCAACTGGGACGTGACCAACGATCCCCCGGGCGAATTGCGCGCCAGCTTCTTCACCGACCGTCCGCTCTACCAGCCGGGCGAAACCGCCCGCATCAAAGGCTACCTGCGGCGCTTCGGCGCCGACGGTCCGGCCTTCGTGCCCGATCGCGAAGTCAACCTCGTCCTGCGTAATCCGAATTTCGACGAACTTCAGCGCCTCACCGTGACAACCGATGCCGCCGGAGCTTTCACCGCCGACCTGCCCCTGCCCGCCGGACCGCTCGGATCCTACTACCTGCAACTCGAGACCGCCGGACTCGAAGGCGGCGCCTCCGTGCCTGTTTTGCTCGCGTCCTACCAACCCGACGCGTTCGAAGCCAGCCTGGCCGTGCCGGAACGCATCGCTGCCGGCGACCAACCGCCCGCGGCCACGGTGAGCGGACAATACTTTTTCGGTGGACGCGTCACCGATGCCGAAGTGCGTTGGACGCTGCGTTACTTCCGCGCGCCTTTCGCCCCGCCGGGGTTCGACCGCTTTGAGTTTCTCGATCCCCGCGAGGAAGACGAACCGAAGCCCCTCACCTTGCGGGGCGAGGGCGCCATCATCGGCGGCACACCGCTGACCATCGAACCCGTGCTGCCCGCCGCCGACTTGGCCCCTTACCGCGGCCTGCTGACCGCCGAAGTCACCGACCTCAACCAACAAACCGTCTCGCGCACCGCCGAATTCACCCGCGAGGCGTCCGACTTTTATCTCGGCGTGACCCGCCCCGGGGAACGTGTGGTCCGCACCGGCGACGAGGTCGCCCTCGACGTCATTGCCGTCCGCCCCGACGGTGAAGTCGTCACCACACCGGTCGAAGTCGCCGTCGAAATCCTGCGCTCGCGCTACAATGTCGTCCGGGAACTCGGGGCGGGCGGCGCGATGACCTTCCGCCGCGAGACGATCGAAGAGCCCGTCTTCACCGGTCGCACCCGCACGGTCACGCCGGTCAGGAAAGACGGACAGTGGACCACGCCGGAGACCGGATCGCTGCGCTACCAAACCGAGGACCTCGGCCACCACCGCGTGCGCGTCACCGCGCGGGACAGTGCCGGACGCGAAGTCGCCTCCGAATCCTCCTTCTTCGTGGCCGGTGCCGGGGAAACGGTTTGGGACTATGACAGTCCCTACCGCATCCAACTCGTGCCGGACAAAGAGTCTTACTCTCCCGGAGAGATCGCGCGCGTGTTGGTCCAGACCCCCATGGCCGGCGAGGCGATCGTGAGCATCGAGCGGGGCGAATCGATCCTGCGCACCCTGCGTCTTTCCCTCGAAGGCAACGCGCCTGTGATCGACGTCCCGCTGGCGCTGGCCGACGCACCCGGCGTGACCGTGTCGCTCGTCCTCTTGCGCGGCTCCGACGACAGCAAGCGCAAGTTCCCCACCACGGAATTCCGCTACGGAAGCTGCGTTCTGAGCGTCGAGGATCCGGCGGCGCGGCTCCGGGTGGAAGTCGCCCCGCAAAGCCCCCGCGTCCAACCCGGCGAGGAAGTGGCCGCCACTGTCGCCGTCCGCGACAGCGAGGGCCGCCCCGTGCCGCGCGCGGGCGTCACGTTCTACGCGGTCGACGACGGCGTGCTGGCCCTCACCGGATTCAAACTTCCCGACCCGGCGGAGATTTTCCTCGCGCCCGTCACGACCCGGGTGCTGACCGGCTTGAGTCTGGCCGATCTGGTGCCGGAGGATCCGGACGATGTCGTTTTCGGCAACAAAGGTTATCTCATCGGCGGCGGCGGTGAAGGCGGGCCGGTTTCCTTGCGGGAAAACTTCCCCGGCACGGCGTGCTGGCTGCCCGCGCTCGTGACCGGCGACGACGGCACAGTCACGGCGCGCTTCACCGCGCCCGATGCGCTGACCCGTTACCGTCTCGTCGCCGTGGCCGCGGCTGGTCCGGCCGCTTTCGGTTCCGGCGAATCGGCCGTGGCCATTGCGCGCCCGCTCATGATCCTGCCTTCGCTCGGCGCCTTCGCCAACACCGGCGACCGCCTCGTGGCCCGCGCCGTGGTCCGCAATGAAACCGGGCAGGACGGCACGGTCGAAGTCGCTTTGCGCACCCCCGTTTCGACGGAAACGGTCACGCTGGAAATTCCCCACGGGGCTTCCCGCGCCGCCGATTTCACCCTGGCCTTCAAGCAGACCGGCGACCTCGATCTGGAATGGTCGGCCACCATGGCGGCCGGAGGCCGCACTTTCTCGGACGGCGCGCGCACCGTGCTCTCCGTCGGCTCGCCCATGCTGCGCCTGCGCGAGACTTACTTCGCCGAGCTCGGCGCCGGACGCACCAACCTCCTCGACGGGGTCAATCCGCAGATCGGCGAGGGGCGCGGGCGCGCCGCCGTGGCCGTGTCCAACACGCGCCTCTCCGCGCTGGGCGCCAAAGCGCGGTTCCTCGTCGCTTATCCCTACGGTTGCGCCGAGCAGAGAGCGTCCTCGATGGTCCCATGGTTGCTCATGCCCGCGCTCGGCCCGCTCATGCCGGGCTTCGCCGCGGACCCTGCGGAAGCCGAACGCGTGATCAAGAAGACCATCGTGCAACTTCTCGACCAGCAGCAACCGGACGGCGGACTTTCCTTCTGGGCAGGCGGCCGCACGTCGGACCTATTCCCCAGCGCTTGGGCGGCCATCGTGCTTTCGCTGGCCGGCCAGCGCGAATTCAAGCTGCCCGCGGCGTGGAACGGGTTGTTGGACTATTTGGCCAAGTCCCTGCGCGGACTCTCCCCCGAAACACCGGCCCCGCTCCTGGCCGAGCGCGCCTTCGCCGCCTACGCCTTGGCGCTGGCCGGACGCGCCGAGGCGTCCTACCACGAGGAACTTTACCGGCGCCGGGCCGATTTGTCCGCCGGATCGCGAGCCGTGCTGGCTCTGGCCGTCATGCAAGCGAAAGGCCCGCGCGACATGGTCGCCACGTTGCTGGCCGATACGGCGGCTCCTGACGACTTCTCACCGTTCGGCGGCACCACGCGCGAGCAAGCGCTGCAATTGCTGGCCTGGACCAATTTCCGTCCGGCCGACCCCGCGGTGCCGCAACTCGTCGCCGAATTACTGGCCCTCGGTCCGCAGCAACGCGTCGCCACCACGCAGGGCAACGCGTGGGCCCTGCTCGCCCTGACCAGTTACTACATGAAGATCGAAAAGCCCGCGGCCGGAGACGGGGCCGCACCCGGCGCCATCACCGCCGGGCCGCAGACGGAGAACTTCGATGTAACGGCGCGCGCCCCGGTCTTCCGCCGCGACTTCCCGCTGGCGCCGGGTGCGGCGCTGACCGTGGAAAACGCCCGGGGAGCGCGGCTCTACGCCGAGACGGAATTCGATGTCTTCCCGCCCCTCGGCCAGCAACCCGCGCAGGACCGCGGCTTCACCGTGTCACGCGCCTACGCCAAGATCGGGCCGGACGGCGCCCTGCAGCCCGCCGAGGACCTGCGGGTCGGCGACCGTGTCATCGTCACTCTACGCCTCGAAACAACCCGGCCCGCTTATTTCGTCGCCCTCGACGACCCGTTGCCGTCGATCCTCGAAGCAGTCAACCCCGCGTTCGTCAGCCGCGCCACCGGTGAAACGGTCGAAACGTCCGACGCATTCGTCAGCCACCGCGAAACCCGCGCGGACCGCGTGCTCTATTTTTGCGATGCCCTGCCGCCCGGAAGTTACACGTTCCGTTATCTCGCGCGCGTGCGCGTGGCGGGACAAGCCACCGCGGGCGCGACCAAAGCCGAAGCTATGTATCGTCCGGACCGTTTCGGCTTGGGCACCATCGCGCAGCTTGAGAGCCGGCCGTGAAAAAATACGCACTCCTCGCTGCCGCCGGGTTCCTGCTGACGTGGGCCGCGCTGACCATCGCCGTGCGTCTGGCTCCGGCGCCGGATATCGTGGGCGCCGCCCCGCCGGCCAGCACCGAGTTTCTCGACCGCCACGGCGAACCGCTGCGGCTGCTGCTCGTCGGCGAGCGGTATTACCACCGGCCGGTTGACCTGCGCGACATCTCCCCGCATGTCATCGCGGCCACGCTGGCGGCGGAGGACGCGCGCTTCTTCCGCCATCCGGGCTTCGACCCCCGCGCCATCGCGCGCGCCATTTTCAACGGCCTGCGCGGGGCCCGCCCGCTCTCGGGCGCCTCGACCATCACGCAGCAATTGGTCAAGGAACCCGGACCGCGCACCGCCGCACGCAAATTGGCCGAAATTTTCCGCGCCCGGCAGGTCGAGCAGGCTTGGGGCAAAGAGCGGATCCTCGCGGAATACCTCAACCGGCTCGATTACGGCAATCTGCGCACCGGCATCGCCGCGGCCAGCACCTACTACTTCGGAAAACCGCCGTCCGATCTCAGCGCGGCCGAAGCCGCGTTTCTCGCCGCGCTGCCGAAAGCCCCCGGGCGACTCGACCCGCACCGCAACGACGGCGGGGCGCACGAGCGTCAACAGTGGATCCTGCAGCGCATGCAGCAAGCTGGCGCCCTCAGCCCGGACGAGTCTGCCCGCGCGGCCGTGGAACCCCTCGCCCTCCGTCCGCACCGGCAGGATTTTGCCGCACCGCACTTCGTCGACTTGCTGCTCCAGCGACGCGGGCTGCTGCCTGCGCGGGGCGGACCGGTCCGCACCACGCTCGATCTCGGACTGACCCGCCACGTCGAAAGCGTGCTGGCCGCGCAATTGTCGCGGTTGCGCGCCCACAACGCGGGCGGCGCGGCGGCTGTCGTCCTGCACAACCCGACCGGTGACGTCCTCGCGCTGGCCGGGTCCGGCGATTACTTCGCCGCCGGGGCCGGGCAGGTCAACGGCGCGTGGATCGCGCGCTCGCCGGGCTCCGCGGTCAAGCCGTTCACCTACCTGCTCGCTCTCGAGCGCGGCGCGCACCCCGGCACCGTGGTGGCCGACGTCCCCTCGACCTTTGCCACCCCGACCGGTCTTTACCGGCCGAACAATTACCATCATCGCTTCCACGGCCCCGTGAGCTTGCGCCATGCGCTGGGCAACTCGCTGAATGTCGCCGCCGTCCGCGCGCTGGAGTTGGGCGGTGGTCCGGTGGCCTTGCACCGGTTGTTGCGCGAGTTGGGCCTGACCACCCTGGGGCATCCCGCCGGGCATTACGGACCGGGATTGACGCTCGGCAATGGCGAAGCGCGGTTGCTCGAGTTGGCCAACGCCTATGCCACCCTCGCCCGCGGCGGCCTGCAGCGGCCTTTCCGCCTGCTCGACGCACCGCCCCCGCCCCCGCAGTCGGGCCGCCGCCTTTTCGGCGCGTCCTCCGCCTACCTCGTCGCCGACATGCTGGCCGACAACCGCGCGCGGGCCGCGTCCTTCGGACTCAACTCCTACCTCGCCCTGCCCTTTCCCGTCGCGGTGAAAACCGGCACCAGCTCGGATTACCGCGACAACTGGATCGTCGGCTTCACCCCGGAATTCACCGTGGCCGTGTGGGTCGGCAATCCCGACGCACGCCCGATGCGCGGCATCACCGGTGTGACCGGCGCGGCCCCGGCCCTGCACGAAATTTTCACCCACCTGCGGGCCAGCCGCGGCACGACCTGGTTCGCGCGGCCGGACGGCATCCGCGAAGGTTGGATCCAGCCACTGACCGGAAAAGCCGTGCCGTCCGGACGTCCGGGTGCCGTCCGCGAAATCTTCGCCCAGGCACCGCCGCCAGAGTCGCCCGACGATTACGATCCTGCCGGACGCGTGGTGCTGCCGTCCGTTTACCGCGAATGGTTGGAAGGTCCCCAGAGCGGGCTGGGCAATCTTGCGGCGGCCTCCGCTCGCCCCGGTGACCTTCGTATCGTTTCGCCTGCGCCCGGCACGGTGTATTTCCTCGACCCCGACCTGCCCCCCGCCGCGCAACGCGTCACGCTGCGCGCCGAGGCGCCGGCGCCCGTGACGTGGTCGAGCGCCACGTTGCCTTGCGTGGCGGACGGGCCCCGCACCGTCGTCGCTTTGCGCGAGGGGACACACCAAATCAACGTCCGGTCCGGCGACCACCGCGCCACCACCTGGATCACCGTGCGGGCTCTCTGAATGACGGCACACCACGACGTTATCGTCCTCGGCGGCGGCGCCGCGGGGCTTCTCTGCGCGGCCACCGCCGGACAACGCGGCCGCCGTGTGCTGGTGCTCGAGCACAACGACCGGGTCGGTAAAAAGATTGTCATATCCGGCGGCGGACGTTGCAACTTCACCAATATCAACGCGGCGCCGGACAACTACCTCTCGGCGAATCCGGATTTCTGCCGCTCCGCCCTGGCCCGCTACACGCCGGAAGACTTCCGCGCCCTCGTCGCCCGCCACGGGATCGGGTGGCACGAAAAAAAGCTCGGGCAACTTTTCTGCAACACCAGCTCGCGGGATGTCGTCACCCTGCTCCTCGATGAATGCGCACAGGCGCGGGTGGACGTGCGCTGCGGCGTCCGCGTGGAAAGTGTGACCAAGCCGGATCGGTTCTGCGTCGGCACCGACGCGGGCGAATTCACGTCCGACACGCTGGTCGTGGCCACCGGCGGATTGTCGTTTGCCAAGCTCGGCGCCAGCGATCTGGGATACCGCGTGGCGCGGGAGTTCGGGCTGCGGTTGACGGAGATCCGTCCGGGCCTCGTGCCGCTGACCTTCGGCGAGGCCGACCGCGCGGTTTACGGTCCGTTGAGCGGCGTTTCGCTGCCCGTGCGTATCCGGCGCGGAAACACGACGTTCGACGAGGCGTTGCTTTTCACCCACCGCGGGCTGAGCGGACCCGCCATCCTGCAGATTTCCAGCTACTGGCGCGAAGGCGAGACACTGCATCTCGATCTGCTGCCCGGCGGGGACGGCTTGCCGGCTCCCGGCCGCGGACCAGCCATCGCGCAATTGTCAGCCGTGTGGCCCAAACGCTTCGCCGAGGTCTGGTGCGCGCGGCACACACCGTCGAAAACCGTCGCGCAATGGACCGCGCGCGAGCGGGAACACACCGGCGAACTGCTGCGCCACTGGCCCTTCGACCCGGCCGGAACGGAAGGCTATCCGAAGGCGGAGGTGACCCTCGGCGGGGTGGACACGCGCGACTTGTCATCCAAAACCATGGAGGCGCGCGCCGTGCCGGGACTTTATTTCATCGGCGAGGTCGTCGACGTGACCGGCTGGCTCGGTGGCTACAACTTCCAGTGGGCTTGGGCCAGCGCGCACGCCGCCGGACAAACGGTCTGAGCGGACAAACTCAGTCCGCGACTTCGACGATCTGGATACCGACCGCCGCGGCGGCAAATTCCAACTGGCGGGTGGCATTGGCCAAGGCCGCGTCCAGTTGCCGCCGCGTCTCCCCGTTGCCGGGCGCCAAGGCCACGGCCTCCGCCAAGGCCAGCGCTTGGGCCACCGCCCCGTAGGTCGCAAGAGCCTGGGCCGGCGCGGACGCGAAAACCAGATCGTGCAGCCCCGGTTGGCCTTCCGGTTCCCCGGGAGCGATACCGAGATAGATATCGCGCACAGCCTGCATGCGACCGGTGATTTCCACCGGTGCGACATCGTCGGACCGGACAAACCCGGGCAGCACGTCGCCGGTCAGCGCGAGCAGACCCTGGAAAATGCGTGCCACCGCCAGTTCATGCGACGCGAGAAAGTATTTGCTGCGGAAACTTTCGCCTTCGTCCTTGGCCCAAGCCGCGGCCAAGGTATCGATGTCGGCGCTCAACTTGTCGGATGCCTCGGCCAACTCGCGCAGCAAGCGCAACACCTCGCTCACGATCTCTTCGTTCATCTGCCCCGCGGTCAGCTTGGCCAGCCGCGTGAGGCGCGCGGAGATCTCCGCGAACGGATCGACCGGTTCGCCACCGGAGCCGATCCCCAGCGGATCCGGTTGCGCGCGCAACTCGTCGGTCGAATCAGGGTCGACATAAAAAACCGATGCCTCCGCGCGCCGGTAGGCCTCGGCCGCGGCGGTCAGCGAGGACAGCGCTGCGGCGAATTCGTCGCCGGCCGTGACCGGCGCCGCCGCGACCTGACGCGCCGAAGCCGTGAAGCGTGAGACTTCTTCCGCTGCCGTAGCCGAGGTGGCGGTCATCATATCCGCGTTGGCAAGCGCCACCTGCTGGGAAAGCGGCACCGGGGCACCGGCTGTTTCCAGAGCCGCCGGCGCGAAGGCAAAGTCATTATTTGCCGGTGACGGCGACGGACTCGGCGTCGGACTCGGGCTCGGCAAAGGCACCTTGCCCACTTCCCAACGGCAACCCGAAACCACCAAACAAGCCACCGCGGCCACGGCGGCCAGCTTGGGGAGACGCGCACACTTCACTTCGGTAGCCTCCGCCCCGGAAGCAGCCATGTCAAAAATTTTTCCCGCCGGCGACCGGCTACTACTGTTCGCCAGCCGGAGTTTCCTCCGGCAGAGAGGGCCGGTCGCGGCGGCTTTCCTCCATGCGGGCCAGCATTTCACCCGCCAGTCGCGACCCGGGAAAACGTTGGGCCAAGCGCATCAGCCGTGTCGCCTCCTCGTAGCGGCCCTGACGCCAGTAATGCAACCCGAGATACTCGTAGCCGCGCGCATGGTCAGGCTCACGGGCAATGGCCCGCAGATGCAGGGACAGGGCCTGCGCCGGGCGCCCACTCCAATCCGAAGCCAGCGCATACTCACGCCACCCGTAAGGCAGATACGGCCGCTCGCGCACGACGGCGCCGAAAAAATCGGCAGACCGACGATACCAAGCGAGGCGTTCCCGCTCGTCGCTCGCCGCATTGCCGAGCAAGCCGGCCGACTCGCCGGCCAAGACCAACAACCTCGGATGCAACGGAGCACGCGCCAGCCCCTCCATGGTGAGATCCCAGGCCTCCCCGTGCTGGCCGCGCTGCAGGGCAGTGCTCGCCGCGAATGCTTGGCGTTCCGCCGGATAATCCGGCAGCACCGCCCACCACAGCGCGGCGCCGGCCAGAGCCGGCGTCAGGGCCAACAGCTTCAGCCAGACCGGCCGGGGCCCGGCGCCGGATGATGCCAAGCCCGACCGCGCCGCGGCGATCCATCCCGCCGCCAGCGCGACCGGCAGAACAACCGCCTGCACATGGAGGCGGTAGTCGAAAAAGGAATGCACCCCCTGTGCCACCAGCACGGCCAGCGCGCCGGTGACCAATCCCAGCTCCGTGCCGCGCGGCAGCAGGCCGACCGGCGGGTTTTCCCTCGCCAGTCGCAATGCCGTGCGCCAGCCCGAGGCCAGGTGCGTGACGAAGAACAGGCAACCGAGCACGAAGCCGACGCGTCCATATTCCACGAGCAACTGCAGCCAGTCGTTGTGCGCGTGCACCGGAAGGCCGACGAGACTCGTCCCGCGGTAACGCAGCGACAGCTGGTCGAACATGTTCGCCCCCGCGCCGAACCACGGATCAAGCGCCAGCATGGGCGGCACGACAATGAACCACAACGACTCGCGATAGGAGTCGGAGCCCATTTCATCAAAGCGCCACCGCACCGTCGGGCTTTCTAGGCCGATGACAAAAGCGAGCAGGAGCGAGAGAGAGAGCAAAGCGAGCGCGCCGAAGCCGAGCCAGAACCGGTGGGCCAAAGCACCGCGGCCCAGCACGAAAAAACTCACCAACGCGAACGTCAACAGACCGGCGGCCGTGCCCAGATAAGCCGCACGCGACAAGCACAGCGTCAGCGCGACAAAACCCGCCGCGGTGACCCAGAGCAGGACGAGTTTGACCGCGATCCGCTCGCGCCCCCAGACCAGCAGACCCAGCGCGAGGAAAGTCGAGGCCTGCAGCACGGCCGACAGCGACCCGCGGCTGGCCAAGGTCCCCGAGACCCAACCATGGTTCGGCGCCGCCCGGTCGCCGCGCGGCAAATTCAACTGCGGCGCGAGATCAGCCAGCAGATGGAACGGAGCCGCCGCCGTGAATTGCGCCACCGCCAGCACCGCCTGCGCCACCAGCAAGAGGAACATCGTGCCCAGCACCAACCAACGCACCCCGTCGCCGCGCAATTGCCAAGCCGCGGTCAGATAAACGGCCAACGCCCCGAGCAAAAGCCAAAGGTCGTCGCGCGCCGCATAGGCATCGGGGCTCTGAAATTGCCGCACCAGCAGATAGCCGGCCAACAGCCATGCCGTCCCCACGCACCACGCCGACGGCACTTCCGCGAGGCGCAGGAAAAGCAACCCAGCCAGAACCGCGGCACCCCCGACCAGCAGGTAGCCCGGGACCGCCAAAGCCGGGATCCACCACCCGCCCAAAAGGATCTGGGAGGCAACCAACCCGGCGGCCAGCAAGCCCGCCGAGCACCACATGAGCAATCGTGCCGCCACAGCAGGCGGATGCTAGGGCCACCGGCCAGCCCTGCTCAATAACCATTCCCCGACACTGTCAGAACGGACCGGCAGACAAAACTGCTTGCCACGGCTCGCCCCGAGCCATCTATTGCCTTTAACAAATCATGAAATCCCTCTTCCCCACCTATCTCGTTTTCTTGGCCTCCGCAGCCTTCGGCTTGTCCAACGCCGCAGGTCAAAGCTTGGAGGAGCAGAAGGAAAACGCCGCCCAATTTGCCATCACCCAAGGCCAAGATGACGCCGCCGCCAAATCCATTGCCCAATCTCTTGGAGAAGCGTTCGGACCAAGTGAAGATTCGGATGCTCTCCTGCAAAGAGTGGAGCAAATGGCCGCGCAAAATCCTCAGGATGCCGCCGCCATCGCCGCGGCTGCCACCGCTTTCAATCCCACACCTGAATTCGCCGCGCAACTGGCGTTCGTCGCTTCGCGGGCCGCGCCGTCCGCCGCGGCCGCCATCGCCGCCGCGATCTCTGCCGCCGTGCCCACGGCCGATCCAGTTGCCATTTCTCAGGCCTCACAGCAGGGCGCGCAAGCAGCCACCGGAGATTCCGGCGGAGGCGGTGGCGGCGGAGTCAGCGACGGCGGTTCGGTTCCTCTGCCCTCGGGATTCTCCGGAGGGGGCGGCGGTGGAGGCGGCGGAACGACCTCGAACAGCTCCGACAGCAACTGAACCGTCCCGCCCGCATGCCGGGCTGACTTCCGCTGTTCTCTCGCGACCACTTGCCGCGACGTACGCACCGCGCCTAATCTTACGCGGTGCGCATTCTTTTTGCTCCCGACAAATTCAAAGGCTCGCTCACCGCACCGGAGGCCGCGGCGCTGATGGCCAGCGGATGGCGACGCGCTTGGCCGGAATGCCGGACCGACCTCCACCCGGTGGCCGACGGCGGGGACGGAACTCTCGAGGTCGTTCAGGCCGTCTCCCGCGCCACCCGGCACACCGGCGCGGCGCGTGATGCGCGCGGACGCAAAATAAACGCCGCTTGGCTCTGGGATGGAGAGTCCGCCACGGCCTGGATCGAATCCGCGCTGGTCTGCGGACTGGCCCCCCTCGCCCCCGGCGACCGCCATCCCCTCACCGCCACCACCGCGGGTCTCGGCGACTTGCTGCGCGATGCCATGCGCAGCGGGGCCCGGCGCGTGATCCTTTGCCTCGGCGGCAGCGCAACCAACGATGCCGGCTGCGGCATGGCCGCGGCCGCGGGCTGGCGTTTTCTCGAGGTGGAAGGCCGGGAGTTTGATCCCCGGCCGGCCCACCTCCTGCAACTCGCGCACATCAGGCCGCCCGCGGCGAGGCCCGCCGCGGAAATCATCGCGCTCGCCGATGTGCGCAACCCGCTGCTCGGACCACACGGCGCGTCACGCACCTACGGACCGCAAAAAGGCGCCTCACCGGCGGACGTGGAGCGACTCGAGTCCGCCTTGGCGCACTTGGCCGAAGTGGCCCGGCGCGACCTCGACGCGCCGGATCCGTCCACCCCCGGTGCCGGTGCGGCCGGCGGCCTGGGCTACGGAGTCATGACTTTTTTCGGCGGAAGAATCGAATCCGGCTTCGACACCATCGCCGACCTCACCGGTCTGGCTGACGCCATCGCCGCCGCGGACCTCGTCGTCACCGGCGAAGGCCGCCTCGACGTGCAAACCGCTGCCGGCAAAGCACCGGCCGGAGTGGCGCGGCTGGCACGCGCCGCCGGCAAACCCGTCATTGCCTTGGCCGGCTCGGTTCCGTTAACCAAGGGAGAACCAAGCGGATTCGACGCCGTTGTCTCCGCAACTCCCGAAACCATGGGCCTCGAACACGCCATGCTCCACGCCGGACCGCTCCTCGAAGAAGCGGCGGCCCGCACGGCGCGACGTCTGCGCCACGGCAACCTTTTATGACAAAAACAATCGCCCTCATCTTCCCCGGTCAAGGCGCCCAAGCCGTCGGCATGGGCCGGGAACTGGCCGCCACTCACCCCGCCGCCGCGGACCTCTTCCGCCAAGCGGACGAAATCCTCGGCTGGCCCCTGAGCAAAATCTGCTGGGAAGGACCCGAGGAGGAATTGACCAAGACATCGGTCTGCCAACCCGCGCTTTACGTGCACGGACTGGCCGCTCTGGCCGCAGTGCGGGAAAAACTTGGCGACCTGCCCGTGGCCGGCACCGCCGGGCTGTCCCTCGGCGAATTCACCGCCCACGCCGCGGCCGGCACGTTCGACTTCGCCACCGGGCTACGGCTCGTGGCGCAGCGCGGGAAGTTCATGCAGGAAGCCTGCGAGGCCACCCAAGGCGGCATGGCGGCCATGATCGGGGCGGAGGAAAATGTCGTGCGCGACCTTGCCGCTGCCACCGATGTCGACGTGGCCAACATCAACTCGCCGGGCCAGATTGTTATCTCCGGCGAGGCCGGCAAAGTGTCCCTCGCCGTCGGTATGGCCAAGGACTACGGCATCCGCAAGGCCGTCGAACTCAAGGTCGCTGGCGCCTTCCACTCGCGCCTCATGCAACCGGCCTACGAGCGCCTCGGCGAAGTGCTCGTGGAGACCACCCTGCACGAACCGCGCCTCCCCGTGGTCTGCAACGTCGACGCCAAAGTCGTGCGCACGGCCGAGGACATCCGCCGGACCCTCGCCGACCAGGTGACCGACAGCGTGCGCTGGGCCGATTGCGTCACCTGCCTGCTCGACGAGTTGGGCTGCGACACGTTCCTCGAACTCGGTCCCGGCACCACCCTCGCCGGCATGCTGACGCGCATCCGCAAAGGCACCGCCGTGCACTCCGTCGGCACGGCGGACGACGTCGCCCGCCTCGTGCTCTGATTTGCCACGTGCACACCGCAGCACCATACTGACTCATGTTCCTCGCGGAAGAAATCAGGCGCCTCAAAGAGGAACGCAAGGCCGTCATTCTAGCCCACAACTACCAGGTCGCCGAGATCCAAGAGTTGGCCGATCACGTGGGCGATTCCCTCGGCCTGGCCTACCGCGCCGCGGAAACCGAAGCCGATGTCATCGCCTTCTGCGGGGTCCACTTCATGGGCGAGACCGCCAAAATCGTGAATCCCGGAAAAGTCGTGGTCATTCCCGATCTCGCCGCCGGGTGCTCGCTCAGCGACTCGTGTCCCCCGGAAAAACTGGCCGCCTATCTCAAGGAGCACGCCGACCAAAACTACTACGTCGTGGCCTACATCAATTGCTCGGCCGGCGTGAAGGCCCTCTCCGATGTCATCTGCACCAGCGGCAACGCCGTGAAAATCGTCGAAAGCGTCCCCGCCGACCGCAACATCCTCTTCGTTCCCGACGAGAATCTCGGCGCTTGGGTGACCGAGCAAACCGGACGCCCCATGGCCCTGTGGAAAGGCAACTGCTACGTCCACGTCGAATTCACCCGCCAGAGCATCGAACGCATCCGCGCGGAATTCCCGAACGCCCCGGTCGTGGCCCACCCCGAATGCACACATGCCGTCCGGATCCTCGCCGACCAAGTCTGCTCGACGGAAAAAATGGTCAGCTACTGCAAACATTCACCCGCCGACGCCTTCATCATCGTCACCGAGTCCGGCATGCTCCACCGCCTGCGCCGCGAGATTCCCGGGAAGACGTTCATCCCGGGTCCGACCGACCACTGCGCCTGTGCGGACTGCCGTTACATGAAGATGAACACGCTCGAGAAACTCCGCGACTGCCTGCGCGACCTCTCCCCGCAGATCATTATTCCCGAAGACCTCCGCGCCCGCGCCGAAGCCCCCATCCGCCGCATGCTCGAGCTGAGCAAGACCTGAAAGCCCGGCCATCCTCCATTTGGAGCGGTGGTCTATGACCGTCGGTGCCTCAACGGAAATTCGTCCGGCAGTCATAGCCCGCCGCTCCAAGTGAAAAAAAAGGGCGTCCTTTGCAGGACGCCCTTCTGTGAATTTATTGTCGTCGCTGGCTTAGTAGCCGCCACGGTCGCCGCCACGGTCGCGGTATCCACCGCCACCGCCGCTACGGCCACCGCCGCCACCGCGGTATCCGCCGCCGCCGCCACCACCGCCGCGATAGCCGCCGCCACCGCCGCCACCACCACCGCCGCCGCGGTATCCACCGCCGCCGCCACCGCCGCCGGCCGGGCGATCTTCGCGCGGACGAGCTTCGTTGACTTGGATGGTGCGACCATCCATTTCTTGGCCGTGGAATTTGCTAACGGCCGCGTTGGCTTCCTCGTCGGTCGAGAAAGTGATGAAACCGAAGCCGCGGGAGCGGCCGGTCTGACGATCGACGGCAATCATGACGTCGGTCACGCTGCCACATTCTCCGAAGGCGTCGCGCAGCGAGTCTTCGGTGGTGCTGAAGGGGAGATTCCCCACATATAATTTATTACCCATATCTGTTGTTTTTCGTTGTGTTTATCTGCCAGGCTCCAAGCCGTCCGGTGCCTGCGCAAATTCCCACGAACGTTAACTCAACCCGGGGAGCGCTTTCTGACCTGAACTTGTTGACTGTCGCCGGTGAATCTGGCCTAAACCGGCCAAAGCGCAAGCGAAATCGCTTCAGGGAAGGGCGACCACGCGGTAGTAGCCTTGTTCGCCGGAAGGCATTCCGCTCGGCGGGGCGGCGGGCATGGTCTGCCCGTCGGCGCCGGTGCCGTTGATCATCTCCCCGGTCGGTGTCCAGGCCGGGTCGGTCAAGCGGGCTTTGTATTCCACGCGGTAACGGACACCGGGAACGGTGGGCACGTCGACCGAAAGGCCGGGGCCGACGCGGCGGGCGGCGGCGACGCGGAGTTGGCGCCCGCCATCGAGACGGTCGAGGCGGTTGTCGCCGGCGGTGTCGGCGATGGAGGCGGTGGGGATGGCGAGAAATTCGTCGGGCTCAATGTTGCCGTTGGCCGTGACGGCGGCGGGGGCCTGGGAGCCGAGCGTGCCATTGTCGGCGGTGCCGATGGCGGCGACGGCGAGGTAGACGATCGGGGGCACCGTGCCGAAGGCTTCGGCGAGATCGATGACCCCCTCAACGATATTGCCGCTGAGGCTGGCGTTGATGGTGGAAGTCGCCGGGGCGTTGAACCAACCGGCATAGCCGTTGGCGCTTTCCATCGCGAGGTAAGGCTTGGTCGTCGCCGTGGCGATCTGGCCGCTTTTGTTCCATGACGGCGCCATGACCGCCGAAGCCGAGGCCAGCAACTGATCGGTGACAAAGATGAAATGGTCGTTGCCGTTCTCCACGCTGGCGAACCAGGTGGCCACGTAAAGTTTGGTCCCGCGCCGCGCGGCGTGGATTTTCATGCCGGGGGACGCGAGCAGGTAGCCGGGGCGGTTCTGACCGCCGAGGACGAAGTCGGGCGCCTCAATGGGCCGCGCGGGCGTGGTGGCGGAGACGGGAACGGATGCAACGGAGTCGCCGGCGGTGTTCGACGCGACGATGGTATACGAATAGCTGGTGGTCGGTTGCACGGCGGTGTCGGCGTAGGTCGCCGTCGAGCTCGTGGCGATCTGCGTGCCGCCGCGGCGGATCTTGTAGGTCGTGGCGCCGGTGACGGCGGTCCAAGCGAGGTTGACGCGGTTGTGCGCGGCGGCGGTGGCGGTGAGGCCGGTCGGCGCGGCGGGAATTTCCGGTGCGCCGCCGGTGACGGTGGCGCCGAAGTTGGATCCGCCGTTGTTGTCCCACTGGTTGGACACGCTGCGGAAGACGAAATTGATCTGCGTGGCTCCGGCCGGCGGCTGGTAGTAGTAGACCCACGAGGTGCCGTCGTCGGTCATGGCCGGGTTGGGCAGGATGACGTCTTTCCATCCGCTGTGGCCGATGTGGAGGTAAACTTGCGCGCCGCCGAGGAGTGTGCCGGCTTTGGCATAACGGATGGTGACCGGACCGCC
>JBBEEK010000092.1:0-4422 GCA_040880825.1 Chthoniobacterales bacterium
GGCGGCGCGCCATGAAGCCGCGCACTTGCTCGAGTCCGCTGAAGGACGCGTTGAGGAAATCGCTGTCGATAGCGAGGACCTTGTCCGCACGGCTGAAGTCGGGCGCTATGACAGTGTTCGCGCCGAAACTCGCGGCCACCGCGGCGTCGGTTTCATTGGGGCCGAGCGGCTCGTATTCGGCCCAGAAGAGATCTGGAAATTTCTGCCGCAATTGCGCGAGGAGTCGGTCGCGCGAGGGCGAGGCGTTGCGTTCGACCAGGAAGGCGAGGCCCGCGCCGCCGTCGGCCGCCGCGGCGGACCCAATTTCGTCCAGCTTGGCGCCGAACGCGGCGGCGTCGGTTTTTGTGCCGGACGACTTGATCACCTTCGAGCGGTTCGGATCGTAGAGATCGAGGATGGAAGCCTGCGCAAAGGTGTCGGTGGCGCCGTTGCTGATCGGATGCAAGGGATTGCCCTCCAATTTGGTCGGACGTCCATCGCTCGTCGTGGCGATGAGCGGCATGGCGCCGTTGCGGCGGGGCATGGAGGTCGCGTAGTAAAGGAATTTGCCCGGGATGGTCCACTCGGCGCCCTGCGTGAACGGCACGAGATACGCTTCGGGGCGGCGGCAACCGGTCAGGCCGATGCCAGCCAACGCCATCGATCCACCCATGAGCTGAAGAAAGCTGCGGCGTGACAATTCGCCGCCCTGCCATTCGGCCGCGCCCTGCGGGAATTCACGCTCGAGGGCTGCCGCGAAATCCGGCGTGTCGGCCAGTTCGTCGAGACTGCGCCAGAGCGTCGGTTTCGCTTCGCGGGGGGGATGAGGCAGGACACGTTTCATGTTAGCGATGGCAACCGCCGCAGCCGACTGGCGGGTTGACGTTCCATTCCTTCTTGTATTGCGCGCCCATGGCAAGCTGCTCCTGCGCGGAGGCGGGGCGCCAGTTGAGGTTGTAGATTTCCGAGGGCGGACGCAGGAATTTTTCCGGCTCGCGGTGGCACTCGAGACACCAGGCCATGCTGAGCGGCTCGGCTTGGTAGACGACGGGCATTTCGTTGATCTGACCGTGACAGCTGTAGCAACTGACGCCGCGGTTCACGTGCACGGCGTGGTTGAAATAGACATAGTCGGGCGCCTTGTGGATGCGCACCCACTCCACCGGCGTGCCGGCTTCCCAGCTGGCCCTGACCGCGGCCAACTTCGGGCTCAGGGCTTTGATCTGCGAGTGACAGGCCATGCAGGTTTGGGTGTCGGGGACATTCGAGTGGGCCGCCACCTCGACATGGGTATGACAGTAACGACAGTCCATCCCAAGCTGCTCCACGTGAATGGCGTGGGAAAACGGGGCGGGTTGCTCGGGCATGTAACCGACATTGGTGTATTTTGGCGTGAAATAATACCAGATCCCGCCCGTCACCACTGCGCCGAGAACCATGACCACCACCAGCAACTTTAAAGGGAGCCAGTTCGTCCAGCTTGGGAAAAAATTTGCCATCCAATTAACGCGAAGCGCACTGTCGGCGCGACTCGGATAAGCGTATTATTAACGCAGCTAATAGCAACACCGATTTCTCTCTGACAAAAATTGTGAATTCCGGACGACTTTCTGCTTAAACTTCTGTTATGCACAGCTTCATCCACACCCATCTCGCGAGGGCGCTGATTCTGATTTCAATTTGTCATTTCTGTGTGCCTCAGGCCGCGAGCCGCACGCCGGCGCAAGAAACCCTGCCCACTATCACGCTCCGCATCGGCGCGGCCACGGTCGAGGCTGAAGTGGCCGACGAATCCGACGAGCGGACCATGGGGTTGATGGGTCGCGAGGAACTTCCCGACGACAAGGGCATGCTTTTCGTCTTCCGCGAACCGCAGGCCATGAGCTTTTGGATGCGCGATACGCTAGTCCCTCTTTCTATCGCCTACCTCAATGCCGCCGGCGTCATCCGCGAGATCCACGATCTCCAGCCGCTCGATGAAACCCCGGCCCGCAGCGCCTTCCGCGACCTGCTCTACGCTCTCGAAGTCCCGCAAGGGTGGTTCCTCCGCAACAAAATCCTCCCCGGCGACCGGGTGCTCGGCTTGCCCGCGCCGGAAACCGCGCAGCCGGATTGACCACAGGCGGTTTCTTGCCACGCGCGCTCCGGCACTTGTAGCGTGGGCGGGAAGCAAACCCGCTCCGGCACCGGGGACCGTGCCGCCTCAACACCACCGATCCATGTCCTCACTTCCAGCGTCGACCACCGCCGACCTCTACGCGCAGTTTGTCATGCCGACATACGCGCGCTTCCCGCTCGCACTGGTCCGCGGCGAGGGCCCACGCGTCTGGGACGAGGAGGGTCGCGCTTACCTCGATTTCACTTCCGGCATCGCGGTCAATGCCCTCGGTCACGCGCATCCGGCCCTCCGCGACGCTATCAGGGCACAAGCCGGCACGCTGATCCATACTTCGAATCTCTACCTGACCCGCCCGCAGGCCGAACTGGCCCGGCGCCTCGTCAGTTTCGTCGGCCTCCCGGGCAAAATCTTTTTCTGCAACAGCGGGGCCGAAGCCAACGAGGGACTCTACAAACTGGCCCGCAAGCACGGTGCGCCGCACGGACGCCACGAGATCATCACGCTCGACGGGTCATTCCACGGACGCACGCTCGGCAGCCTCGCGGCCACAGGGCAGCTCAAAGTGAAACTGGGGTTCGGTCCACCGGTCGACGGATTCCTCAATGTCCCCGCGCGGATCGAGTGCGTGCGCAATGCCGTGCACGAAAAGACCGCCGCCATCATGGTCGAACCCATCCAAGGCGAGGGCGGCGTGCATCCGTTACCCGCGGATTTCCTGCGCGCCCTGCGCGAACTATGCGACGCGCACGGGCTGCTGCTATTCTATGACGAAGTGCAGTGCGGCCTCGGACGCACCGGCCACTGGTGCGGCTGGCATGCCGCCAAGGCGGAGGACGCAGAGCCGGACGCCGTCAGCTGGGCCAAAGGCATCGGCGGCGGCTTCCCGCTCGGCGCCTTCTGGGTGCGCGAAGCTTTCGCCGATCTGCTCGGCCCAGGCACCCACGGCACGACTTACGGCGGTTCTCCCCTCGCCTGCGCCGCGGCCCAGGCGGTCTTCGACACGATCGAGAAAGAAGACCTGCTGGCCAACGCCCGCGCGCGGGGCGCACAACTACGCGCGGCGGTGGAAGCGCTGCCGCTCGTCCGCGAAGTCCGCGGGGCCGGATTGCTCCTCGGCGTTGAAGTGGAGGACTTCGCACCGCTCGAGGGCGAGGTAGGCACCCCGGCCCTGCGCCTGACCAAGCGGCTGATCGCCGCGGGTCTGCTTGTGGTTCCCGCCGGCGAGCAAACCATCCGCCTGCTGCCGCCGCTCAATGTCGGCGCGGACGAGTGCGACGAGGCCCTGGAAATCCTGCGGCGCGTGCTGGCCGCGGCGCGGCCTTTGGTTTAAGATTCAAGTCTCCGATGAAGCACCTCCTGAGCATCGAATCCCTCGACGCAACCACGATCCACGACATCCTCGCGCGGGCGGCGGAGATGAAACACCACCGCGGGCCGCATCCCGAGGCGCCGCTGGCCGGCCAGTGCTGGGCTCTCATGTTTTCCAAATCCTCGACCCGCACGCGTCTGAGCTTCGAGGTCGGCATCCGTGAACTCGGCGGACAACCGGTTTTCCTCGCAGCCAACGACATCCAACTCGGCCGCGGCGAACCCATCCGCGACACGGCGCGCGTCATGGGCCGCATGATCCAGGGCGCGGTCATCCGCACCTTCGCCCAGACCGACGTCGGGGAATTCGCGGCGCTCAGCGGTATCCGCACGATCAACGCTTTGACCGACGAGGAACATCCCTGCCAGATCCTCAGCGATCTTTTCACCATCGTGGAAAAACGCGGCACGCTCGACGGGTTGACCGTCACCTTCATCGGCGACGGTGATTGCAACGTGGCGCGCTCGTGGATCTGGGCCGCGGCCAAGCTCGGTTTCGCTTTGCGCATCGCGGCCCCGGCCAAGTTCCAGCCGCCGGCCGAACTCGTGCAACGCGCCGGGGGAAAGATCACCGTGACGACCGATGTGCCCGGCGCCAGCGCCGGGGCCGACGTCCTCTACACCGACGTGTGGATCAGCATGGGCAAGGAAGACGAGGCCGCTTTCCGCCTTGCGCAATTCAGCGGCTACCAGATCAACCGCGCGACGGTCGACGCGGCCGGCGGCGCCCCGCTCGTCATGCATTGCCTGCCCGCTTATCGCGGCAAGGAAATCACCGACGATATTTTCGAGACCAACGCACAAACGATCTTCGACCAAGCCGAAAACCGCCTGCACACTCAGAAGGCAGTGCTCACGCTGCTGGAAAAATAACGGCGCGGCCGGGAAACTGCCCGTTTACTTGAGGAAACTCCGCAGCATCCAAAGCGCTTTTTCGTGCGTCGTGATGCGCTGGA
>JBBEEK010000093.1:0-4417 GCA_040880825.1 Chthoniobacterales bacterium
GGGACGGGTGGCGGCGGGGGATCGCGGTGCGGGGGATTTTTCATTTCCCCGAACTTGATGATGTCGCGGATCTGCGGACCTTCGAGGGTTTCCCATTCGAGGAGGGCTTTGGCGATGAGGTCGAGTTGGGCGCGCTTTTCGGTGAGGAGTTTGGTGGCGCGGGCGTAGGCCTCGTCGATGAGGGATTTTACTTCGGCGTCGATGGCTTGGGCGGTCGATTCGCTGTAGTCGCGCATGCGGCTGAAGTCGCGGGCGAGGAAAACGTGCTCTTCGCCTTCGCCGTATTCGACCATGCCGAGTTTGTCGCTCATGCCCCACTGGCAGACCATTTTGCGGGCGATGCCGGTGGCTTGTTTGATGTCGCCGCGGGCGCCGCTGGTCACGTCGCTAAAGACGATATCCTCGGCCACGCGCCCGCCCATGGTGACGACGAGGTGGTCGAGGAGTTCTTTGCGGCGGGTGTTGTATTTGTCCTCCTCGGGCAACCACATGGTCGAGCCGAGGGACGGGCCGCGCGGGATGATGGTCACTTTGTGCAGCGGGGCGGTGTGTTCGAGGAGTTCGAGGAGGAGGGCGTGGCCGGCTTCGTGGTAAGCGGTGACTTCTTTTTCTTTTTCGCTGATGGCCATGCTGCGGCGTTCTTTGCCCCAGCGGACTTTGTCACGGGCTTCTTCGAGTTCGCGGGTGGTGATGGCTTTGAGTCCTTTGCGGGCGGCGAGGAGGGCGGCTTCGTTGATGACGTTGGCCAGCTCGGCGCCGGAGTAGCCGGGCGTGCCGCGGGCGATAACGGCGAGGTTAACGGACTCGGCAACTTTGACCTTCTTGATGTGGACGCGGAGGATTTCTTCGCGGCCGCGCACGTCGGGGAGGTTGACGGTGACTTGGCGGTCGAAGCGGCCGGGACGGAGGAGGGCGGGGTCGAGGACGTCGGGGCGGTTGGTCGCGGCGATGATGATGACGCCGTCCTGCGCGTCGAAGCCGTCCATCTCGACGAGGAGGGCGTTGAGCGTTTGCTCGCGTTCGTCGTGTCCGCCGCCCATGCCGTGGCCGCGGTGGCGTCCGACGGCATCGATTTCATCGATGAAGATGAGGCAGGGCGCGCTCTTGCGTCCTTGCTCGAACATATCACGGACGCGCGAGGCGCCGACGCCGACGAACATTTCGACGAAGTCGGAACCGCTGATGCTGAAGAACGGGACATCGGCTTCGCCGGCGATGGCGCGGGCCAGGAGGGTTTTCCCGGTGCCGGGGGGGCCGACCATGAGGACGCCTTTGGGGATGCGGCCGCCGAGTTTTTGGAACTTTTTCGGGTCCTTGAGGAAATCGACGAGTTCGGAGACTTCTTCTCTCGCTTCCTCGATCCCGGCCACGTCTTTGAAGGTGATTTTGTTTTTGTCGCGCGCCATCATGCGCGCCTTGCTTTTGCCGAAGTTGAAGGCGCCGCGGCCGGCCATTTTCAGCTGTGAGCGGAAGATGAAGTAAAGAATGACGAGAAAAAGCAGGATGGGCAGGAAGCCGATGAGGGTGGTGGCGAGGAGATTCGATTCCGAGCGGACGGCTGGGGTGATGCCGGCGGCGGTGAGTTCTTTTTGCAGCGACTCGCTGTTGAAGGGCATGAAGACGGGGGTGCGGAATTCGACAAGGCGTTCCTCGGGTTCGGCGGCCGGCGGGATGGTGACCATCTTGCGGTAGTAGCCGGCCACGGTTTGGGTGTTGCGGCCTTCCTCGACGATGATTTCGAGCGGGCGTTCCGCGGTGGAGACAATTTTGCCTTCGGCGAGCAGGGCGGAGAATTTCGGGTAGTTGAGTTCGTCGATCTGGGCGAGGTTGCCGCCGCGGAAGATGAAAGCGCCGCCGATCAGTGCGAAAGCCACGGCGAAGAGGAGGAGGCCGCGCCAGTTGAACTGCGGGTCGGGATCGGTGCCACGGGGAGCACCCGGTTTTTTGGGGTCGTTTGGATTCACGAATCTGTAAAGATGAAATCTTAGCATGACTGAGGGGAAGAGCAAATGAATGCCGGTGGAAACCGGGCGCTGGCCGTCTCGGTGCATGATGTGAGTCCGCTGACCCGCGAGGTGGTGGACGTGATGCTTCGCGACCTGGCGTCCGCCGGCCTCAAGGTGACTTCGCTGCTGGTCGTGCCGGACCACCATCATCGGGCCAATGTGGATGAGGACCCCGAATTTCTCGCTTGGTTGCGCGCGCGGCAGGAGGAGGGGCACGAGATTGTGCTGCACGGATTTTACCACCGGCGGGAGGCCGCGGCGGGAGGAGGGTTGGTGTCGAAAATCGTCACCGAGCATTACACGGCGGGCGAAGGGGAGTTTTACGATCTGGACTACGAGGAGGCGCGGCGAAGGATGGAGGAAGGGCGCGAGATGCTGACTGGGGGCGGTTTGGAGGTGGCGGGCTTCATCGCGCCGGCCTGGTTGCTCGGCGAGGAGGCTGAGCAGGCGGCGCGGAATCTCCGCTTTGCTTACACGACCCGGCTGGCAGGGGTGCTGGATTTGCGCTCGGGTGCGTGGACGGCGTCGCAGTCGCTTGTGTGGAGTGTGCGCAGCGGATGGCGGCGGACGGTGAGCCGGGGGTGGAATGCTTGGCTGGCGCGGCGCCTGCGGAAAAATCCGCTGGTGCGCCTCGGGCTGCATCCGCCGGATTGGAAGTATCCGGCGATCAAAACGCAGGCGCTGCGGCTGGCGCGCGAGTTGTCGGCGGACCGGCGGGTCGTTCGTTACCGGGATTTGGTCAAGGCGTAGGGATTGCCGTCGCCGGGGACGGCGACGCTAAAGGGTTTGGCGGACGGCGTTGGCGATGCGGTCGGCGTGGTCTTCGAGGAGTGCGAGGTCACGGCCTTCGAGGAGGATGCGGAGTTTCGGTTCGGTGCCGCTGTAGCGGACGAGGACGCGGCCGCGGGGGGCGAGGGCTTGTTCGGCGGCGGTGATGGCGGCTTGGATCTCCGGCACGGTTTCAAGCGGAGGTTGGCTTTGCACCACTACGGCGCGCTGGGCTTGCGGGTATTTGCGGAGGACCTGGCGGAGTTCGCTGAGGGGTTTTCCGCTTTCGGCCATGAGACGGAAAATTTGCAGTGCGGAGACGAGTCCGTCGCCGGTCGTGCCGTGGCGAAGGAAGATCATGTGCCCGCTTTGTTCGCCACCGAGGACGTAGCCGCCTTCGCGCATGGCTTCGAGAACGTAGCGGTCGCCGACGGCGGTGCGGATGACCTTGCCGCCGGCTTGCTCGATGGCTTCGTCGAGTCCGAGATTGCTCATCACGGTGGCGACCACGGTGCGGCCGGCCAGTTCGCCGCGGTGGAGCAGATCGAGTCCGGCCATGGCAAGGAGTTCGTCACCGTCGAGCGGGTCGCCGGTTTCGTCACAGAGCAGAAGCCGGTCGGCGTCGCCGTCGTGGGCTAAGCCGACGTGGGCGCCGGATTCTTTGACCAGGCGGCTGATTTCCTGCGGCACCGTGCTGCCGCAGCCAGCGTTGATGTTTTGTCCGTCGGGCGCCGCGTGGAAGACATGGACTTCGGCGCCGAGGGCGCGCAGGGCGGCCGGCGTGGTTTCGCTGGCCGCGCCATGGGCGCAGTCCACGGCGATTTTGAGTCCGCGCAGCGAGAAGCCGGACGGCAGCGAGCGCAGCGCGTGGGCGACGTAGCGGGCGGCGGCGTCGGAGACGGTGGTGACCGTGCCGGGCGAAGCGTGCGCGGGTGTCTCGAGTTGTTGCTCGATGGCGAGTTCGATCGCGTCGGGGAATTTGAAGCCGTCGCCGGAGAAAAATTTTATCCCGTTATCGTGCGCGGGATTGTGCGAGGCCGAGATGACGGCGCCGGCGGCGAGCCGGTCGCCGGCCACGAAGGCGGCCACGCCGGGAGTGGGAAGAACCCCGAGCAGGCGCGCTTGACCGCCGGCGGACGCGATGCCGCGGGCCAGCGCGTCCTCGAGCATGGGGCTGGAGGCGCGGGTGTCGCGGCCGATGGCGATGATGGGTTTCCCGAGGCCGAGCACGCGGACGAGTGCGCGGCCGAGTTTTTCGGCGAATTCTGCGGTGATGGGCGGCTCACCCGCGCGGCCGCGGATGCCGTCCGTCCCGAAATAACGGCGGGTCATTTTTTGGCGCGTTCCGAGGTCGTGCCGCGCTCGCGTCCGTCGCCGGCGGGATTGACGTTGTGCTGGATGACATACCAGACGACCGCGGCCAGCGCGAGGCAGGTGAGCTTAATTTTCCAGTTGTGCAGGAGAATCTGTTTCATATTTCTCAAGGAGGAGGAGTTGGTTGAGGCGGCGACGGAAGCGGTCGACGTTGAGGTTGCGCTCGAGGATGCCGCGGTGGCAGAGGGAGACGTGGCCGGTTTCCTCGGAGACGAGGATGGCGATGGCGTCGGATTCCTCGGTGATGCCCATGCCGGCGCGGTGGCGCA
>JBBEEK010000094.1:0-4344 GCA_040880825.1 Chthoniobacterales bacterium
TGGCTCCCGGCCGCGTCACCGTGATCGGTGGTGAAAACAATCAGGGTGTTTTCGAGCAAGCTGCGGGAGCGGAGGTCTTCGACGATGCGCCCGATGGCGTCGTCCAACTGGCTGATCATGCCGAAATACCCTGAGAGGTAGATGGACCATTCGCGCCAGGTCCAAGCCTCGATGCGCCAGTTGCGGAGTTGTTGCTGCTGGATGAAGGGTTTGCCGGCGAGGGTGTCGCCGAAATTTTCCCACGGCGGGATCGATTCCGGTGGATACATCGAAGCGAATGGTTCGCTCGGCAGGCACGGCAGATGCGGCTCGTTGTAATCGAGCCGGATGTGCCACGGCGCGCCGTCGGCTCCGAGTTCGCCGATGAGCCGGCAGCATTCGGCAGCCAGCACGTGCGTGTCGCTTGCGTCGAGAGCGAGGGTGGAGACTGCCCCGACGGGAAACTCGGGCCACGGATCGTCGGCCAACGCATACTTGCGCTGCTGGTTTTCCGGCCGGTAGGCGTTGGTCGGCGGTTCAAAGTAGGTCTCGTAGCCGTAGGCGGTCGGATCGGCCTCGGGGTGAACATGCCATTTGCCGAGGTAAGCCGTGCGGTAACCGGCTCCGCGCAACTGTTGCACCCAGATCGAATGATCCGCGGTGACCGCGGCACCGATGGGTAGCCCGCCACCGCGGTCGAAGTTCCAGAGTCCGCCATGCTGCTCGGGCATCACGCCGGTGAGCAAGGTCTGCCGCGCCGGTGCACAGACGGGAAACGGGGTGTAGGCCGCGTCGAATTGCAGGCCGGATTGCGCCAAGGCGTCGAGGTTCGGCGTTTTGACCAGCGGATGCCCCGTGAAACCCAGACAGTCGTAGCGCAGTTGGTCGAGATTGATGAAGAGGATGTTGGGGCGGTGAGGCATGGGGGGAAAGATTAGTGGAACCGGCGGGTTAACAAACGCGGACCACGTGCATCGAAAGCAATGCACCAAGTTTGGTCAGGCGGCTGGAGAGGTGCCCCACGCCGACGGCGCAATGGTGGGCGGGGCCTTGGGCGTTCCAGCGTTCCACGAAGGCGCGCGCACCGATCGGGAAGCGGTAACGGCTGTTGGTGTTGCCGATCTCGAGAATCGGACCCGGAACGGATTCACCCTCCGCCACAAGCAGTTTGAGTGATCCGTCGGCGTATTCGACGACCGAGAGCAAGGTCACCCGGCCGTGTTGCACGCTCATCTCGACCGAGAGGCCGCTGCCCACCTTGCCGTGGTAGACCTCGAGCGGACGCACTTTGGTTTTCCCTGACGCAATCTTGATGTGACCGGGTCCGTCGTGGCCCATGAGGATGACGTCATCGTCGAAATCCATCGCGTAGTATTCGGTGAACGATCCGCCCGCGCCGAAGGCGTCCATGATCTTCATGGCCTGCGCGTTTTTCACCTCGTATTCGCCGGCCACGGGGATGCCGCGGGCAGTGAGGAGCGAGGTGCCAAGGATGACCGAACTCATCACGTCTTCGTGTTCTGCGTTGCCGGTGCCCATGTGGTAGTAGGCGAGCGAGCCGAGATTTTTCGCGGCGACCAGCTTGTCCAGCGCGACCGAAGTGCGGGCGGCGCGTTCCAACTCCTCCGGAGCGCAGTCGGGTTGGATGTCGAACGTCTTTTGGAACTCGGTCAGCTTGGCCTCGACTTGCTCCGGCGTGACCTCGCGTCGGAACGCGGTCAGCTCCTCCACCTCGACGATTTCCAGATGTCCGCCGAAATAGGCGATCTGACGTGTGGTGTCGGTGTGGATATCGAGCATGCCGTTGTAATAGTGGCCCATCAGCCCGAGGCGGTTGTGGGCCATGATGTGAGCGACGCGCGCCGCCTCGATCCAATCGTCGATCTCTTGCCACGCCGAATCGCCGGGCTGCAGCGTGCCGGTCACTTGATGGAAGCCGATGCGCGCGCGGTTGAAGGCGTTGGCGATTTCCGGGACCGGACAAGCGCCGCAGTGGGCGAGCCAATCGCCGGTCATTTTGGTGCGATCGCCCATTTTGTTGAACGCCTTGTAGTCCAGGGCGGCGACCGGTTGCAGGTTGAGGATGATGACCGGAACCTTGGCGCGCTGCACGACGGGCAGGACGGTGGAACTCAGCGCGTAGGTCGTGACGTGCAGGAAAATGATGTCCACATCTGCGCGGCGGAAGGTGTGGCCCGCTTCCATCGCTTTTTCCGGCGAGTCAATGAGCCCCAGGTTGCATACCTCGACGCCGGGGCGGCCGAGCTTTTGCGCAACTTGTCCGAGATAGCCTTCCAGTCGCGGTTTCAACCCTTCGAATTGCGGCCAGTAGGCCTCGAGTCCGATACCGAACAAACCGACGCGGAGGGGATAGGATTCTTGGTGCATGGTTGAAATGTTCATCGTGGTTGAACCAGAGCATTGGTTTGTTCCGGGTAGGCGCGGGCAACGGGCGCCGGTGCCGTCCCAAGCGATGGATCAAAGGCATGAGGAGGGAGTCGATTCATGATTCAATGACCGGCGGCTCTTTCAGGCCCACCGGCACGAGTTGGTAGTCATCGGACCACTCGTCGCCCTCGCTGCGAAAGTGCGTCGGGCCGATGGCGGGTTGTTCGATGGGCGTGAGATGCAACGGACCGAAAGTGTTGCGGCGGTTCAGGACCCACTCGGCTTCGACCATGCCCTGACCGTCGGCGAGTCCGTCGAGGTCGCAGGCGAAGGGCGCCCACGGAAGAATCTGGGTTTTCCCGCCAGCGGGATTTCTCACCACCAGCGTAGCGGCGCCGAACGGGGACAACGCGAGACTGCGGACGGAACCGACGGGCAGTTGCAGGCGGATGCGTCCGGAGTAAAAAGGCAACCCGCACCGCGTCCAATCTCCCACGCCGAGCCGCGGGGGAAGTTTCGTCAGCGTCACGTGTGAACCCGATCCAAGACGCACGCCGAAGGACCCGAGCAGGTAGACGGCTTCGAGGTCGATGCCTTCGCGGTAGCGGCATTGCAGCTCGAGAATATTTGTCCCGGTTTGCAGGGCATCTGCTGACAGCGTCACGATGCGCAGACACGGATCGATAAACCACGTGTCGCCCGCGGGTGCCGGGATGTTCTTGCCGTTGAGCGTGACGGCAAACTCGTGGGGTTGCTCGAGGGCCAGTTGCGCCGGTGAGTCCGGCAGATGTTCCACCTCGAAGCGAAAGCGCAAAGTCAACGGGATGCCGTCGCTGGTTGTGGATTCCTCCCTGGCCCATGGTTGGACCATCTGCCCACCGCGCAGGGGAATGCCCAGGCGCTCGCTCAGAGATTTTTCCACCCGGAGAATTTCTTGCGCTGGCTCCCAGGCCCCTCCGTCGAGGGAAAGCTCCGCCGTGTCGAGGACCGCGATGTTCGGTTCGTCGAGCGTGTAGGCAAAGTCGCCCGCGAGAACGTCGGTTCGTCCCTTCAAAACCGTCGTGGTTGGTTTGGCGCCGGGCACCGCACCGCCGCAGACGAAGATGCGTTCCTGCAAAGGACGGAACGAGGTCGTCCAACGCAAGGTGCCGTCGGCTTCGGAAACGGTCTCTACCACAAACGCTTCTCCGGTCAGCGCATCGAGTTCGGTTACCGGTCCGGCCTGAGGCAAACGCAAGGTCACGGTGTCATAGCTACGTGTTTCCGACGGATTGAGCAGCACCGCGGTGCAAGTGTCGCCATCGGTTCGCAGTTGGCAGAAAAGGCCTGCGCCCTCCTCGCCGAGTAGGAGTTTTCGCGCCGCCGGGCTGTGCTCGCGCACCATAGCGGCGAGCGCCGGACCATCGACTAGTGCGGTCGGTCCGTTCATTGCGAAATCTGCCGGTTCGGGCGAGGGCAGGGCATCCAAGTGCGTCGGTGGCGCTCCGGCAAAGATCACCGTGCCGCCGGCCCGGCGGAATTCCTGGAGCAATCGCAGGGTGGATCCGCGGAGAGTTTCTGCACCGGCCACGACCACGACGCGGTAGCGCATCGATCCGAGGCGCAGCGTGGTCTCTGTGGCGTCGACGGAACCGTGTTCCGCGAGGTGCGCCTCGTCGCCGTAGTCGAAATCGATCTGGGCCCCAGCCAGCGCGGCGAAGACATTGGCGTAAGCTTTTTCGAGCGCCTCGACGTCAGGGTCGGTCGCTTGCAGCCACGTTGCCCAATCGACGTGGATCTGGGCCCAGGTGCTTTCCACCGGATTGATGACCAGCACATCGCAGACGGGTTGCCCGGCGGTGAGCGCGACATGCAGGCGGCTGAAGTAGGTCTCGACCGCGGCGTATTCCGGATACCACGCGGACTGGAAAGAAATGCTGGCTGGGAAATCGCGTTTGGCTTCGCCCGCCATGGAATACCAACTCAGGTGGTGGCAGC
>JBBEEK010000095.1:0-4336 GCA_040880825.1 Chthoniobacterales bacterium
CGGCGACCACGACCACCAACAGGCGGTTGCGCACGGAGAAAGCGATGAGGCGGTCGAACATGCGGTCAGTGTGCGTGGTCGTCTCCGTGCCCGGCCTCTACCGCCACCTCTCCGCTACCAGCGGTGTATTGCAGTTGGTAGTGACCCGTGGTCACCACGATGTCGCCGGGGAGCACGCCCTCGACGATTTCCACGCGGTCGCCGGATCCGAGGCCGGTCACCACTTCACGGCGTTCGAAATGCAAAGGCTCGGTCTGCACATAAACGAACTTTGCCCCGAGCTTGCCGAGCACGGCACCGCGCGGCACAGCGACGACGGTTTGCGGGGCGCCCGTTTCGATCAGCATGCGCCCGCGGTAATTCGGATGCAGCTTGTCGTCAGGATTCGGCACCAGCGCGTAAATGTGGAAGAACGCACTGCCTTCCGAATGCCCCGGATCAACCCGCTGCACCGTGCCCTCGAAGCGTTCGCCGGGAAAAACGTCGAGCAAGACCACCGCTTTCTGCCCGGACGCGATACGGGTCAGCTCCGGCGACTGGTAAAAACTCCCGCGCGCCAGCAACTCGCGGTAGTCGCCCGTTTGCATGAGCGTCGTCTCCGGCGTGAAAGGCAGACCGATGACGGCATCTTGTTCGAAAATGACGCCATCCAGCGGAGCGCGGATTTCCTGCGGCGGACTGCCCACGGCCAATGGCGTGACACGCAGCAAAGGTTGGTCGCGTTGCACATCGTCGCCGAGCTTGGCCAGGAAGGCGGTGACACGTCCGGCGAATGGCGCGGTGATGCGCGCATGGCGTTCGGGTGGCAAGACGAACACCGCGGGCACTTCCAAAGTCGGCGCGATCTCGATGATCTCTGCCTCGACGGACTGTAAACCAAGATTGGCCGCCTGCTGCTCGGTCAGCACGACCGGACCGCCCTGCGGCGCGGCTCCGCCCGGCTCTTCCGGATGATCGTGTCCCGGGCCAGCGTGCGAGTTCACAGCAAAGGCCGCAAGGACGGCGAGGATGAGGATGGTCTTCATAATTTTTTTCTCCGACGTGCGGGCTCTGCTTCGAGATAAGGCGCCGCCACAGCGGGGTGCGTTCCTGCGGCGGTTTCGAGGGCGATGAGCGCCAGGCCGAGGTCCTCGAGAATCTTCGTCGATTCGAGACGCAGACCAGTGCTTTGCGCGCGGACCAGCAGCAGATCTTTTGCATCGACACGTCCTTCCTCGAAGCCCCGCGCCATGTCGCGTTCCGCGCTGTCGATGACCGGCTGCGTGTCGCGGCCGTAGAGAGTCGATTGCTCTTCGAGCAAAGCAACGCGTTGCCGGGCGGCGGCGATGCCGTTGGCCACCTCTAACTCGAGAGCGCGCACTTGTGCCGCCCGCTGCTCGCCGGCCGCTTGGCTGGTTTCGATCTCGCCGGTTTTGCGGTCCCACACCGGCAGGGGCAGACTTACTTTGACCCCGAGAAAATATCCTGTGTCGATGCCCGCAGGCGCATCCATCCCACGATCCTGCATGAATTCGACCCCGACCCGGATCCCTTCCCACGCGCTCGCCTTGGCCAAGCGCGTCTCCGCACCGGCCCGGTCCAAGGCCAAGAGCGCTAGTTCGACATCCGGGCGGTAGGACGGACGCATTTGCGCCGCACGGGCACGCAACGACTCCACCGCAGACTCCAAATTTTCCGTCAGCTGGAGCGACGCATCGGCGGTCAAACCCAGGGCCGTCTTCAATTCCAAGCGCAAACTTTCCGCCTCGGTCGCCGCCGCGGTGAACGACGTCAACCAACGCTGCTCCTCGACCCGCGCCAGAGCCGACTCTGCCAACGACCCTTGCCCCGCGGCCAAACGCTCGCCCGCCAATTTTCCCAACTGACCCGCATCCGCCCGCGCCTGCCGTCCATCCGCCTCGCGCCGCTGCGCCGCCAGCGCCCGCACATAAAGCTCCTGCACCTGCGCGACGAGCAGGCGTTCCTGATTACGCACCTCGCGCAAAGCCTCTGCCACGCCCACGCGGCTGACCTGCTTCGCGATGGATAAACGCGCCGTGAGCGGCAGCATCTGGTGCAGGCCGATGGTGAACTCGCCTTCGCCCTCACCGCCGGAGACAAAATCACTGAAACCGCTGAACTCGATCTCCGGATTCGGCAACAAACCCGCCTGGCGCAGGCGCCCCTCGGCTTTCTTTACCGTGAAACGCGCGGCCGCCAAATCACGGTTCCCCATCAGCGCCGCCTGCACCGTGCCTTCGAGCGACAACTGGGAAGCCACCGCGCTTGAGACGCCGGCGAGCGCAATGGCTACTGCCACAATTTTCCAAAATGTTAAATGTCGTTTCATTGTCGTGATCACCGGTTGATAGAGAGCCACACCGGCCAGCGGCCTTGGAACATCCCAGTGGGATGTGAGAACCCGGCAGGAAAACCGGGACGAACGACAGGCGCACTTCGCCTGTCGAGGATCAGGACAACTGAGGCGGGTGATCGATCGAAGCCGCCCGTAGCGCGGGCGCGATCTGACGAGTGGGAAAAACGAAAGCCACAGTTTCGGCAACAGTCAGCACGAAAATGCTCCCCACCAACACCGGGGCGTGATCATGCGAGGTGCAGCCGTGATCATGTCGCGACCCGCCCTCTCCGTGGTCATCGCCGGCGTCGGCATGAGCCACGCAGTCCGCATGGGCTGCGATTTCCCAGTGCTCGAAGGCATGGGCGCCGTGGGCCAGAGCCAAGGCCGCAAATCCGGCCAGCCACAGCACACGGGCGTAACGGAGAGCAAACATGGGACGAAAATTAGACCCCCGCGCCCTCGAGTCAAGCAGGAGAACCTCCAGACAGCCGGACTCAATACGCGCAATACGTCCGGTGAAACGCGATATCCAGCTCGATGATCTGCTCCTGCACCCCGTCGAGATACTCGTGCAGGCCCCTGCGGAAAATTTCGTCGATCGTCGCGTAATCCAACTGCGAGCGCAGCAGGCCCGATAAACGCTCCGGCTCATTGAGGAAGCGCCCTTCCCCGGCTGACGCGATGTCGTGCAGCACTTCATCGAGACGATCGGCGCAAAAGCGGATGGAGCGCGGGAATTCGTCGTGGCAGATGAGAAACTCGGCCACCCCCCACGGCGTCACGTCGCCCTTGCGGATCTTCAAATAAGCCTCCATGCCGCTGCAAGAGCGCAGCACGGATGTCCACTGCGAGACGTCCACATTACCCCCCACCTGCTCGCCGCTCGGCAGCAGGACGTGGTATTTCAAATCGAGGATGCGCGAGGTGCTGTCCGCCCGTTCGATGAATTTGCCCGCCTGCACGAAACGCCACGCCTCGCCGTGCGTCATGGTCGCGTCGGTCACCCCTTGGAAGAGCTGCGAAGCATAAGTTACTTTGTCATAGAACTCGTGGGAGTTGGCCCGGAAGTCGCGCCCCGCCGAACCATCGCGGAAATAGAGCCACAGCGCGTTGATCTGCTCCCACATCTCGCTCGAGATCTGGTCGCGCACCGCACGCGCGTTCTCCCGCGCGTAGTTGATGCAGGAGCTGATCGAGTTCGGGTTCCGCTGCTCGAAGGTCACGTAGTCGAGCACCGCCGCCGCGGTGAACTCGCTGTGCAGCTCGTGGAAAAGCTCCGTGTCCTCCAACGTGCTGAGGATCGGACCCCAGAACTGCCGCTCGGTCCCGTTCCGCCGGCTCTCGAAATCGAGCAACATCTGCACGTTCACGTCGAGCAGACGCGCGTTGTTCTCGGCCCGCTCGATGTAGCGGCCCATCCAGTAAGTGGAATCCCCGACGCGGCTCAGCATGATTCGTTCCCTCCATCCAGCACCCACGTGTCCTTGCTCCCGCCACCCTGCGAGGAATTGACCACCAACGATCCCTCGCGCATCGCGACACGGGTCAGACCTCCGGGAATGATGCGCACTTCTTCGCCGCAAAGGACAAACGGACGCAAATCGATGTGCCGCCCGTGCATCGCGCCGTCGCACCACGTGGGTGAGCGCGACAAGGAGACAACCGGCTGGGCGACAAAGTTGCGTGGGTCGGCTTGGATCAAACCGCGGAAATGTTCGATTTCTTCTTTCGTCGCACGCGGCCCGATGAGCATGCCATAGCCGCCACTCTCGTTGGCTGACTTGACCACGAGGTTTCCCAGATTTTCCAAGATGTATTTCCGGTCGGACTCCACCGCGGACAAAAACGTCTCCACGTTCGGCAGGATAGCTTCCTCGCCGAGATAAAATTTGATCATGGCCGGCACGTAATAGTAGACCACCTTGTCGTCCGCCACACCCGTGCCGATGGCGTTGGCCAGACTGACATTCCCCTTGCGGCAGGCCTCGACCAGACCCG
>JBBEEK010000096.1:0-27659 GCA_040880825.1 Chthoniobacterales bacterium
CGGGATCGTCATAGTCCCAGCGGGTGGCGAGTTCCTTGAGTTTGATCAAGTTCGGACGATCGCCGTAGACCTTGTTGGTCGACATGTGGGCGAAGGGGGACTCGGGGCAAGCGCGGCGGACGGCTTCGAGGAGATTGAGGGTGCCGACGGCGTTGGTGTCGAAATCGTCGAAGGGGATGGCGGCGGCGCGATCGTGGCTGGGTTGCGCGGCGGTGTGGACGATGGCGTCGGGCTTGAGCAGGGCGATGAGATCGAGCACACCTTGGCGATCGCGGATGTCGAGTTCGTGATGGTGGAAATTTTTGATCAGCTTGGCCAGACGTTCCTGATTCCATCGGGTGTCGCCTTGCGGTCCGAAAAAGACGGCGCGCTGGTTGTTGTCGAGGCCGTGGATTTCCCAGCCGAGGCCGGCGAAATGCAGGCAGACTTCCGAGCCGATGAGGCCGGAGGATCCGGTGACGAGGAGTTTTTTCATAGGAGCAGGGAGCGGGGAGCGTGAAGCCTGGAGCCGGAGAAGCTATTGTTTTGCAAGCAGGAAGCTGAGAGTTTTCACCGTGCGGTTTTCAGCATCAAGCAGCACCTTCGCTACTCGGCGGCGACTTGTTTGACCAAGGGGAGGAGTTCGGAGACGACGCGGTGCCACGAGGCGACTTTGTTGAGACGCTCGCGCTGGAAGGCGGCGTCGGGGTCGGTCTCGGTGATACTTTGGTCGATGGCGGCGAGGTGGTCGTGGCCGTTTTCAAGGTGCGGCTCGATGCGGAGACGGAGGACGCCGTTGGCGAGTTTGCGCAGGTTGATTTCGGGGCGGTAGTGGTCTTTGCGGACCCCGGGCAGAAAAACTTTTTCCACTGCGCCCATTTGCCGCAGCCAGTCGAGACCTTCCCAGGTGCCACCGCGGCTGGCGTGGAGCAGGGCGGTCATCTCATCGAGGTTGAGCGGGCGCGGCGTGGAAAAGAGGAGTCCGTAGACCTGACCGGCGGAGCGCGGCAGGGAGAGTGCATCGGCGGCGCGCACGCAAAGAGCGATGGTCTGGATTTGAAAGGCAGAAAGTCCGGAGGGGGCAGCCGGGGGGGCGGACTTTTTGCGGGCAGGCTGCCGCCCTTGGTCAGCTCGGCGGGGTCTGGCCGGGGAAGAAGGCATCGGGATGGAACGCGGACCTTGAGCCAAGGCTCCTGGCCGCAGAGGAAGCAAATACCATGCCGGGCTTTTATTCAACAATTCGTGAATGAAACCGACAGAATATGAGAAAGCTATCGCGCGGTGGGGTTTCCGTATGAGGGGCCTCGGGGGGGGGTGGCGAAGAGAAGTGCCCCCGGTAGGACTCGAACCTACAACCTAGCGGTTAAGAGCCGCGTGCTCTACCAATTGAGCTACAAGGGCCGGGAGAGCGGAGAGAATGGTGGGTGCGCGGGGTGCGCTCAAGGAAAATCAAGGCGGCGGTTCAGCGGCCGTGATGCTGGTGATGACCTCCGCCGCCACCGCCGCCGTAGTAATTGTTCTCCTGGATGTAAGTGTCTCCGCGGCCCCATCCGCCGCCGCCGCCCACGGCGGCATCGAGGGCGCCCTCGGTGACCCCTTCCGCCAGGCCGGCGGCAACCCCTTCCGCGCCGTCGGAGCCGTTGACCACACAGCCGGTGAGCAAGAACGCGCCGGCCAAAGCGGCGACGAAGCAGGCGCGGGTCAGGAGCAGAAACAGGGCGGGTAGGAGATTCATCATGGTGAAGGAAAATTAAACGGACGGATGGCGGGGAAAAAAGAAAAATTCCGGAACGCGAGGCAAGGTCAGGGCTGGGTCGTCTTGACCTCGGCGGCTGCGGACGCCGCGGAGCCGCGGGCGGCTTGCAGCTTGGCGGGCAGTTCTCCGGAGGCTCCTTCGAGTGCGGCGGCGCGTTCCCAAGCTTTGACGGCGTCGTTGCGGCGTCCGAGTTTTTCGAGCACATCACCGAGGTGTTCTTCGACGACGGGGTCGGGGGCGTCGGCCGAGAGTTGCGAGGCTTGCTGGAGGGGCGCGAGGGCTTCGTGGTAGCGGCCTTGCTGGTAGAGGACCCAGCCGAGGCTGTCGAGGTAGGCCGCGCTGTGCGGTTCGAGGTCCACGGCACGACGGATCAGCTCTTCGGCGGCGGCCAGATTTTCACCACGCTCGGCCCACATATAACCGAGGTAATTCAGGGCCTGGGCGTGGCCGGCGTCCAGTTCCAGACAGGCCAAGAAGTGCCGCGCCGCAGCATCATGGTCGCCGGATCTTTCGGCCGCCACACCGTGCTGGAAGTAGAACTCGGCGGTGAGGAAGGATGGTTGGTTGCGCGCGGCCAAGTCGGCGGCGACATCCATGGCATTGCGGGCCTCGCGCCAGCGTTTGAGGTGCCCGAGCAGTTGGCCTTCGTAAAAGGGCAACTCGGGGAGGTTGGTGAACTTTTCGCGGGCGCGGGAGAGCCACCAGGCGGCGCGTTCCGGCCGGTCGGTCTTGATGCACAAGTCGGCGATCTCGAGATAGAGCCGCGGGTCATCGTCGTGCAGCAGCAGGGCTTTCTCGAATTTTTCGAGGGCGCCGGCCGCGTCGCCGCGTTCGAGGAGAATTTCACCATGCGCGCGGTAGGCCAGCAGGCTGGCTGGGTTGTCGGCCACCACGGCCTCGAGTTCATCGACCGCCTCCTCGGGCCGCTGGAGCGAGGCGAGGGCCAAGGCCAGTTTCTCGCGGGTGAGGGTGTCGGAGGGCTGGAGCACGAGCAGGCGGCGACCGCTGGAGACGGCATCTTCCAGGTGCCCGCCGGCGAAGAAAAAATTAAAAGCGCGCAGCAGCACGGCGGAATCCTGCCGGCCGAGTTCGGCGGCCCGGCGGTAGTGCGCGAGGGCGACGGACGACTTGCCGGTGTCCCGCAGGCTGCCCTCCATGAGCAATTGCCGGACATTGAGGTCGGCCAAGCCGGCCCAGAAAACGGGGTCTTCGTTGGTACGGCGGGCGGCTTGGGCGAGAATCTTGGACGCGTCGCCCGGACGTCCGTCGGCACGGCAGATGCTGTAGAGCATCTGGTAGGGCTCGATGAGATCGGGAGACGCTTGCAGCGCCTGCCGGGCGAAACGCTCGGCCGGCTCGAACTTGCGCAGGCTTATGACATAGATGCCGGCAATACGCAGGGCGAGGGAGGCGGCACGCGGGTTGTGTTTGAACGTATCCTTGAGGACCGACAAGGCTTCGGGAACTTCGTCGCGCTGCAGGTGAATCCGGGCGATTTCCTGGGCCAGTGAGGCATTCGCGGGGTCGAGATCCAGAGCGCGGCGGTAGTGGACGAAGGCGAGATCGGGATCGGGATCGGCCGCGAGTTGGCCGGCAGCCACGCGGGCCATGGCTTCGGCCCGGCGGTCGAGGGCCGCGGGCAAAGCGGCGGAGACAATGGCGTTGTCCGGCGGCGGACCGCCGGCATCGGCGGTAAGCGCAAGGGCACCTGCCGGCGCGAGGAGCGCCGGAAGCAATAGTAGCGGACAGGCGGCGACAGGTCGCAACCGAGAGCGCTCGAACATGGGGCCAAAGATAGCCTTTAGCTCTTGTAGCGCAAACGCTTCTTGTGGCGGTTAAGCTTCATGCGCTTGCGGCGCTTGTGCTTGGCGATTTTCGCCTTCCGCCTCTTTTTGATAGATCCCATGTAGTGCTTCAGTAAACCAACTTGTTGAGGGGATATTCTATAATCCCCTCGGCCCCGAGCGCTTTGAGTTGCGGGATGATCTCGCGGACAACCTTCTCATCGATGACTGTCTCGACGGCGACCCAGCCATCATGCGCCAGAGGCGAAACGGTAGGATTCCGGAGCGCGGGCAAGTCCTCAAGCAAATTCTCCAGGCTAGCTTGCGGGAGGTTCATTTTGAGGCCGACTTTGTCGCGGGCGGCGAGGGCGCCTTGGAGAAGCAAAACAATGCGATCCATCTTGCCGCGCTTCCATTCGTCCGAGTAAGCCGCGCGGTTGGCGATGAAGACCGGGTAGGACTCCATGATGGTCTCGACGATGCGGAGTTTGTTGGCACGGAGGGACGAACCGGTCTCGGTGATTTCCACGATGGCGTCGACCAGGTCGGGCACTTTCACCTCGGTGGCGCCCCAGCTGAACTCGACGTCGGCCTCGACCCCGCGCCGGCGGAGAAATTCTTTGGTCAGACCGACTGCTTCGGTGGCCAAGCGCTTGCCGGCGAGATCCTCGATTTTTTGCACCGGCGAATCTTCGGGCACCACGACAACCCAGCGGGTCGGTGCCGAGGTGCTTTTGCTGTAAGGCAGGTCGCAAAGCGAGGCGACATCGGAACCGTTCTCCGCCACCCAGTCGCGTCCGGTAATGCCGCAATCGAGGAAGCCCTGCTCGACATAGCGGCTGATCTCCTGGGCGCGCAGCAGGCGGACGACGAGTTCGGGGTCATCGACGGAAGGACGATACGACCGGGCGGCACCGGAGATGGTGAAGCCGGCCTTGCCGAAGAGGGCCAAGGTTTGTTCCATCAGGCTGCCGGACGGCAACCCGATTCTGAGGCTTTGTGTGTTCATCGAGCGGAGGGCCGAAACTAGAAGAGCGACGGCTGCGGTCAAGATTTAAGCCGGAAGCGCACGCTCCTCAACGAAAGCCCCATTCGTAGCCGACGAGCTGTTCCCCGAGGCTCCAATCGGGCAAATCTCCCCCGGCGGTCCCACCCCCGGCCTCTGTGCTCCACCCGAGCAGACCACGAACTTTGTCCAACTCGAGCCACGAAGGTTCGGCGGCGAGCTTGTCTGCGGGCGTCACGGACCCCACCGGCGTGGCCAGCGGCGACACGCCGGTGGCCAGAAGCATGACGATCTGGCCGGTTTCCAGATGCGGAGAGGAAGAAAAGAAGAGCTTACGCCCGTCGAGCGCCCCGAAAGCGCCCGCATAAATGTCATAAACTCCGGCCCGCGCGCGGCCGGTCAGGTCGAGGTAAGGGATCCAAGGTTTGGCACCGGTGAAGTGGAGGCGGCCGCTGCCGGCCAATTCACCGTCGGCCGGCAAAGCAACCCGGAGGTTGTCGACCGCGATCGTGCCGAGCAGCAGGGGTTCAGCACCGGTGCCGCGCAAATAAAGATCCGGACGGAGCGCGCCCCGGGTGCCGTCGCTTCCGACCGGCAGGGGCGAGGCGGCGGAAACATCCACTTCCAAGGGCCAGCCGGCAAAAGGCGCAACGGCAATCCGGAAGGGCGGCGCGCTGTTCGAGGCCTTGACCGGACCGAGTTGCGGCGCCAGCGAGAAGCCACGAAGGAGCGCACTGCCCTCGAGCGCGAGGGTGCCGCGGATGACACCTTGGTCGCGGTCGCCGCGGGCCGCGAGATCGGCATCGAGTTGCAACCGGAGGTTTTCGTCGCGGTAAATTTGCAGTGCTTCGCCGCGCAGGAGGATTTCCCACACGGGGTTGCGGTGGTCGGCAAAGTCCGCGTTGGCCGCGACCCCGAGCGTCCCCTCGCCCCAGCGGGCCCGGGTCTCCTCAAACACGGCTGTCGTGCCGGAAAACACGGCGCGCGCATGGATATCTTCGAGAGGATTCCATCCGCCGGGCAGAACCACGCGGCCGCCTTCCCAGGCCAAAGTCCCTCCGGCCTGCGGTGCAGCCGGCGTCTGGTCGATGCGGATTTTCCCGCTGAGGAAACCGCGATCGGCCGTCAAGCCGCCGGCCGTCGGCGCGAAAGCCGCGAGGTCGACGCGCGCAAGATCGATTTCAATGTGCCACGGCTCGGTTTGGTTGAGCAGGCTCCAGCGTCCATCGGGACCTTCGCCGAACAACGGCAACACCGCTTGCGCGTCGAGCGGTGCCGCGCCATCGGGTTGGAGATGGAGCGCGACGGAAGCTCTGCGGTCACGAACCTGCAAGGTGACTTGTCCTCGGGAAGACGGAAGGCGCACCGCGGGAAACCGTCCCGCCAGACCGTTGACAGAGAGTTGCCCGTCAATGAGGGCATTTTTCCAAACCCCGCTGGCATCGAGCCGCAGATCGGCGCGGCCGCGCAACGTGGTCTCCTGGCCGAACAAAGCCGCGAGCGATCCGAAGTCGAGGTCATCCGAGCGGATGTAGGCATAAACATCGCGGTCGGTCATGACGGTTTCCTGCCACGGACGCCGGGCCAGCACGGCATCGAGTGAGAGCGGAAGAAAGAGTTCGCCGAGCAGCAGGCGCGAGCGACCGCTGAAGAGTTGCAAGTCCTGCACGGTGAGCCCGGTTTCGCCGAAGTAGAGCTTGGAGGAAAGGGAGAGTGGCCCGCGATCGAGCAGGAAGCGGCTGACGTAGAGATTGCCCGGCGAATAGGTGGCCGAGAGCTTGGCGTTGACCGGCACGGGATTGAGGTCGCCGGTGAAGCGGACGAGTTCGAGCGTGACCACGCCGGAATGCATGGTGGTGGTGCCGTCGCCGTCCCAGAAAAGCAGCACTCCGCCTTGGCGCGCCCAATCCGGCGCGAAGCGGCCGAGCGGTTCGAGGTAGCGCGAGACCTCGCGCACGCGGAGTTCGAGGCGCCCTTGGTAGTTCAAAGATTGGTCCAAGGTGAGCTGGCCGCGCCCGCGCGCGAAATCGGGCCCGCTCTGCGCGTCGAGACCGCTGAGTTTGAGGTCGCGTCCCTCCAGCTTGAGATCGGCCTGGAGGGAGCTGGCCGGGATACCCCGCGCCTGCAGGCCCCAACCGCGCACCTTGAGCCATCCTTCGCCGTCGGACGCCCGGCCCGAGCCCTGGCCTTCGACGCGCAGACCGCCGGATAACTCGTTCCAGGGCGCACCGAAGAGCCCCGCGAGCGAATGCAGATGGCCGACGTCCGCATCGACTTCGAAATCGAACGGCGCCTCGCGCCAGTCCGCGGAGTCCGGCGGCAGGGTCAACGTGCCGCGCAATTTCACGATGTTCGCTTTCTGCCGCAGCAGGCACTCGCTGAGCCGGATTCGGCGTCCGGCCACGCTCAAGCCGGCGGTCAATTCCTCCACCGCATTTTTGCGCCACGCAAAATCCTTGGCCTCGAGCCGCAGCGAGATCTGCGCGGAGAGCGGTTGGGCCGGATCGCCATTGAAGGTGAGTTTGGCCAGGTCGACCGTGCCCTCCATGTCGCCCTCGATGCCGCCGAAGGCCGCGGCGCCAGCCAGCGAGACGTTGAGCGCATTGAGCGCGGCCTTGGTCGACGCACCGCCGCCGGAAATGTCGGCGTAAACGTAGCCGCCGCCGGCACGGGCCTGCAGGGTGACGGCGGCGGGGCCGGTCAGCGCGACGGATAATTTGTCGATGAGGACGTTTTCGTCGAGCGAGAGGTCGGCGAAGTAGGCCACGCCATCGCGCCACGCCGTCACGGCCCGGAGATCGGCGAATTTTTTGCCCAGCTGCCCTGCTCGTCCGACAGCCTCCCGCACCCGCAGCGAGCCGATGGCGTCGGCGGTCAGCAAGAGATCCAAGCCGCGCAGATCGCACGACCAACCGGACCCGGTGAAGAGGAGGTTGCCGTCAATGATTTCGACCACACGCGGCCACGGCGGCACGGCGGCGGGGGCGACGGGCGGGCCCGGGGGAGCACTCCCCAGCGGGCGCTCCTCGGCCGGAGCGACCCGGCCCGCGAGGCCACGCACGGCCAGTCGTCCAATCCATGTGGTGGGCGCCCAGCCCCATTCCTCCCAGCGGGCCCAATCCAATTGGCCAGCCGCGGCCAGCAGGCGGGTGCCTCCGGGGCGGGAGATTTCGATGTCGGTCAGGAGGATGGGAGCCGACAAGCGGGCTTGGACTTCGCCAAGGGTGACGGCGAAGCCCGCCTGACCGGCCGCCCACGGCACCACCCAGCGCACGACCTGCGAGAGAACCGCACCGTGGACCAGCCAAGCGGAACCAAGGAGAACGAGCAGACCACCGAGCAATAAAAGACGGCGGCGCTGGGGTGAGGGCCGGGTCGGGCGGTTCATGACGCAACAGGGCGGACGCGGCCCGAAGTGTTACCCCTAAAAAGTTGCAGCCCTCCTCGTCGAATGACGAGAAGGGCTGCTGTTCCCCCCAGAACAATCTTTACTAAAGATGTGAGCAAAGTAGCACGCACCCCGGGGGACGCAAGGGAAAAAATACGATTTTTTTTGGAGGCCAATCATGATTTTCCATAAGTCACTTGAGGAGAACATTTTGAATAGATAAAAAAATTCTTCGAAAGACCCACTTTTTCTGCGGTCAGCGAACCCAGAGCATCCGAATCCCTACTACAACCATCAAGATTCCGAAAATCCGGGACAGCGTGTCGTTGGACAAATGCTTCAGCCAGTCGGTCGCCAGCCACGTGGTGAGCACAGCACCGAGCATAACGGGCAGGACGACCTGCCATTTGACGAGCGAGGCCGCGGAATATTTCAGCGTTGCGACCAACGAGACGGCAATGATGACAGCCAGCGAGGTGGCGATGGCGGATTTTTGGTCCAGCGCCATGAGCAGCACGAAGGCCGGCACCATGATGAGTCCACCACCCACGCCGCACAGGGCGGCCAGCACGCCGGTGAGCGCGCCGATCCCGAGCCCGAGGACGAATTGCGCGATTGTCATAGCGTCCCCTCCCCGTCGCTCCACTCCATCCGGTGTGCGAGCATGCGGTCGCCGTCGAATTCGAAATAACCGCGAAACCGCCGCCCCTCGAAAAGTCCGGGTAACCAGTGCCGGTCGTCGGCCCACATGCGGTCGAAGGGAATCTCGTCGCGCCGCACCCAGAGCGGCACGGCCTCGTCGGTCTCGACCGGTTCGCCGTCACAACCGTCGGCCCAAAAAACCGTGCAGTGCAGCGCGTAGCCATCGGCGAACTGGAAGTGCAATTCCCCGCGCAGCTGCGGGTCGTGCGGCGTGACGCCGAGTTCTTCCTGCACTTCGCGGATGGCCGCCTCGTGCGCCGTCTCGCCCGGCTCGAGGCGCCCGCCGGGGCCGTTGATTTTCCCCGCGCCGAGTCCGCGCTTTTTGTGAATGAGCAGGACCTCATCGCCGCGCACGACAAAGCACAGGTTGGCCCGCTCGCGCGGTTGCCAGGTAGCCCAGTCGGTCGTCATGCGCCGCGCCCGCCTACTTGGACTTGTCGTGCAGCGGCACGACGAGCACCGGACCATCGATCCGCTTGAGCACGCCGGTGACCACGCTGCCGGTGAAAAGATGATACAGCGCGCCGTGGCCGTGCGAGCCCATGATGACGAGGCTGGCATCGTGATCGCGCGCGGCCGACATGATTTCGTCGGCCGGGAGGCCGAATTTCACGGACGACTCGCAGGCCACGCCGCGCGTTGCGACTTCCTTGGCCAGCTCCTTGAGTCGTTCGTCTTCGATGCGTTGTTCGACCTCGAGGTTCTGGCCGATTCTCAGCCGCATCATTTCCGGGTCGGTCTCGAAGCCGGCCACCTCGGCAGCGGGTTCGATGACGTGGAGCAGGACGAGTGATGCGCCGCGCAGGCGCGCCTCGTTTTCCGCGGCGGCCAGCAACCGCCCCTGCGTGTCGCTGAAATCGACGGGCACAAGCACCTTTTTCATGCCCCCATCATCCCGTCCCGCGGGGCGCGGGGCCAGCGCGAAATGGGGGCGGCGCCCCATGGACACCGTCGCGGCTTTGTGGCAAGGTCAGCGATCGCATGCGAGCCGCCCTGATCACCACTTCCCTGCTGATGGTCTCCGCCGCCGCGCCACGCGCGGAATCGCCGGCCGAGATCCTGCGGGACGACTACGCCCGCGAGGAACTGGGGGTCAACGAGTTGACCGCGCCCTCCATCCAGCGCCTCTTTACCGATCTGGAGATTTTCAAACCGGTGCCGGTCAAACTCATCGCCGAGACCGATTTCGACCGCACCTATAACAACCGTTTCCAGACCTCGCTCAATTTCGGCGCGCTCATCTCCGATGGTTTCTTCGCGGTCGTCGCCGAGCAGAAAAGCCTCATCCAGAAAGTCGGCCGCGCCCTCCTGCGCCAAGCCAAGAGCCTCGCCGTCGGCCAGCGCCTTTCCTCCCACGCCAACAGCCTGCTCGAACTCGGCAGCCGCGGCGACTGGCCGGAACTCAAACTCGAGCTGATCAAGACGCAGTCCGATGTCGAGGAAGCCATGATCGAACTGCGCGACGAGGAAATGGCGCACATGATCAGCCTTGGCGGATGGCTGCGCGGCTTCGAGATCGGCACCATTGTCACGGCGGACAACTACAGCCCGCAGCGCGCCGCCGGGCTGATGAAACCCGACGTGATGGATTATTTCCTCGAGCGCCTCTCCACGCTGAACCCGCGCCTGAAAAACACCGAGCTGGTCACCGCCATCACTTCGCGACTGGAAACCATCCGCAAGATCGCCGGCGACGCCGCCGACCGCGCGCCGTCGAAATCCGAAGTCGAGCAGATGCGCGACCTCGCCATTGAAATCAACACCGTCATGTCCGCCCGCGTCGACCAAGAGGGCCGGATCGTGAAGAAAGACTGACCCGTCGGGCCCGCCTCATGACGGCTATCTTCCGTCCGCCCCCGCGCAGCCGCGCCCCGCAACTGCACGCCGCCGCGGAGAAGTTTTTCCGCACTGCTTGGGAGACTTTCCCGCAGGACGCGGCCGAAACCGGGCTGCGCGAATACCGCGGCCGGCTGGGGGCCAACAGCCCGGACGCCCACCGGCGCCACACCGGCCTGCTCGAGCGAACCTTGCCGGTCATCGAAGCGCTCCCGCCGGGTGAAGGCGACGACTGGACCGACCGCCGCGCCTTCCTCGCTTACCTGCGCACCGCGCTGTTTTTCCACCGCGACCATCCGCGCTGGCAACTTGATCCCCAAACGCACAGCGGCAGCGCGGTCAACGCCGTCTTCCACCTCATGGTGCGCCACGCGGACAACCTCCGCGCGGTCACACCCGACATTCTTTCGCTCCTGGCCGACATCCCGCGTTTTCTCGACGAAGGCCAGGCGTGCCTGCGCCGGCCGGTGCCGCTCTGGACCAAGCTGGCGGTGCGCTCGAGCACGCACGCGGCCACCTTCCTCGAGCAGGCCGCCGCGCAAATTGTGCCCTTGGCCAAATCACCCGCACGGGCGCAGCGACTCTTCGCCGCGGCGGCCGCGGCTTTCCGCACGTATGCCCGGCGGCTGGAGAGGATCACCACGGGCGCCGCGAACGGCTTCGCGGTCGGCCGCGCGAATTTCGAGTTCCTCCTGCGTGAGCGGATGGGCACTGATGCGAGCGCGGCGGAACTTGCGGCCGAGGGCCACCGTCTCGTCGCCTCGGTCTCGGCCGAACTCCAACGCGAGGCCGGCAAATTCGGCCGGCGTCCGGCGCATGAAACCCTCGAACGGCTGCGCGAAGAGTGGCAGCCGTCCGCCGGAGATCTGCTGAGCGAATACCGCGCGGTCACCGGCCGCCTCAAAGATCATCTGGGGAGGGCGGGGTTGGTCAGCCTGCCCCGCGGGGAGAAGTTGCAGGTCGTGCCCGTGCCCGATTTCCTCCGCGAGCAGTTTCCGACCGCCGCTTACAGCGCGCCGGGGCCGTTCGACCCCGACCAGACGGGCATTTTCTGGGTCAACGACCTTTCGCAGCAGGCGAAGAACGACACCGATCGCCGCCGCGAGGTGGCACAACATTTCGGCTTGGAACTGACCTGCGCCCACGAGGCGTATCCCGGCCACCATTTGCAGTTCATCGTGCAGAACCGACACGCGAGCCGGCTGCGCCGCATGTTCTCGCACGCCATTTTCTACGAGGGCTGGACGCTGTGGTGCGAGAAGCTTTGCATCGACCGGAAGATCTACCGCGCCCCGCACGCCCGGCTCATCCAATTGCACGACGCGCTTTGGCGCGCGCATCGCATTCTGGTGGACATCGGACTGCACACCGGCGGGATGAGCCACCCCGCGGCGACCCGGCACCTGGTGGAAAACGTCGGTTTCACCAAAGCCCGCGCGGCCGCCGACGTGAACTGGTATACCGCCGCCCCCACCGTCCCGATGAGCTACCTGCTGGGGCGCTGCGAGGTGGAAAAACTATTCGCCGCGCATCGCGGCAGCCTGCGCCAGTTCAACGACCGGTTGCTCTCGCACGGCGCGGTGCCGTTCAGTTGGTTCGCCTCTTCCGGCTACAAAAAGTGATCAAGTCGCCCCGAAGCAATTGAGATACGTGTAGCCGTCCAGCGCCTTCTCGTAATCGTCGAGCAGGCGCATCGCTTCGTTCGGCTTGAGCCGGTCCTGCTTGATGGCCGCGTCGATCTGCACCTTCATGCGCCGCGCCAACTCGCTGGTCTCCCACTGGGTGAGGGCGAGCACGTTGCCGATGGTGTTGCCGCCGATGATTTCCTCGATGTAGTAGCCGCGGTCCTCGTCCTCATCGAGGAAGATGTGCATCTCGTTGACGCGGCCGAAGAGGTTGTGCATGTCGCCCATGATATCCTGATAGGCACCGGCGAGGAAAAAGCCGACGTAGTAGGGCGTACCCTCGACCAGATGATGCAGCGGAAGCGTCGGTTTGACGTCCTGCAGGTCGATGAAGCGCGAGACCTTGCCGTCCGAGTCGCAGGTGATATCGACCAACGTGGCCTGCCGGTCGGGGGGCTCGTCGAGACGGTGGAGGGGCATGACGGGAAAGAGTTGTCCGAGCGCCCAGTGGTCGAGGAGCGACTGGAAGACCGAGAAGTTGCAAAGCACCTGGTCGCTGAGCGAGACCTCGAGGTCCTTGACCTCCTCGGGCACGTAGCGCACGCCGCGGAAAAGTTCGACGACCTTGGCGGCAATCCGCCAGTAGACGATCTCGACTTTGGCTTTGGCCGGCAGGTCGAGCAGGCCGAGAGCGAACATCGAATCGGCTTTTTCCCGGATCTCCTGCGCGTCGTGCAAGCTCTCGAGGCGGTGCTTGCTGCCGAGTTTGCCGTAGATCTCGAGGATGTCTCCGACGACGGACGGATCGACGGCCTCGGCTTTGACCTCGGGCCCGGGCGAAACTTTTTCGATCGCGCCGAAGGCCTCGACGACGAGCACGGAGTGGTGCGCAGCGATGGCGCGGCCGCTCTCGCTGACGAGGATCGGGTGGGCCACTTTTTCCTCGTCGCACACTTCCTGCACGGCGGCCACCACGTCGCGCGCGTATTCGTGCAGGGTGTAGTTGACCGAACTGTCGAAGGTGGTGCGCGAGCCGTCGTAATCGATGCCGAGCCCGCCGCCCACATCGAGGTAACCGAGTTCGTGACCGAGCTTGTGCAGCTTGGCGTAGAAACGGGCGGCCTCGCGCACGGCGCGTTTGATCGTGCCGATGTCGGTGATCTGCGAGCCGACGTGAAAATGGACGAGCTTGAGACAGTGGGCCATGCCTTCGCGCTGGAGGAGGCCGCTCACTTGCACGAGTTCGGCGGTGGAGAGGCCGAACTTGGCATCCTCACCGCCGCTGGTGGCCCACTTGCCGGAGCCCTTGGTGGCGAGACGCACGCGGACGCCGATCCACGGTTCGACATTCATCTGCCGGGCGATGGTCAGGACCTGCGCGAGTTCCTCGATTTTTTCCACGACCATGACGAGACGCTTGCCCAACTTGCGGCCGAGCATGGCGTGGCGGATGTATTCGGCATCCTTGTAGCCGTTGCAAATGATGAGGCTTTCGGGATCGGTGTGGATGGAGAGTGCGGCCAGCAACTCCGGTTTGCTGCCGGCCTCGAGGCCGAAATGGAAAGGCTCGCCGGCGTCGACGATTTCTTCGACCACCTCGCGGAGCTGGTTGACCTTGATGGGGAAAACGCCGCGGTAAACATTGCCGTAGCCCGCCCCGGCGATGGCCTCGGCGAAAGCTTGGTTGACGGTTTGGACGCGGTGGCGCAGGAGATCCTGGAAGCGCAGGGTGATCGGGAAAGGCAGCCCGCGAGCGCGCGCCTCGGCGACAACCTCCATCATGTCGACGGCGCAGCCGGCCTGTCCGTGGGGGCGCACGCAGACGTGGCCGGCGGGGTTGATCGAGAAATACGGCGCGCCCCAGCGTTCCACATTGTAGAGCGCCAGCGCCGAGGAGATGTCCCAGTCTTTCATTGCAAGAGCGTGCTGATACGGCCATCTGCCCCGCGGTGCAAACGGAAATCCACACGAATTTGCTTTGGCCCCCGCCGGCACCCGCGGGCAGACTCCATTCCATGCCCGCCGATCACCTGCCCCGCATCGAGCATGAAATCACCGTGATGTTCTACGACACGGACTGCGCGGCGGTAGTGCACAACCTCGCTTACCTGCGTTTCATCGAGGAGGCGCGGACGATCATGGCCGGAAAAATGGGCATGCCGCTGCGGCAGATGGTCGAGACCGGGCTTTACCCGGTCGTGCTGCGCACCGAGATCGATTACCGCTCCCCCGGCAAGGTCGGCGAGCGCCTGCTCGTGCGTGGCGGGGTGAGCGAGCTGTCCCGCGTGCGGTTCTGGGTGAACTTCGAAATCGTGCGCCCGGAGGATGGCACGGTGCTCGTCACTTGCCGGCAAGCGCTGGCCCTCATCCGCATGCCCGGCGCGAAGGCAGAGCGGTTGCCGCCGGAGTGGTTCGCCTGAAGCTCATGCCCCGGACCGCAAAGACCGCGCCACGGCGCCCAGGGCCATGGCCAATTTCTCGCGCACGCCGGGCGCGAAGCCGCGCTTTTCGTGCAGCACGAGCAGTTGCAACGCCTCGCAGCGCAGCAGGCTGGCGCTGCCGGCTTCCAAGTGCAGGGTGATCCCGCTCGGCTCACCCCAACCGGCCGCGCGGGCGTCCGCGGCACGGTCCAACGCCCCGGAAGCCGACTCGAGCAACTCACGTTGCCGCAGGTCGAGCGGCATGGTCCATTCGACCAGCACTTCGTGCCGGCGCGCCAACAGGCAGCCATCGACACCGGGCAATTCGCAACACAACCGCGGCACGTCGGCCAGCGCGATCGCCTCGTCGGTGTGGAAAATTTCCTGCAGGAGTTTGTCCGACCACAACTCAACGGCCCCCCACCCCGCGCCGGCGCGCTCGAAGCGCGGCAGGCCGGAGAGCACACGCTCGCGCAGTCCGGGGGCAGCGCTATCCGCCAATTCCGCCGGCCAGATCTCGCACTCCCACAGCACGTGCAGCGGGTGCTTGCCTTTGGGACGCAGGGCCAGCGTTTTGGTCATACCACCTAGCAAAACCCGCCCGCTTGGGCTTTGCAATCCGGCGTTGCGGGTTATCTTGCCTCCATGACGCGATTCCTGCTCCCGATCCTCATCGGCACGGCTGTCGGCGCCGCGCTCGGCTACTTCGGTCAATGCACCTCCGGCACCTGCCCGCTGACTGCCACCTGGTGGCGCGGCGCGATCTTCGGCGCGGCCTTCGGCGTCATCGTCGCTTGGCCATCATCGTCGCAGCCGTGAAGACCGTCACCATCACCGAGGCCAAGAAACACCTCGGGACTTATCTCAAGGAGGCCGCGGCCGGACAAAATATCGGCATTGTCTGTGGCGCCCGCATCGTGGCCCTGCGGCCGGTGGAAGTGACATCGGTCGACTTCGAGGAAGCCGGTGACCCCGAGGTGACCGGAAAACTCACGCCGGAACAAAAAGACCGCCTCTATGCGCAGTTGAAAAAAGAGCGCAAGGAAGCCAAGCGGCGGCGCAAAGAATTGCTCGGACCAAAACTGCCTTTGTCGCGTCGCCGCGACATTTCTTGACCGACGCCGGCCCTTCGAAGAATACTGGACATATGTCCAGCACCGCAACCAAGCGCCAGCAGCAGGTCCTTGATTACATCCGCCGCCACCGCACGCGTCATGGCGTGCCGCCTACCGTGCGGGAAATCCAGAGTCACTTCGGCTTCGCCAGTCCCAACGCCGCCGCCGACCACCTCCGCGCGCTGGAGCGCAAAAAGCTCCTCCACCGCGCACCCGGCGCGGCCCGCACGCTGCGCGTCACCGGCGACGACCGCCGGGAAGTGGCGGCCATCCCGGTCTACGGCGACATCCCCGCGGGGTTTGCCGACACGCGCGAGCAGCGGCCGGACGGTTGCATCTACGCCGACCTCGACTCGCTCGACATCCGCCGCACGGCCCGCACTTTCGCCGTGCGGGTGCGCGGGGATTCCATGACCGGCGCGCACATCCTCGACGGTGACCTCGTCGTGCTCGAATTGCGCGAACCGAACCACGGCAACATCGTGGCCGCGCTGATCGACGGCGAGACCACGCTCAAGCGCTACCTCGTGCGCAACCGGCGTCCGTTCCTGCGGGCGGAACACCCGGAATACCCGGACCTCATCCCGGCGCACGAACTGGTCATCCAAGGCGTGATGATCGCCCTCTTCCGCAAGCCGAAGGACAGCGGGCGACCGATCGAACCGTAGGCTCGGTGCTTGCCATGCGGCGCCATCCGCTTTGTCATGGGCGGATGGAACGTTCTTTCGGTCGGGCGGCGGACGGGTTACGTCCGGTAACTTTTGAACAGGGCATCGCGCCGCACGCGGCGGGCTCGGTGTTGGTCTCTTTCGGCAACACCAAGGTGGTCTGCGCGGCGACGATCGATGAGGCGGTGCCGCGTTGGATGCAGGTGCAGAAGGTGCCGGGAGGGTGGCTGACCGCGGAATACTCGATGCTGCCTTACTCGACACTCGACCGGAAAGCGCGGGACATTTCGCGGGGGAAACTCGACGGACGGACGACGGAAATCCAGCGGCTCATCGGGCGCGCGTTGCGGGCGGTGGTGGATCTGGACAAGTTGGGGCCGCGGACGCTGTGGGTGGATTGCGATGTGTTGCAGGCGGATGGCGGGACGCGCACGGCGGCCATCACGGGAGCCTGCGTGGCGGTGGAGTTGGCCTGCCGGAAGTTGATCGAGGAGGGAAAAATCAAGGAATCGGCCCTCAAGGAACGCATGGCAGCGGTTAGTGTCGGCGTGGTCGGCGGCGAGGTGCTGCTGGATTTGGATTACGTGGAGGACAAGGACGCGACGGTGGACATGAACTTGGTCATGACGCAGGGCGGGGAGTTTGTGGAGGTGCAGGGGTCCGGGGAGGAGGCGACCTTCGGGGAGGAGGCGCTCTTTGAGATGCTGCGGGCCGGGCGGGCCGGGATCGAAACTTTGCTTGCTCTCCAAGAGGAGGCCCTTACTGTGTCCGGCGCTTAAGGCGCGGACATGAAAAAGGCACTCATCACAGGGATCACCGGTCAGGACGGCTCATATCTGGCCGATCTGCTGGTGGCCAAGGGCTACGAGGTGCACGGGATCATCCGGCGGGCCAGCACGTTCAATACGGCGCGGATCGATCATCTTTACCAGGACCCGCATGTGAACGGGGTGCGGCTTTTCCTCCATTACGGAGATCTGTCGGACTCGGTGAATCTGACCAAGCTCCTCTACGAATTGCAGCCGGATGAGGTCTACAACCTCGGGGCGCAGAGCCATGTGCGGGTCAGTTTCGATATTCCCGAATACACGGCGGATGTGACCGGCGTGGGGACGATCCGGATTTTGGAAGCTATCCGCGAATCGGGGGTGAAGCCGCGCTTTTACCAAGCTTCAAGCAGCGAGATGTATGGCAAGGTGCAGGAGGTGCCGCAGACGGAGACGACGTCATTCTGGCCGCGGAGCCCTTACGGCTGCGCCAAGGTGTTCGGGTTTTGGGCCACGGTGAATTACCGCGAGAGCTACGGGCTCTTCGCCAGCAACGGCATCCTTTTCAACCACGAGAGCCCGCGGCGGGGTGAAACTTTCGTCACGCGGAAAATTTCCCGCGCCGTGGCGGCCATCAAGCTCGGGCTGCAAAATGACCTTTATCTGGGCAACATGGATGCCAAACGCGACTGGGGCTATGCGCCGGAATACGTGGAGGGGATGTGGCGTATGTTACAGGTGGACCAGCCCGACGACTACGTGCTGGCGACCAACGAAACCCATACGGTCAAAGAGTTTGTGGAAGAGGCCTTCGGGCATGTGGGGCTTGAATGGGAGAAATACGTCAAGTATGACTCCCGCTACGAGCGCCCGGCCGAGGTCGATCTGCTCATCGGTGATCCGGCCAAAGCCAAGAAGCAATTGGGCTGGGAACCGAAGGTCCGGTTCAAGGAACTGGTGCAGATCATGATCGACGCCGATGTCGAAATGCTTGAAGGCAAGGGCTTCGTCCACCAACATCAAGGATAACCAACAGAAGAAAGCGAAAAGTATGTCTAGAGTTTGCAGTGTCACCGGAGCCAAGCCCAAGCGCGGCTCAATCATCCATCGCCGCGGTATGGCCAAGAAGAAGGGCGGCGTCGGCCGTCACGTCACGGCCAACACGCCCCGTTATTTTACCCCGAACCTCCAGGAAAAACGCATCTGGGTGCCCGAGCTCAAGCGGTTTATCAAAGTGAAGCTCACCGCCCGAGCCTTGAAGACAATCAACAAAAACGGGGCTTACGCCACTCTCAAGAAGGCCGGGGTTATCTGACCCTCTTGACTCCCACCCAAACCCAAGAAAGGAAACAAAACCACCATGTCATTCAGCACAGTCAGCAAAAAAAGCAGTAAAACTTATTTCCTCCACGAGCGTCTCCAGAAGTTGCGCGGTGGCCAGGAAGTCACCCTCTACTACTTCGCGGGCCAACCCGGAGAAGGCGCCATCGACGCCCTTCCGGCCGGTTACGAAGTCTCGGAGAACGAACGCACCGGCCTGCCGTTGCTCAGGAAGATCAGGAAGTAAGGCGCCAGCCCGACGTCTTCTCAGCAAGCGGCCCGGCGTTCCTGCGCAGGGCCGCTTTTTCTTTGCCGGTCGTTCCATGCAAAAGCCCTTGATCATCGGCGGCGGCCTTGTCGGGCTCGCCACCGCCTGGCAACTGCTGCGCTCGGGGCGCACCAAGACGCTGGCGCTGCTGGAGAAAGAATTGCGCGTCGGCACCCACCAGAGCACGCACAACAGCGGGGTGCTCCACGCCGGACTTTACTACCAACCGGGTTCGCTCAAGGCGCGGCTTGCCGTGGAAGGCATCCGCGCCATGACCTCCTACTGCCGCGAGAAAAACATCCCGCACGAAATCTGCGGTAAAGTCGTCGTGGCCGTCGACGAGAGCGAGATCCCCCGCCTGCACGAACTCGAGGCTCGCGGCCGCGCCAATGGCCTGATCGGCCTGCGCCGCCTCGACCGCGAAGGCTTGCGCGACCTCGAACCGCACGCCGCCGGCGTCGCCGCGCTCCACGTTCCGGAGGAAGGCATCGTCGACTACGCCGCCGTCTGCGCCGCGCTGCATGATGATATTCTCAACATGGGAGGACGCATCGCCACCGGCGCGGAAGTCACCCGCCTGAACGAAAATTCGGACGGCTGGACTGCCGAAACGTCGGCCGGCGAATTCACCGGCGATTTCCTGATCAACTGCGCCGGTCTGCAGAGCGACCGCGTCTGTCGCCTCGCCGGGCTCGATTCCTCCGACCGCATCATCCCGTTCCGCGGCGAGTATTACAAATTGCGCCCCGAGGCCGCGCATCTCGTGCGACACCTTATCTACCCGGTGCCCGACCCGGCTTATCCTTTCCTCGGCGTCCACTTCACGCGCCTCATCCACGGCGGCATCGAGGCCGGACCGAATGCTGTGTTGGCTTTCGGCCGCGAGGCCTACCGCAAGACGCAATGGAACGCGCGTGATCTGGCCGAGTCCGTCGGATTTGCCGGACTATGGAAATTTCTCGCGCGTCACCCGCGCATGGCGTGGGACGAGGGCGTCCGCTCGCTCAGCAAAAAACTTTTCTGCCAATCCCTGCAACGGCTGGTTCCGGAATTGCGGGAAGAGGACCTCACCACCGGTGGCGCCGGCGTCCGGGCCCAAGCCATCTCGCGCGACGGTGAACTCGTGCAGGATTTCCGCCTCGTCTCCGGCCCCCGCGCGTTGCATGTCGTCAACGCCCCCAGCCCCGCCGCCACGGCGTGTCTGGCCATCGGTCGGGAAATCACCCAGCGTATTGCCGCGTGACGTCGGCCCGACAAATCGCTAGTTTCACCTCGTGCGAAAGCTGCTGTTATTGAGCCTTCTGTGCCTTCCCCTGGCGACTTACGGCACGGAGTCGATCGAGTTGCAGGACGGCACCAAAATCGAAGGCAAGATCCTCTCCGTGACCTCCGGATCGGTGCGGATCGAGGTGCAAACAAGCCCGACCGTCCGCGGGGAAAAGTCTTATCCGCGCGCCGACGTTGCCAAAATCCAACACGCTGGCCAGGACGACATTGCCTTCGACGAAATCGCCCCAATCTCCGCCCCCGACACGGCTGATGATCCCGCGGTTTACGACGCGCTGCTCGAACCGGTGCAGACTTTCATGAAGAACTACGCCTACAGCAAACACATGCCGCAGGCGCGTCAGCTGGCGGCAACGCTCGAATCCGAGCGCGCCCGCTTGGCGGCCGGCGAAGTCAAAGTAGATGGCGAATGGATCTCCCAGGATGTCTCCCCGGCCGATCGCACGGAAGTTGGCGGACGCGTGCAATGGTCCAAAATGAAAACGGCTGACGATCCGGCCGCCGCGCTGGCCGCCTTCGAAGTGCTGGAGAAAAGTCACAACACTTCTTCTTCCTACCCCGAGGCGGTGAAAGCCGCCCTCTCGTCGATCGAAAAGCTCCGGGCCAACATCGCCCGCGCCCGCACCGACCTCGAGCGTCGCACCCGCGAACAGGAACAGGGGTTGCCGTTAGCCAGCGCGGACCGCCGACTGCAAATCGAGGCGGGCATCGCACAGGAAAAAGCGGCCCTGCAGGCTCAGATCGACCGGGTCAGGCGAAGCGGCGGCAAGTGGTTGCCCGTCTTGGCGGATGCCAAAGTGCTCGAGGATCTGTCCAAGCTGGCTGATACCGAAGAAGCGCGCCTTTCGCGGATCGACGTGGCAAAGATGTCCGACGCCGTCGAGACGGCCCGCACAGCCCGCGAGCAGCTCGACACCGGCGATCTCGAGGGGGCCAAAACGAGTCTGGACGAGGCCCAGAAACTTTGGTCGCAGCACGTTCTGCTTGCCTCCCTCAGGGATTCGCTCAAAAAAGCGCAGGACGAAGCCGCCCGCCGGGCCAAAGAAGAAGAACAGTCCGCCCAACCATGAGCCGCACCGCCACCGTCAAACGCCAAACCCGCGAAACCGACATCGAACTGACCTTCACGATCGACGGCACTGGTCGATCGGATATCTCGACGGGCATCGGGTTTTTCGACCACATGCTCGAGTTGTTCACCAAACACGGACTCTTCGATCTCTCGTTGAAAGCGAAGGGAGACTTGAACGTCGATGCCCACCACACCGTCGAGGATGTCGGGCTCGCGCTCGGCCAAGCCCTGCGCGAGGCGCTGGGGGACAAGCAAGGCCTCGCCCGCTACGGTTGGTGCTTGTTGCCGATGGACGACGCCCTCGCACGCATCGCGCTCGATTGCAGCGGACGCCCCTACCTCGCCTATGACGCACCGGAAGAAGCAGGGCCGATCGGCGACTTTCCCTTCCAGTTGCTCGAAGAATTCCTCCGGGCCTTCAGCGTGCAGGGCGGACTGAATCTGCACGTCGCCCTCCTCGACGGACGCGACACGCACCATATGGCCGAGGCGATCTTCAAAGGATTGGCGCGCGCCCTCGACCAAGCCACACGGGTCGACCCGCGCGTGCAGGGCGTGCCGAGCACCAAAGGACAACTCTGAACATGGCCGCGTCGCCCCGCGTGGCTGTCATCGACTACGGCAGCGGCAACTTGCGCAGCGTGGAGAAAGCGCTGCAGCACGCGGGCGCCGATGTTTTGCATTGCGACTCGCCGGATGACCTGGACACCTGCGCGGCCGTCGTCCTGCCGGGTGTCGGTTCATTCGGGGACTGCGCACGCAGCTTGCGCGAACGCGGGCTGACCAGTCCGTTGCGCACCTGGCTGGATGCCGACCGGCCCTACCTCGGCATCTGCCTCGGCTACCAAATCCTTTTCGAAGGCAGCGAGGAGTCGCCGGGCGAGGAAGGCCTCGGGCATTGGCGCGGATCGGTCGTCCGGTTTCCCGCCACGCGCGACCTCAAGGTCCCCCACATGGGCTGGAACGACCTGCGGAAGCGCGCCCCCGAGCCGCTCTTCGACGGCGTGCCGGAACCCATGTATGTCTATTTTGTGCATTCGTTTTTTCCCTCTCCGGCGGATGAGAACCTGATCACGGCGACATGCCATCATGGTGTGGACTTTGCCGCCGCCGCGCGCCGCGGCAATGTTCACGGTGTGCAATTTCACCCGGAAAAAAGCCAGCGCACCGGGCTGCACATGCTGGAAAACTTCGTGCGGGGACTCGCCGCCGGCTGACGATATGCTGCTCTATCCCGCCATCGACCTGATGAACGGCCAAGCCGTGCGCCTGCGCCAAGGCCTCGCCGGGGAAAAAACTGTCTACTCCGACGACCCCGTCGCCGTGGCCCTCGAGTGGGCGGCGCGCGGTGGCGATTGGCTGCATGTGGTGGATCTCGACGCGGCTTTCACTGGAGTTCAATCCAACCTCGAAACGGTGCAACGTATCGTGGAAGCCATCCCGATTCCCGTGCAAGTCGGCGGCGGTTTGCGCGACGAGGCCGCCATCGAACGGACCCTTGCCGCCGGCGTGGCCCGCGTCGTCGTCGGCACGCGCGCGGCCGAATCACCGGATTTCATTACCCGTGCAGTGCAGCGCTTCGGAGGTGACAAAATCGCCGTGGGCATCGATGCACGCGATGGCATGGTGGCAGTCAAAGGCTGGACGGAAACAACCGCCGTCGCCGCCGCTGATCTCGCGGGGTCGGTCGCCGCGGACGGCGTGGCTGCGGTCATCTACACGGATATCGCCACGGATGGCATGCTCCAAGGCCCGAACCTTGACGCCACCAAGGAAATGGTCCGCGCCACCCCTTGCCCGGTCATCGCCAGCGGCGGGGTTTCGTCGGCGTTGGACTTGGCCGACTTGGAAAGCATCAGCGGGCTGGCGGGCGCCATCATCGGGAAGGCCCTCTTCGACGGCCGGATTACCGGCAACCTGCGGCTGGCGCTCGCGGAAGCCCGGAGAGCGCGGGTTTGAGATTCGCCTTGCCGTCGGCGCGAAAGTCTGGTCACTTTCCAAGTATGAAGTGTCGCTTTTCGGCTCTGACCGCAGCATGTCTCGTCGCGGCTTTGGTCGCCGCTTGCACTCCCGACGAGAAACCCACCAGCACCCCCCGCAACCGCTATGGATTCGGCGGGACCCAGACTTTGCCGCAGGCACCTTCCCCAACCGCAACCAGCGCGCTGCCTCCTCTCACCGGCACCGACACCTCCGCCGGCCTGACGGATTCGGCATTGGTCACCACGCCGGTCGCCGCGCCAACCCCGGGCCCCACGCCGCCCCCGGTCAGTTTGCCCACGCCCGAAATTTCCTACGGCATCCCTGTGCCCGGCAAACCCGGCTTTGTCACCAGTCCGCACGCGCCGAATGCGGGGTTTGTCGATGTGCGCGGATTTCCTCCGGGCACCGAAGTCAAAGACCCCTACACGGGGCGGATTTTTCTCGTTCCCTGACGGCGTGTTTTCCGTCGTGAGGTTCGGCACGCGGCTTGGCATGCTTGCTGCTCTATGAGCAGCCGCCAGCAGAACATCGCCATTTTTGGTCCGGGCCTCATGGGCGGATCTCTGCTCATGGCACTGCGTCAACGGCAACCGCACGCGCACCTGCGGGCTTGGGGGCGCCGTTCCGCAGCGCTCGAAGAACTGCGAGGCCGCGGCTTGGTGGATTTCTGCTCGCCGGAAGCCGCCGAGGTGGCCGCCGGTGCCGATGTTGTTGTCCTCTGCGTGCCGGTCGACAAATTGGCCGACATCGCACGCGACTGCGCAGGGGCGGTTTCCGCGGACTGCCTCGTCACCGATGTCGGCAGCGTGAAGGGCCCTGTCACCGAATCTCTTGAGACCATTTTTTCCGCCCACCGCAATTTCGTGGGCAGTCATCCCATGTGCGGCTCGGAAGCCACCGGACTGTCGGCCGCTCGCGCCGATCTTTATGACAACGCACTCTGCGTCGTGACCCCGACGGCCAATTCCCGTCCGGAAATGACGACAGCTGCCGAGGCTCTCTGGCGTTCTGTCGGCGCGCGGGTTGCCGCCATGATCCCAGCCGAGCATGATCGGGCGGCCGCGCTCGTCAGTCACGTGCCGCATGTGGCGGCGGCCGCCTTGGTCGGGTTGCTCACCGGCGAGAACCCGGATTTTCACCGCCTTTGTGCCGGCGGATTCCGCGACACAACCCGCGTGGCTTCCGGTTCGCCGGAATTGTGGACAGCCATCCTCTCGCAAAATCGCGCCGAAGCAGAGCGGGGCATCGGCAAGTTGATCACCATCCTCGAGGAGTTCCGTCTGGCGGTGGCGGCGGATGATGCCGAAACGCTGCACCACCTCCTGAACCAAGCCCGCTCGGCGCGCGAAACGATGATGCGCGGCGATTGACCATGGAAATTCGCGTGCGCCGTGCCCCGCTGATCGAGGCACAAATCCGTGTGCCGGGCGACAAAAGCATCTCGCACCGTGCGGCCATGCTGGCCGCGCTGTCGGACGGCCCCTGCACCCTGAGCAACTATCTGCCGGGCGAGGACTGCCTCGGCACGCTACGGGTCCTAAGCCAACTCGGGGTGGAAATCAAAACCGTCTCGCCGACGCACCATGTCGTCCACGGCGTCCGGGGCAAATTCACCGCCCCGGCTACCGACCTCGATTGCGGCAACTCCGGCACGACCATGCGACTCATGTCGGGTTTGCTGGCCGCGCAACCTTTCCGCTCCACTCTGACCGGCGACGCCTCGCTTTCCCGGCGCCCGATGCGGCGCATCATGGAACCGCTCGGGCAAATGGGAGCGCGCTTCCAGACGCAGGGTGACGAAGGTAAGCCACCGCTGACCATCGAGGGCAATGCTTCCCTGCAGGGCATCGAATACCGCCTGCCCGTGCCCAGCGCGCAGGTCAAAAGCGCCGTGCTGCTGGCCGGTCTTTTCGCCTCCGGTCGCACCACGGTTATCCAGCCGATGGCCACGCGCGACCACACCGAGCGCATGCTCGAGCAATTCGGCGTCCCCGTCGAACGCTCTGGAGACCGGATCACCGTGACGAAAGGAACCCTGCCGCAGGCGCGGGATTTCCACGTGCCGGGGGATATTTCCAGCGCGGCTTTCTGGCTGGTGGCGGCGGCCGGACAGCCGGGCGCCAGCCTCGTTATCGATGAACTCGGGCTCAATCCGACGCGCACCGGCGTCCTCACGGTCCTGCTGCGCATGGGCGCCAAGCTGCGCGAGGAAGAGAAGCAGAGGGGCGGAGGCGAGCCTTACGGGCGCGTCGAGATCGTGGGCAAGTCCCTGCGGGGCACGGTCATCGGCGGAGCGGAGATTCCCAACGTTATCGACGAACTTCCCGTGCTGGCTGTGGCCGGCGCGCTGGCCCAAGGCACAACGGTGATCAAGGATGCCGCTGAGCTCCGGGTCAAGGAGTCCGACCGCCTGGCCGTGGTGGCGCGGCATCTCGCCGCGATGGGGGCGGATGTGACAGAACTTCCGGACGGTCTGGAGATCCGCGGGGGGCGCCCCTTGCACGGCACGCGGCTGTCCAGCCACGGTGATCACCGCATTGCCATGGCCTTTGCCATCGCTGGTCTGTTCGCCGCCGGCGAAACAGTGATTGAGGATGCCGCCTGTGTTGAGACATCCTATCCGGGCTTTGCCGGACAATTGCAAAAGCTCATCCATGGACCAGCCTGAAGCGCCTTGCGGATCCGAGACCGTGATCATTGCCATCGACGGTCCCGCCGCCTCGGGCAAGAGCACCGTGGCCAGAGCTCTGGCGGCACGGCTTGGCTACCGGTTCCTCAACTCCGGCGACCTTTACCGCGCTATGACATGGGCCTGTCTGCGACTGCACGTCGACTGCCGTGACACCGGAGCGGTTGCCTCGGCCGCGGGCAACGCGCGCGTCGAGATCGGCTGCGACGGCGCGAATTATTACCCGTTGATTGATGGCGGCGACCCGCGGTCCGATTTGCGACGCGAGGAAATCAACGCCAACGTGTCGCCCGTCTCTGCCGTTCCGGCCGTGCGCTACATTTTGTCCGCAGCCATCCGTGCCCACGCCCAAGGACGACAAACCGTGGTTGAGGGACGCGACATCGGCTCTGCCGTCTTCCCCGAAACGCCCTACAAATTCTACATCGATGCCCCGCCGCAGGTGCGCCAGCGCCGCCGGCGCAATCAGGGGCAAACCGAGGAAATCGCCAAGCGCGACCTCATCGATTCGACACGCAGCACCGATCCCCTGACCATCGCGCCTGGCGCGACCGTGATCGACTCCTCGACCCTGGACGTGGAGGGCGTGGTGTCCGCCATGCTGCAAAAACTGAAAGCCCAAGGCTTGGAAACCGCCATCGCTGCATGCAGCAAAGAATGACGTTCTGGTATCTGCTCGGCTACTCGCTGAGCAAGGCCCTCGCCAAAACCTTCTTCCACTACCGCGTTGTCGGCGCGGAGAACATGATCGAAGAAGGTCCGTGCATCATCGCGGCCAACCACTGCAGCAACCTTGATCCACCCTTGGTCGGTGTCGCCTGCCAAAGGGCCATCCACTATCTCGCCAAGAAATCGCTCCTCGACTGGCCAGTGCTGGGGCCCATTTTCCCGGAACTGAACGTCATTCCCGTCGACCAGAAAAACGCCGACCGCAGCGCCCTGATGGGCGCCATCCGCGTCGTCAAGAACGGCGGTGCCGTGCTCATTTTCCCGGAAGGCAGCCGCAGCCCGGACGGGAAATTGCAACCCGCCCAACCCGGCCTCGGCATGATCGCCGCCAAGACCGGGGCGCCGGTGGTGCCGGTGCGGGTCTCCGGATCCTTCGAGGCCTTCCCACGCGGGCGGCATTGGCCCTGCATGTATTCGATCGAGGTGGCTATCGGCGCACCACTGCACTTTTCACCAGACGGTGGAAGGAACGGTTACCAAGAGGCGTCGGAAGCCGTGCTCAAAGCCGTGGCCGCACTCCCGGCTGAAGTCCGGGCTTAGCTTAGGGCTTAGGAGCAATACCCGCTGCGAGAGTGGAATTGCCCAAGGCCTGGCTGGTGGCTTGGCGGGCTTGGTAGACGCCGCCATCACCGGCTTTGCGGAAGATCACGAATCCCTTATCACCGTAGGGCACAGCGTCGGGAGTGATTTCGGCAAAGCCTGTCCAATTGTAGGTGCTGACAAAAATGGCATCGCCCGGATCGTTTTCCTTGACCGAATAAACCTGCAAGCCACTTTTTGAAGGAGGGAACTCCTCGGGCGCAATATTAACACCCGGGGCTGAGGAGATTTTCCGCACATCTGACTCGGTGAGGTATTTGCCATCGACGAGATTTTGGCAAAAAGCACCCCAGCCATCGCCGCTGTCACCAGGCCAGCCTGGACCCTCACCCGTAGTGAAGCTGTCCAGAGCCATTGTTTGGGTGGCGAGCTGGAGTTGCCGCGCGTTGTTGAGCGATCCGGTCAGCTGACCTCTTGAAAGGGCACCTGTCACAGCCGGCACAGCCAAAGAGGCCAGAATGGCAATGATCGAAATGACGACGAGAAGTTCTATGAGCGTGAAGGCGCGTCGGGAGGATGTGCGAAGATTCATGGTTAAAAACGAAAATTAGCAGGGGGCGATGCAAAAGCAACGGCGATTTGCGCAAACTAAACAGCCGCTTCGAAAACGAACCCCACCACCGCCAAGGGGGGCAACTCGATCTGGATGGAGTGGTCGCGGCCTT
>JBBEEK010000097.1:0-4243 GCA_040880825.1 Chthoniobacterales bacterium
CGTCCGCCTTTCCAATCTTTCTTGGACGGACCATCGACCGTCTTTTGCGTCGCGGTGTAGCTGTGCACCGTGGTCATGAGACCTTCCTCGATGCCGAAGCCCTCTTTGAGGAGGACGTAGACGACCGGCGCGAGGCAGTTCGTCGTGCAGCTGGCGTTGGAAATGATGTGGTGCGTGGCCGCGTCGTATTTCTCGTCGTTGACGCCCATGACCACCGTGATGTCTTCCTCTTTGGCCGGGGCGGAGATGATGACTTTCTTGGCGCCGGCGTCGAGGTGGCCTTTGGCTTTGGCGTCGGTGAAAAGTCCGGTGCACTCAAGGACGATGTCCACGCCCAGTTCTTTCCACGGGAGCGCGGCGGGGCCTTCTTTCACCGCGAGGCATTTGATTTTCTGGCCGTTGACCACCAGCACGTCGTCTTCTTCGACCGACGCCGAGGATTTTTCGCTGGTCACCGTGCCCTTGAAAGCACCTTGGGTGGAGTCGTATTTGAGGAGATAGGCGAGGTTGTCGGCCGGCACGAGGTCGTTGACCGCCACCACTTGGAAGTCCTTGCCCAGCAAACCCTGCTCCGCGATCGCGCGGAAAACGAGGCGCCCGATGCGCCCGAAACCATTGATACCGATTTTAGTCATGTTTTTGTTTTTTTTCTGTGTTGGATGCGAATCCGGGAGGGCCGTTTATTTAAGGAGGCAAGTCGGGGAAGGTCAATCTTTTGGGCGTCTCCCGGAACGTCGCCAGCCTGTCCGCCCGTCTGCGGATCCCCGGCGTCGGTTGTTTTGGAGCAGCGCCCCTGACCTTGTGTCAGGGGATCGCAGCAGGCCGGGGAGGTCGGCCGCCGCGGGGTTGGACGCGGCTCGCGGGGACGCTCGCCCGCCGAAGAAAACCCTCAATCCAGCTCGAAGTTGATATTCACGGTGTAAGATCCACCTTTGAGGAGGCTCGACGGCGGGGCATCGATCCGGCCGACCCGGCGCGCGGCGGCCATGACGCTTTCGTCCATCACCACATTGCCCGAGGAGCGGACCACCGAGAAATTGCTGATCCGCCCATCGGCCGCGATGGTGATGCGCAAGGTCGTGGTGAATTTCGCCGACCCGACAATGCTGGTCGGCTGATCCCACATACCGAAAAAGCGATCGTGGAGCAGGTCGTGATACCAACCGAATTGCGACGGATCCACCGTGGCGCCGACCGCCTGCGCTTTCGGCACGGCCGCCTCCTTGGCCGCGGCATCCTCGCCCGGAGTCGCCTTGGGTGTGGCTTTCGGGGTCGCCTTCGGAGACACCTTCGGCGTCGCTTTTGGTGAAGCCTTCGGGCTGGCTTTGGGACTGGGCTTGGGCGAGGGCTTCGGACTTTGCTTCGGCGACGGTTTGGGTGACGGCTTAGGCGTCGGCTTTGGTGTAGGCGTCGGCTTCGGAGTGGGTGTCGGGGTTGGGGTTGGGGTTGGGGTTGGAGTCGGAGTCGGAGTCGGCGTCGGCGTCGGGGTAGGGGTCGGCGTTGGCGTTGGCAAAGGGATCTCGCTCTTCGCAGACAGCGGCGTCTCGGCCGGTTCCGGCTCATCGCGCGGCTGGGCGGGATCGGGCGTGGGGGTTGGCGTCGGGTCCTCCTCTTCCTCCGGCGGTAGAAACTGGGCCGGGTTCATCCACGTCATCTGCGGCTTGGGGATCTCGCGCAGACTCCACCAGATCAACAGACCAATCATCACGGCGTGGAGCATCGCCACGCCGGCAACGGTCCACCGGAAACGGGGTTCGCCCATGGCGCCTCAGGTCCCCTCGGGACGCGTCATCACGCCGACCTTGGTGATGCCGGCCCGCGCAACCACGTCCATCACGGAAATAAAACGCTGCACCGGCAACTCCCGGTGCGGACGCACCACCACCGCCGTCTGCGGGTCGGACGCATGCCGCGCGGACAGCTGTTCTTCCAACTCCGCGAAGGTCACCTCCTGTTGGTCCAGCTTCAGCACGTCGTTCTTGTCGATCGATACCGTCAGCACCTTGGCCGGATCGACGGCGCCCTCGGCCGCCTCGCTGGTCGGCACGATGAGATCCACGCTGCGCTCGAGCAGCGGTGTCGTGATCATGAAAATAATCAGCAAGACAAAAGCCAGATCGATCAGCGGCGTGACGTTGATTTCCGACAGCGTCGACAAAGCCTGTTTGTCCGAGTAGCGGCGCATGACGGGTCAGTTCCGGCGATCGTAGCTGACGAAACGGTGCTCGAAGTCCGAGGAAACCTGCGCCGCGAAATTATCCGTCTGCACGATCATCGAGCGCAGGCTGGTGACGAGAAAGTTGTAACCGAACATGGCCGGAATGGCCACGAGCAGCCCGACCACCGTGGTCAGCAGCGCCCCCGACACGCCCGGCGCCATGGCCGCCAAGTTCGGCGTGCCGGCCATGGCCACGCCGCTGAATGCATCCATCACACCCCACACCGTGCCGAGCAGTCCGAGAAAGGGCGACCCGCTGACCGCCGTGGCGAGAATGATCATCTGCGATTCCATGCGAAGACCGGATTCGCCGACCGCCCGCTCCATCGCCGCCGTCACGGCGCGCATCTGCGCCGGGCTGATGCGGTCCGCCACCTCCACCCGCGCGGTGAAAGTGTCATCCACCTCGCTGGAACCGAGCATCTGGTAGGCCAGTTCCTCGCACCCCGCCCGGTAGACCGCGTAAGCCGGCGATCCCTCGAAAACCAAACCCGTCTCGTAAGCGTGCAGCGGCTGACGATTTTTCCGGAAAATGGCGAAAAACCGCTCGGTTTGCTTGCGCGCGAAGCGGATCATACGGAACTTCGTGATCATGACCGACCAACTGAAGATCGACGCGACGAACAACGTCGCGATGATGGCCAACCCCGCCATCGTCGTTTCCTGGAAAGCAAAGACCAGTCCGCCGGACGCCAGCACATCGGGAAAAACAAATGCGGTCATGGGTTCAGCGCCCCATACTAGGACGCGCCGCCGCGCAGGCAAGATGATCGGTGCAAGTCTGACCTTCGCGCTCGCCTTGCTCACCACCCCCGACGCCCGCTCGGCCGAAGGGCAGATCTACGATGTCTTCGCCAAGACCCTGGCCCCCATCGCCTCCTCCGTTTTCGGAGGCGCCGCGGGACAGCCCGGCGCCATGGTCATCGAGTGCTCGGTCGGCGAGGCCTCGGGAAAGCTCCGTCCCGCCCAGGGCGCCCAACTCCGCCTCGCCATGCAGGCCCCCGATCACCTGCGCGTCGATCTGGCCTACAACGGCATGGTCCTCACCGCCTGCCGCGCCGGCAAAGAACTCTGGGCCACCCCGGCCGACGCTATGCGCTCCCTGGCCCAAGCCGCCGGCATCAACGTGGACCAAACGGCGCCCGACGCCTCGGTCCCCCCGCTCATTCCCCTCGCCCTTGATCCCCAATTGCTCGTCTTCCTGCCCGTGGTATTCAATGTCGAGGACCTCGGATCGCAGGACATCGACGGCGCACCGCACCGCGGCCTGCGTCTCGGCCTCATGCCGGAAATCAAAAAATCAACCAAAGCCGCCGACTTCGACGCCCGCGCCTGGATCAATCCTGCTTACGAACCCCGCCGCATCACCGTCAACGGGGAGGACTACTCGTTGGAGTTGGAAGTCGACAAAATCAACTTCACCGACCAGTTGCCCCCCGCCGCCTGGCAACCACCGGCCGACACCGAAGTCCTCCGCCTCCCCGCCTCGGCCTTGAACGAACTCTTCGAAAAAATGCTCAGCCAGAAAATCAGCCTCCCCGGGGCCGGAAAAAAGCCCGGTGTTCCGGGAGGGCAGTAGGCCAGTGTTTCACCAACAACCACCAAGCACGCGCCTCTAAAAAGCATCGCGCATGGACTTTCTGCAGAATGTCCATGTGTGATCAGAGGCCATTAGCCCTCACAATTTTTTCCAACATCGTGAGGTTCTTGGATTTGTCTTCTGTTGTTCGGCGGCGAACTTCCGGCCGTTCTGCCGGTCCCGGGGAGCACGTGCGGCTCTCCGGGCCGTAGGCTCGACGAGCTGGAGGCCTCGCGCGAGGCGCTTTGGCTCTGACAGATTCATCGGCGTGGCGCCGATGAAAACGGCCGGGGGCCTCCGGCTCGTAGAGCCTACGGCTCGGAGAGCGGCCGTGCTCCCCGAGACCTAGAAAAAGTAGAAGCGCCATCTCTGGCGCTTGTCGATTTGGTTAAGCGGCAGGGATGCCGCTTCTACTTTTTGGACCGCCGCGAAGCGACTTTGCCCAG
>JBBEEK010000098.1:0-4196 GCA_040880825.1 Chthoniobacterales bacterium
CTTGACCCGCCGACTTTTGCCTCGGGCAAGTGGCATCGGCATCTTGCCGATGGGCTTGGTCTTCAACGGCAAGATGCCGATGCCACACACAGCTAACTGTAGAGCCTACAGCTCGGAAAGACGCCGCCGCTCCATCCGCAACTCGTCACTCGTCACAAGTTTGGTCGCCGCGGCGACCCATCTCCGCAGACTCCGGTTCTTGTCACCACGGCGTGGCTCCGCCGCGCCGTCAGATCGTCCGGCAAAACTGCTCGAGGCGATCGAGACCCGTCTTGATCGTCTCCAGATCCGTCGCGTAGCTCAGGCGCACCGTCTTGTCGTCGCCGAAGGCGACTCCGGGCACCACGGCCACCTCGGCCTTGCTCAGCAAACGATCGGCGAAATTGGTTGAACTCAGACCGAACTTCGAAATGTCGGCCAGCATGTAGAAAGCACCGAGGGGTTTGACCGCCGAAACATTCGGGATGGCCGCGAGGCGCTCATACATGTATTCGCGCCGCACGTTGAATTCATCACGCATGTCGGTCACGCACTGCTGCGAACCCTTGAGCGCAGCCACCGCGCCTTTTTGCGCGAAGGAATTCGGACCCGATGTGCTGTGGCTCTGCAGAGAGTCGATCACCTTGGAGATTTCCGCGGGCGCGCCGAGGTAACCGAGGCGCCAACCGGTCATGGCGTAGGCCTTGCTGAAGCCGTTGACCGTGATGGTCAGGTCGTAGGCTTCTTTCGAGAGCGAAGCGACGCTGACGTGCTGGGCGTCATCGTAGATGAGCTTCTCGTAGATTTCGTCGGACAAGATGAAGATGTCTTCGGTCAGCGCGACTTCGACCAGCGCTTCGAGTTCTTCGCGGGTGTAGACCGAGCCGGTCGGATTGCCGGGGCTGTTGATGATGACCATTTTGGTGCGCGGGGTCATGGCGTTTTCGAATTCCGCCGCCGTCATCTTGTAGGAATTTTCCGCCTTGGTCGGCACGATGACCGGCTCGGCCCCGACCAAGCGCACCATGTCCGGATAGCTCAGCCAGTAAGGCGCGGGAATGATCACTTCGTCGCCCGGCTCACAGCAGGCGAGGATCGCGTTGAAGCAGGATTGCTTGGCGCCGTTGCTCACCACGATCTGGCTCGGCTTGTAGTCGATCTTGTTGTCGGCCGCAAATTTCTCGCTGATCGCCGTGCGCAAGTCGGGAATCCCCGCACTCGGCGTGTATTTGGTGAAACCGTCCTGCAAGGCTTTGATCGCCGCTTCCTTGATGTGCTCCGGCGTGTCGAAATCGGGCTCACCGGCGCCGAATCCGCAGACATCGATGCCCTCGGCGCGCATGGCCTTGGCTTTGCTGTCGATAGCGAGGGTGAGGGAAGGTGTCAGTTGAACGGCGTGGGAAGAGAGATCCATAGAATAAGGTCGGTGAAATTGGTGAACGATGAGCCTAAGCGGAGGCACGGACGGATTCAACGAATCCTTTCAGCGAATTGTCCGCCACCTTGACGATGCCGATCTCGCGGGTCGCATTTTCCGGTGCATCGGAGGCGTGGCCGGCATTAACCATGATACTGGTGCCGAATTCCTTGCGAATGGTGCCGGGAGGCGCCTTGGCCGGGTCGGTCGGTCCCAGCACGGCGCGAATTTTAGCGATTGCCCCCGGTCCCTCGAAAACCAAAGCCAGGATCTTGGCCGTGCCAGGCTCGGTCTGCCGGGCCGCGGGCAGTGACGAGGGACGGCTGCCGGACATGAACTCGACAATATTTTCCCAGTGGTCGCGCCCTTTCTCCGCGCCAAACCGCTCGGTCAGCGCATCCAGCACCGGACCGTAAAACTCCATAGCCTCGGCCACCGACATGTGATGCACTTTCATCGCCACCAGCGGCAAACCCGTGCGCGCGAAAACATCGAGCACCGCTCCCGGACGCGTTCCGGGGAATTGAAAATTGTCCGGCTTGATCAAAACCAAAGAGCGCTCGGCGCCCGACGCCACTGGCCGGCTTAAAGCATCGAACGGCCGCGCCACGGCAAAAGCCAGGCCCGCCGCCGCTTCGGCTTCGCTGCGCGGCGCCGTGACCATTCCCTGTCCCAACATGGCCACCAGCGATCCGGGTTCATCGACCGAACCCACCGCCGCCGCCAGTTTCGACACGGCATCTTCACCGCGGAAGATCAACAACGCCTCGTGTCCACCATCCCCCGCAACCAACCCGGCCCAGACAAGTTCAAGGCCGCCCGTCCGCGCCGTGGCCCCCGACAAAATCCACCCAGTCCACCCCCGGCGGAGCGCCTCCGGCGTCACCAACAAATAAGAAATTGTGTTAATCATAAAAAACTCCGCAACCAAGCGGACTCTGCAACCTAAACAAACGCCCAGCGTGCGGCAATCCCCGACTCGGTCACTCCCGCAGCTGCGAGTCCAGCACGAGCGTCACCGGCCCGTCATTGACCATGGCCACCTCCATCATCGCGCCGAATTTCCCCGTCGCCACCGGCCGCCCGAGCAACTCCTCCATCTTCCGCACAAACCGCTCATAAAGCGGCACCGCCACCTCCGGCCCCGCCGCGCGATGCCACGAAGGTTTCGTCCCCTTCCGCGTGCTGGCCAGCAAAGTGAACTGGCTCACCGCCAGCACCCCGCCGCCACTTTCCGTGACCGACAAATTCATCCGCCCGCTTTCGTCGGGAAAAAGTTTCTGCCCGGCAATCTTCCCCGCCAACCACGCGATATCCTCATTCGTGTCGTCCGCCGCCACCCCGACCAGCACTAGCAACCCCGGCCCGATTTCCCCGCTCACCGCTCCATCGATCGTCACCGAAGCCCGCGAAACCCTCTGCACCACCGCACGCATTCGGCCAATGTATCGTCTCCGCTTGCCACGCCGCAAGGAGGGTCCACGGCGACGAAGCGAAAGCAAACAACTGGCCCGTCGCCAGCACTCAGCCGTCTTCATGCGGGTGGACACATAAAGTAGAAGCGGCGTCCCCGCCGCTTAACCCCGACGACAAGCGGCAAGATGCCGCTTCTACTTTTCCCAACGGAGACAGCGACGTTTTCACCAAATAATAAGACCCCTGTCACCAATCTCTTTAGCTCAAAATCCTCTGTTATCGGTGCCATCAGTGACATCCGTGGTAAAACTCAACTGCCTGAATACGGATTAGCCAAAACTGAACACTTCCGTTCCTCCTACCCCACCAACCCCCGCTCAATCTCCCCCACCGTCCGCGCCCCGCACAGCGCCATGGCCAGATCGAATTCCGCCTTGAGCAACTCCAACACCCGATACGCCCCCTCTTCCCCATCCACCGCCAGCCCCCACAAAATCGGACGCCCCACCAGCACCGCCCGCGCCCCCAACGCCAGCGCCTTGACCACATCCGTCCCGCGCCGCACGCCCCCATCGACCAGCACCGGCACCTTACCACCCACCGCCTCCACCACCCCCGGCAACGCCTCGATCGTCGCCGGCGAAGCATCCAACTGACGTCCCCCGTGGTTCGAGACAATCACCCCAGCCACCCCGTGTTCCACCGCCGCCCGCGCATCGTCGGGATGCACCACGCCCTTGAGCACGACCGGCAACTTGGTCTGTCCGCGCAACCACTCGAGATCCTTCCACGTCACCGACGCATCGAGCATCGACGCCGCATAAGCCGCCAACCCCGAGCCGGCCAAACCCTGGGGAAAGTTCTGCTTCGCGTGCGCCGCGAGATTCGCCACGGTCAAACCATCCGGCAGCGTAAAATTATTCCGCACATCCGCCTCCCGCCGCCCCCACACCGCCGTGTCGACCGTCAAGACCAACGCGCGGCAACCCGCCGCCTCGGCCCGCCGCACCAGATCGAGCGTCACTCCGCGATCCTTGTAAATATAGAGCTGGAACCACTTCGGACCCGCCGACGCCGCGACCACTTCTTCGATCACCGTATTCGAGAGCGTGCTCATCCCCATGATCGTCCCCGCCCGTGCCGCCGCCCGCGCCGTGGCACACTCACCCTCCGCACACGCCATGCGCTGGAACGCCGTCGGCGCCACCATCACCGGGAAAGAAATCCGCTCCCCGAGCACCTCGACCGAAGTGTCCCGCGCCGCCACATCGCGCAACACGCGATGATAAAGCGTCCGCCGTGTGTAAGCCTCGAGGTTGGCCCGCAAGGCGACCTCATCATTCGCCCCACCCGCATAATAATCATACGCCTCCCGCGCCAATTT
>JBBEEK010000099.1:0-4176 GCA_040880825.1 Chthoniobacterales bacterium
CATTGGTGTCGAAGACCAAGACCGCATCGGTGTTGAAGGTCGGCACCACGTCCCCCACCCAGTTCGCGGCCGTGCCCCAACTCGTGTTGGTGCCGCCGCCATCCCATGCGTTGGTCGTTGGCTGCGCCGAGACCGGCAGCCGGAGAAATAGTGCGACGAAAACAACGACGATGAGTCGTACGGCCGAAACCATCGTGGGGAAGCGGTAGGTGGTTTTCACAGGAGAAACTCTGAAGCGTAAGAGTGAACTTACAACAAGCCCCGTGCTTTGCGCCGACGATTCCGCCAAACTTCAGCACGTTTCCGCCAAGCGGGGGGGAGTCCCCCTGTAACCCATCGCGGGCGAGATCTCCGACCTGCGGGAAAATCACTGCCAGCAGGGGCGGACTTGCCCCCGGGCGCTCCCCACTTGCCGGTCCCAGTGGTTCCCTACATCTTGAACGCCGAGATGCCAGCAAGTGTGCAGCTTCAGGAGCAAGGATCGCCGAATCCGGCGCCGGCTTTCCATGTCATGACCAAGCCCGTCGGACCGATCTGCAATCTCGACTGCAAATACTGCTTTTATTTGGAGAAGGAGAAACTTTTTCCGGCGAACGAAAACTTCAAAATGTCCGATGAAGTCCTCGAGGCGTACGTGCGGCAATACATCGAGGCACAGGATACGCTCGAGGTTTCCTTCGCTTGGCAGGGTGGGGAACCCACGCTGCTCGGGGTGAAGTTCTTCCGCAAAGTCGTGGAGTTGCAGCGCCAATACGCCGGCGGAAAAAAGATCCACAATGCGCTCCAGACCAATGGCACCCTGCTCGATGACGAGTGGTGCGAATTCCTCCGCGCGGAAAACTTTCTCGTCGGCCTGAGCATCGACGGACCCGCGCGGCTGCACAATGCCTACCGCGTCGACAAGCAAGGCCGCGACACCTACGACGACGTCCTGGGCGGTTTGCGCCTGCTGAAGAAGCATCAGGTCGAATTCAACACGTTGACCGTGGTCAACCGGGCCAATGCGCGGCACGCGCTGGAGGTTTACCGTTTCCTGCGCGATATCGGGTCCGGTTTTCTTCAATTCATCCCGCTGGTCGAGCGGTTGCCCGATGCGGAGGCGATCAAGCTCGGACTCGATCTGGCCGCACCGCCTCGGGTGGACGAAGAGGATCATCGCCGCCTGCCGGTCACAGATTGGAGCGTCGAGCCGAAGCAATACGGCGAATTCCTCTGCGCCATTTTCGACGAATGGGTGAAGCGCGACGTGGGCAAGACCTTCGTGCAGATTTTCGATGTCACTCTAGGCAATTGGATGGGCGGACAGCACCGCGGCGGGCTTTGCGTCTTCAGCGAGAAGTGCGGCACAGCCTTGGCCATGGAGCACAACGGCGACGTCTACTCGTGCGACCACTATGTCTATCCGCGCTACCAACTCGGCAACATCCTCAACAGCTCCCTCGGTGAAATGGTGAACTCCGAATTCCAGCGTGCTTTCGGACAAGCCAAAGCCGATACCCTCCCGCGCTACTGCCGCGAATGTGAAGTGCGCCATCTCTGCCACGGCGAATGCCCCAAGCACCGTTTCCTCCGCACGCCGGACGGCGAACCGGGCCTCAACTACCTCTGCCGCGCCTACAAACGCTTCTTCAACCACTCCGCCCCCGCCATGCAGCACATGGCTGCGCTCCTGCGATCCGGCCGCGCCCCCGCAGAGATCATGCGCTGACCAATATCACCCCTTTCTAAAACCGCAAACATCATGAAAACCCGCAAAGCCTTCGTCATGTCGGTCAACGCCGGCGCCGAACAGGAATACGAAAAACGCCACAACCCGATCTGGCCCGAGTTGAAAAAAGTCCTCAAAGAGCACGGCGTCTCGAACTACTCCATCTTCCTCCACCTTGAAACGCGCCAACTCTTCGGCTATGCGGAAATCGAAAGCGAAGAGCAGGGGAAGCCAACGTTGCGATTGGATAAAGTGAACCAAGTGCTGGCCTTGTTCGGTCATCGGATGGAGCCGGTGGCTTTCCGCGCGGAGGTCGGTCATGAGGCGTGCTGAGGTCCGCATGCAAGACAGGCCACCGTCGCCTTGGGCGGCGCGACGCTTTTGGAGGAATCACGACGGGATGGCGCGGAATTCGGCGCGCGGGATCAGAGGCCCAGCCGACGCTTCAATTCATTGCCTTGGTCCGCAAACTTTTGCCGGTTCGACCTTCTGAGTTTGCGGAGGTTTTGGATTTTCCATTGTATCGCGGGCATTTCCGACAGGTGCGAGCAGGGGGCTGCGCTCCAGTCGGGTTCCGCCTCGACGAGACTCACAAGGAATCGCCGGTGCTCGGGTGAGAGTGCGGCCGGGAGTTCCGCGCGGAGCCGTTCGCGCACGGCCAGCAGCTCGTCCAGCGCCACGGGTTCGCGTGCCATACCGGCAAACTCATTCGCGTAGGCCGCGGTGATATCAAGCGGGCGGGCAAAGAGAACCTCGTGAACGGGGCGGTTATGACCGGCGAGGTAGCACACGAAGCAATCCACCATCTCCGGGGCCAGACCATCAGCCGCATAGAGCCCATGCACGTCGAACAGATCCCGAGGATGCTGCCGGTCCATCGCCGCCACCAATTTGCTCCCGTAAAGTTCCGCCACCGCGAGCGTCGGGAGCGACAGGCCGGTGGCGAAAAGATCCTGCGCCGTTGGAACCATCGTCCGCTGCTCGACAGGAAGCACTGTGCCACGGAAGACGTGGTTGGCTTCCACCTTCACCAAGCCCGGGCCACGGCGGATGAACAGCTTGCTCTCCACGCCGCTTTTGGAAGTGATCATCTCTGCGTCGATGCCGAGGCGGCGCAGCCCCGTTTCCCCGGCCACGAGCAGCCCAAGGTCCCGCTCTGGGGCTACGAGGATGAATCCGATCCCACCGTCATGGCCCGCAAGATCGACGCCGCCGCCGACCACGGGATCGATACCTTCATTTTCGACTGGTATCATTACAACGACGGTCTCTTTCTCGAGCGTCCGCTCGAGGAGGGGTTCATGGCGGCGGACAACAATGACCGCCTGCGCTTCGGTCTGATGTGGGCCAACCACGACTGGGTCGACATCCACCCCTACAAGCGCGGGGCCCCGGCCGGCTTGCTCTATCCGGGCGCGGTCACGCCGGCGACCTTCGCCAGCGTGTGCGACCTTGTCATCGACCGCTACTTTTCCCATCCGTCTTACTGGTTGGTCGAGGGTTGCCCCTCGCTTTTCGAGATCCACGCCGGCCCGGCGCGGCACATGATGTCCGCCCACGCCCCGCGATAAAACCCGTGCCGCATCCGCGGGACCGATGAGAATTATGACATCATGGGCAAGGATGCTCATGCTACGGCGGACAGGCTGCTCGCCCTCCAGTGGCCCGCCGGCTCCCGTGCGTTGATCACGTCCTCAGAATCTTGATCGGGTAAGAGCGGAATTTTTCGTCGCGCGTGATCACCACCAGATTTTCCACCGCGGCTTGGGCAATCAGCATGCGGTCGAAAGGATCCGTATGGTGGTTGGCCAAGCGGCGCATGGCTTCACCATGCGTATACTTGAGCGGGAGTTCCGTGAATCCGCGCCGCACGATTTCCCGGCTCAGTTCCGCAGGGGCCTCGAGCTTGCCCAAGGCGGCCTTGATGGAGATCTCGACCGCGGTGACCGCGCTCACGTAAACGGTATGATCGGGGTTCTCAATGGCTTGCCTCGCCGCCGGCGAGAGCTTGTCCGGATCGGACAAAACCCAGAGAAAAACATGCGTGTCGAGCAGGCAATTCATCCGGCCGCAAAGAGAAGGCGAATCCGCTCATCCTCGGCATCGAAGTCGGGGGCAATCTGTATTTGTCCCTCGTAGCCGCCGAGCGGGCGAACCTCGCTTTGCGGGGCGTAGGGGGACAGCTTGGCCAGAGGCTTCCCATGTTTGCCCAAAAGCACGCACTCACCTGCAGCCACCTGATCGATCAGACGCGAAAGGTGAGTCTTTGCTTCTTGAACATTGATAACTTTCACAAAAACAACTTGGTCTGGTCTGGTTGGTTTGTCAATCATCACCTGCGCGAGTTTCAGCACCAACAGCGTCGGCAGCTACTTCACCTTTGGCGCGGGTTACGTGGACAGCAGCATCACCAACACGGGCAGCACCTTCACCATCACCGCCATTCCCGAGCCGTCGACGGTTCTGGC
>JBBEEK010000100.1:0-4153 GCA_040880825.1 Chthoniobacterales bacterium
ACTCTCCTTTGCGAACGATGACTTCGGGCATTAGTTATTCACATCCTTTCTAGACATTTGGGGATAGAGGAAAGCGTAGGGGGCGTGCAGGAGGGGCGTCAAATTATTCTTTTATCAACTGGTTGCCAGAGACTTACATATCTTCTAGCCCCTCAAAACCGGGGTTTTGCCGGCCACGGAGGGCGGTTTTCAGCGGAATTTGGCCAGGCACTCCGTGAGATAGGGCAGGAGTTGCTTTTTGCGCGAGACGACGCCCTCGAGAAACCAGACGCGGTCGGAGTGTTCGGGGTAAGTGATGGTGCGGAGGAAATCCGGGTGGCCTTCGACGAGGAGATAGGAGTCTTGGGCGTTGATGTCGGTGACAAGCAGAGCGGCGAAGACGAGTGACTCGGACTGCACACGGGCGCGAAGGGCGTCGTGCAGGGCGTCGCGGCGGCGGTCGAAATTGGCGAAGGTGACTTCCTCGATCTGGGAAACACTGAAGCGTGCGCCTTGTTCTTCGTAGATCTTGGCATCGGCGGTGATGACGCAGTCCGGGGCTAGTGTTTGCAAAGGTGAGCCGACGGAGAAAATTTCCGCGGCGAGGTCGGCGGCGGTGAGTCCCGCAGTGGTGGCGAGGGCTTGGAGAAAGTGACGGTCGATGTCGGTCGTGGTCGGCGAAGTGCCGTTCAGGGTGTCCGCGATGATGCCGGCGAGCAAAACGCCGGCGGTGGCGCGGTCCGGTTCGAGTCCGTGGAGGCGGTAGAGATCGGCGATGATGGTGCAGGTCGAGCCGACGGGCCGGTTGATGAAGAGGATGGGCGTATCGGTCGGCATGTTGCCGAGCCGGTGGTGGTCGAGGATTTCGACAACGGGGAGTTCGGCCGCGCCGGGCACGGCTTGGGAGAGTTCGTTGTGGTCGACCAGGACCAGCTGCCGCGACGGGGCTTTGAGGAAATCGCTCTTGGAAAAAATCCCCTCGAGGCGTCCATCCTCGTCGAGGACGGGAAAGATGAATTTGTTGGAGAGCGCGACGATGCGGCGGGCCAAGGCGACGGTCATGTCGCCATCGAACTTTTCCGCGACCGGCTCGAGCACGTGACGGACGACAACCGCGCCGCGGGCGTAGAGCACGCTGGTGGCGGTGTCCCACGGTGAGGCGATGATGCTCGTGCCGCGGGACATGGCTTCCGCGAGGACGGCCGGTGTGACTTCGCCGCCGCCGGTCACGACGAGGGCGCGCACGCCGCGGGCGATGGCGGCGCGCTGCACGTTCTCACGGTCGCCGCTGAAGAGGATGGTGCGCGGCGGGTCCATGTTGGCGAGTCGTGCCATGAAGCTCTCGAAGTCCATGGCAGCCACGACCAGCGAGCAGGTTTCTTCGTCGGCGGGGAGGGGTCCGGTCAGCGACTGTCCCTCGAAAGTGTCGGCAATGTTGGCCAGGGTGGCGCGGACCACGCGGGCGCTCTGGGCCGAGGCGCGCGGGGGCATGACGAGTTCGAGGATTTTGTTTTCGCTGATGACGCCGTGGAAGCGGCGGTCCTCGTCGACGACAGGCAGGGCGCGGAGGCGTTTGCCCGACAAACTGGCGAGGGCCTCGACCACAGGCTGGTCGGGGTGCGTGCAGACGTAATCGGCCGTCATGGCGTCGCGCACGCGCGGGGTGACGTCGGGCAGGAAGTCGGGTTGCTCCACCCCGAATTTGCCGAGGACGAAGGCGATGCGTTCATTGAGCGCGCCGGCCCGGGCGGGGCGGACGTCCGGCACGCCGAGGAGAGTTTTCAGCCGGGCGTAGGCGATGGCCGAGCAGATGGAGTCCATGTCCGGGTTGCGGTGCCCGATCACGATGGTTTCCATGGCGTGCGGCCCGGGTTGGGCGGCGGAGATCAGACCGGGTTGGCGTCGAGGTCGCCGAGGACCTCCCGCTTGATGCTTTTACCCGTGCGCTTGGACCACCAGAGGACGACGGGGGCGGCGACGAAGATGGATGAGTAGGTTCCGACGATGATGCCGATGATGATGGCGAGGGCGAAGTCGGCCAGCACGGGGCCGCCGAGGAAGAAGAGTGCGCCGGTGGCGAGGAGGGTGGTGCCGCTGGTCAGGATGGTGCGGCCGAGGGTCTCGTTGATGCAGGAGTTCATGATGCCGGCAATGCTGCCGCGGCGTCCGGAGCGGAGTCCCTCGCGGATGCGGTCGAAGACGACAATGGTGTCGTTGATCGAGTAACCGGCGATGGTGAGGATGGCGCCGACCATGACGAGGCTGAATTCGCGTCCGAGGAACGAGAAAACGCCGATGGTGATGATGACATCGTGGAGCAGCGCGACGAGGGCGCCGAGGGCGAAGGAGAATTCGAAGCGGATGGTGACGTAAGCGAGGATGCCGAGGACGCCGAGGGTGATGGCGATGAGCGAGCGGGTGGCCAGTTCATTGCCGACGCGGGGTCCGACCGTGTCGTTCTGTTCGATGGTCCAACCGGCCCCGGGCAGGTCTTGCTGCAGGGTCTCGTAGATCTGGTCGGCGGTGTTGAAGCGGCTCTGGACGGTGATGAGTTCGCGTCCATCCTCGTCGGCGCGCTGGATCAGGGTGTCGCCGAAGCCGGCGGCGGCCAGGGCGCTGCGGACGTCGGCCACGGGGACGTCCTGCGCGGTGCCGAGGATGAGGAGGTCGCCGCCGGTGAAGTCGATGCCGAAGTTTTTCTCCCCGCGCATACCGAAGAAGACGACCGAACCGAGGAGGGTGAGGATCGAGATGACGAGGGCGACGTGGCGGAACGAGAGGAAGTTGATGTTCCGCGAAGGGATCCAGTTCAACATGGTCAGCTTCTTCAGGCGGAAATTATCCAGCATGAAGCCGAAGCAGGTGCGGGTGAAGACCAGCGCGGAGAACAGCGAGGCGATGATGCCGAGGGTGAGGGTGATGGCGAAGCCTTTGACCGGGCCGGTGGCCTGCCAAAAGAGGATACCGGAGGTGATGAGGGTGGTGACGTTGGCGTCGAAGATGGCGGAGAAAGCTTTGTTGTAAGCGGAATTGACCGCGGCGCCGATGGACTTTCCTGCTTTGAGTTCCTCGCGCAGGCGCTCGAAGATGAGGACGTTGGCGTCCACCGCCATGCCGATGGTGAGGATGATACCGGCGATACCGGGCAGGGTGAGGACGAAGCCGAACATGCTCATGGCGCCGAAGAGCAGGACGATATTGACGGCGAGGGCGAACACGGCAATGAGGCCGGCGAGGTGGTAGTAGAGCAGGACGAAAACCACGACAAGGGCGAGGCCGAGCAGGCCGGCGCCGATGCCGCTCTTCACGGAGTCCGCGCCGAGCGAGGCGGAGATGCTGCGGGTTTCCTCAATTTGGACGGGGGTGCGCAAGGGGTTTTCCAGCACGCTGGCGAGGTTGCGGGCTTCCTGGTCGCTGAAGCGCCCGGTGATGACGGCTTCGCCGCCGTAGATGGGCTGGCGGATGCTCGGCGCGCTTTGCACGTCGCCGTCGAGCATGATGGCGAGGCGCTGGCCGACATTGGCGGTGGTGAGGTCGCCGAAGAGCTTGGCGCCCTCGCTATCGAAGCGCATGGCCACGCCGTAGCCTTGCACGTCGTAGAAGGCGTTGGCCGAGGTGACCTGATCGCCGGTGAGGTCGGGGCGTTGTTTGACGAGGAGGGGGAGGATCTGTTCTTTGCCCTCGATCACGTCCTTGTATTCCTTGATGGCGAAGCCCGGCGGGAGGATGCCTTGGCCGGCCTCGATGGCGGCGAGGATGGATTCGCTCTGCGGGTGGACGAGGGCGAACTCGAGTTTGGCCACGCGCTGGAGTTGCTCCTTGGTGGCGGCGAGTTGAGCGGTGTCGAGCCCGGGAATCTGCACCATGATGCGGTCGCTGCCCTGCGAGGTGATGATGGGCTCGCTGACGCCGAACTGGTCGACGCGTTTGCGGATGACTTCGATGGCTTGGTCTAGGGTGGCGGGGCTGACGCCCTCGCCGGTTTCATCGACCAAGCGCAGGAGGAATGAGGTGCCGCCGCGGAGGTCGAGGCCGAGGCGGATTTTTTGCGCGGGCGGGATGAGGGCCTCGAGGCAGAAGGTGACGAGGAGCACGGTGAGCGTGAGCCCGATGAGGCGCTTGCGCAGCGAGAAGTCGGTGAAGAAATACCAGATGAAGAGCCCGAGGAGGAGCA
>JBBEEK010000101.1:0-4090 GCA_040880825.1 Chthoniobacterales bacterium
CGTGACGGGCGGGGGCGCCCGTGCTCCTTGACCAAGCCGTTACGCACTCACCAAACAGTGAGTCGATTTTTGCTCATGGGCACTTCTGTTGCGGCGCTGAAAGGCGTGGACTGCTTTGCATCGTTACGCCTTAGTCCCGGGGAGCACGGCCGCCTCGGCCGTGGTCAGCGGCGCCCTCGCCGGTGACTCTTACCCCGACACCTCGGAAGCCGCGCTCTATCCTCGCCGTTTGTCCCCCGCCATCGGTGACTAAACCGGAACTACGCCGCAGGACGAATAAAGTAGAAGCGCCATCCCTGGCGCTTAACCTCCGACCATAAGCGACAGGATGCCGCTTCTACTTTTCCAAACTCCTGCAATAGCACCGGATCAGTGCTATTTGCCTTGGGGCCGTGTCGCCGAGCCTCCGCTGTGGTTTAAACTCTCCTGTTTGATGCCGGCTGATAAACCCGTGCTGCCGCCGCGGCCGCAGCGGCGAGATCGCGGCGGAGTTCCGCCGGCTCGAGCACCTCGGCCTCGGCGCCCCAGCCGAGGATCCATTGGCGCAGGTCGGGCGAGAGGCCGACTTTCATTTCCAGCATGAGCCCCTTTTTGTCGCGCCGGAGTTGCTGGGAGGTGTGCCAGACGCGCTCGCCGACGAGCCGCGCGGCCACCCCGCTGAAACGCACGCGCACCTGGCGTGCCCGGCCACCCTCGAAGACGGCAAAACTGCCCTCGAGCACTTTGGCCAAGGAGAAATCTTTCGGGCGACGGAATTTGCCGCCGGTTTTTTCCACCGACCCGATACGCGGGAGGGCGAAGGTCCGCACCGCGCCGCGGTCCGCATCATGGCCGAACAAATACCATTGGTTTTCGATGCAACCGAGGTGATACGGCTGCACGGTGCGGCGCTCGGGCTTTTCCCCGGCCAGTTTGTGGTAGGCAAATTCCACTTCGGCCCCCTCCATGACCGCCTTGGCCAGCACGTCGAAGACCTGCATGTCGGCCAGTCCCGTGCCGCTGCTGCGCACGGACAAGGCCTGCTCCAGTTCGTGCCACGCGATTTCCATGTCGCCGCCCAGCGAGTGGCTCAGTTTGCGGAAGGCGGCGGAGAGCGGACGCTCGAACGTCGTGCCGCGGAATTGCTCGAGCGACTTCTGCGCCAGCAGCAGGGCGGCGACCTCGCCCTGTGAAACCTTCATGATCGGAAAGTCCCGCACCGGCGCCGTGTAGTGGAAGCCGTGCTTGATCGCATCGTATTCCAACGGCAGCCCGAGCCGGTCGCGCATGAACTCGACGTCGCGCATCACGGTCTTGGCCGAAACCTCGAGTTGCACGCCGAGCCCCTGGCAATTCGGATACTCCCCGCCGGAGACCTCTTGGTGAATGCGCCACATCCGCTCCATGGGCGGACGCGTGATGCCCTCCGGCACCCGGCGCGGGGGAGGAGATTTTTTTGGGGATTTCGCGGGCATGGGACAGCGGTTGTCCTACCCCATCGGGCAAACTCCCGGGCGATGAAAGCAAAAAACCATCCACGTTCCATGCCACGACACCACCAAGAGGAACCCCTGCCCCACGAGCTGGGCACGCACCTCTTCGCGCTGATCAAACGCAACCTGCTGGCCCGGCGCCGACCAGACCGGACCCCGGCCGCCAGCCAGCTCACCTTCGCGTTCTAAGCCGTCTGCGCCCTTCCGCACCGCAGCAGAAGTGCCCATGGGCAAAAGTCGACTCACTATTTGGTCAGCGCGCCTGCGCACCAACAAAGAGAAGGATGCGGCGGCGTCCTCGCCGTCGGTGCCCTTCACCAGTCCGTGCCCGTTTTGTAGCGTTCCGGCGACGAAGCCACCGGGACCTTCCACGTCAGGCGGTGAAAATCGCAAAGAGGGCGTAAACCGCCGCCAGCGCCCCCAAGCCGGCGCAGGCCCACGCGACCAAGCCGAGCGTGTCCTTGGGCTTTTCCGGACGCGGCAAGGGCGACATGTAGCGAAAATCGTCCGGGCGACCGGTTCCGGTCTGCGCGGCGGCGAATCCTGCCGACTCCATGGGCGCCTCGGCAACCGATGCCACGCTGACGGGCAAGCCGGCCGGCTCCATAAAGACCGTGCGCACCCCGCCGAAATAGATTTCATCCCCTTCCTCGAGAGGATGCTCACCGGTGATCTGCTCCCCATTGAGAAAAGTCCCGTTCGTCGAATCGAGATCACGTAGGACCACCGCACCATCCTGCGCCACGATCTCCGCGTGGCGGCTCGAGACCGAGGCCTCGTCCAAGGCGACATCGTTGTCGCCGAGGCGGCCGATGGTCAACATCTCGCCGACACACTCGTGGGTCGTCGGACTGTCTTCGGGGAAATAAACGGTCAGGCGCATGAGACGGTCACGTTATCCGCCGCTTTTGGTCTCATCAATGAGATTGGCGAACTGGTCGAAAAAGTATTCCGCGTCGTGCGGACCGGGCGCGGCTTCCGGATGGTATTGCACGCTGAAAACCGGCATCGACGTGCTGCGCAGTCCTTCGACCGTGCCGTCGTTGAGGTTGACGTGGGTCACCTCGACGCCCGATGGCAGCGACTCCGCATCGACGGCAAACCCGTGGTTTTGCGCGGTGATCGAGACCCGGCCGGTCATCAGGTCTTTGACCGGTTGGTTGCCGCCGCGGTGGCCGAATTTCAATTTGAAGGTCTTCCCGCCCAGCGCATACCCCAAGATCTGGTGGCCCAAACAAATGCCGAAGATCGGCTTCTTGCCGAGCAACCCGCGCACATTCTGGTGGATGTAGTCGAGCGCGCCCGGATCGCCCGGGCCGTTGGACAAAAAAATGCCGTCCGGATCCATGGCCAGCACGTCCTCCGCCGGGGTGCCAGCCGGCACGACCCGCACGGCCAAGCCGCGCTGACGCAATCCGCGCAGGATATTCCGCTTCATCCCGAAATCGTAAGCCACCACCCGATGCCGCACCGGCGGGAGAAAACCGAAAACATTTCCCAGCGGATCCCGCACGTCGCCGGCCGCACTCACCGTCGGCGTTAATTTCCACGGACGGCTCTCGGCATCCATCGGGTCCCAATCGAAGGCCTCCTTCGGCGTCACCTCGCGGACAAAATCCATCCCCACCACCCCGTCGCCTGCTTGCGCCCGCGCCACCGCCTGCTCCGGCGTCATGGCTTCCGTGGTCAGGCACGCCTTCATCGCCCCCAACTCGCGCAGATGCTTGGTCAGCGCCCGCGTGTCAATTTCCTGGATCCCCGGAACGCCGTGGCGGCGCAAGTATTCATCGAGCGATTCCTCGGACCGCCAATTGCTCGGCGCCTCGCTCAATTCCTCGATGACAAACCCCCGCACCTGCGGACCCCGCGCTTCCTCGTCGAGCACGTTGATGCCGTAGTTGCCGATGTGCGGGTTGGTCATGGCCACGATCTGGCCGAAATACGAAGGATCCGTCAGCACCTCTTGGTAACCGCTCATCGAGGTGTTGAAGCAGATTTCGCCGGTCGTCGTGCCGGACGCCCCGAACGCCTCGCCGCGAAAAACCCTGCCATCTTCCAGTGCCAAAAGTGCCGTCATGATCGAGGGGCCTTTCTATCTGTCCGAACCCCGCCCCGCAAATCCCAAAGCAATCCCGGACCCCAACTTGCCCTGTCCAACAATCGGGCCTAGACAACCCCTCATGAGCGGCGTCGCCAATGTGGCTGGCCATGCCATCCCCCGCCCGGAGGGATTCGATTTGCCGGACGGCTCCTTGGTCCGCATCGGGCCCTGCGTCGATGGGGCCGCCGAGTCCGCTGATTTTATCCGGATGACCAATGCCGCTTGCACGGCCGAAGTCTGCGAGGAGACAGTGCGGATCAACGAGTCCTGACCCATCGACGAGGCGTGAGGCTCCGCCTCTACTCCTCCAAGTCTGGGACTGATGAAGCCCATCTTGTCGCCATCCAAGACGAGAGATTATCCGGCCTCCCAACTGTCCTCGTCTGCCCGCTGCGCCCCCTGCCGTGCAAAAAAAAGCGCCTCCCGTTCGCACGGAAGGCGCTTCGACAAAGTATTGCCCCAGATGAGCCGTCACGACCCAATTCCCGATCCCCTGAGTACAAGGGCGGATGACCGC
>JBBEEK010000102.1:0-3978 GCA_040880825.1 Chthoniobacterales bacterium
ACCGACGGCCGGGCCACCGCCGCTGCATCATCCAACGAGGTGTAGCGGCGGTGTCCCCACCGTCGCATCCTTTTTTCCGTTGGTGCGCAGGCGCGCTGATCAAACAGTGAGTCGACTTTTGCTCACGGGCACTTCTGTGGCGACGCCGAAGGGCGCAGACTGTTTTGAATAGCTACGGCTTAGCCGTAACGGTGCAAAACAGTCTGCGTTTTTCGTCACTCTGCCAGAGGCGCCCCTCGGCCAAAGTCGACTCACTGTTTGGTGAGCACGTAACGGCTTGGTCAAGGAGCACGGGCGCCCCCGCCCGTCACGACCAGAAATCACAGGCGGGATGCCTGTGCCCCCTGGAAAACATGCGCCAAAGTCCAACTTATCCGGAGCAGGTTTTGCCTCGTTACGGCTTAGGCAAACCCCACGGCGCCGAGGCAAGTGACACCGAGCACCGAAAAGCTTGGGTATCGTTCCGTTTGGGGGTGCGCAGCGTCCATACGGCCCAGCATCTCCGCGCTGCAGCCACCGGCCGCTTTCGGCGCCTTGGGACCGCCGCGGCAAAAAAGGCGCGGGGACTACTTACTCCGCGGCCGGCTCTTCGGCCACGCCTTCACCGACCAAGTAGCGGGTGAAGCGGCGGATGACGATGTTCTCTCCCAACTCGGTGATCTTGGATTTTACCAGGTCGGCGATGGACAGGTCGGGATTCTTGATGAAGGGTTGCTCCATCAGGCAGCAGGTGCCGTAGAATTTCTCGACTTTGCCTTCGACGATTTTGTCCACCATGTTGGCCGGTTTGCCTTCGACCTGCTGACGGTAGATGGCTTTTTCCCGCTCGATTTCGGCGGGGTCGACTTGCTCGCGGGAGACACAGGTGGGGTTGGCGGCGGCAATGTGCAGCGTGATGTCTTTGACGAATTCGCGGAAATTCTCGTTCTTGGCCACGAAGTCGGTCTCGCAGTTGACCTCGACCAGCACGCCGACCTTGCCCTGCAGATGGATATAGGAGGCAACAATGCCTTCTTTGGCGCTGCGGGAGGCCTTCTTGCCGGCGGAGGCGATGCCTTTGGCGCGGAGGATGTCCTCGGCCTTGACCATGTCGCCGCCCGCTTCGGTCAGGGCGCGCTTGCAGTCCATCATCCCCGCGTTGGTCTTTTCGCGGAGTTCACGGACGAGTTGGGGTGAGATGTCGGACATACGGAAGGAGTCTAAAGTTTCAGGTTGGCAAATTTTAAGCGGGAACGCCGCGGAGCGGCGCCTACCCTTACTCGGCAACCGCGGAGAGTTCGGTGTCGGCTTTTTTCTGACGGATACCGCTGGCGCCCTTGATGGCGTCAACCAGCTTGGTCAGGACGACACGGATCGAACGGATAGCGTCATCGTTGCCCGCGATCGGGTAATTGATCAGCTCGGGATTGCAGTTGGTGTCGACAATGGCCACCACGGGGATGTTGAGGCGGTTGGCTTCGCGGACGGCGATATCCTCGCGGGTGGTGTCAATGACGACCACCGCGGCGGGGAGTTTGTCCATCTCGCGGAGCCCGGCGAGGTTCTTCATGAGGCGGGCCAGTTCGCGGCGCAGGGAGGCTTGCTCCTTTTTACCGATTTTGACCACCCCGGGGCTCTTGAGCTTTTTCTCGATCTCGTTGAGACGGGCCACGCTTTTGCGGATCGTCGCGAGGTTGGTCAGAGTTCCGCCCAGCCAGCGATTGTGGACGTAAAACTGCCCGCAGGACTCGGCGGCTTCCTTGATCGCTTCTTGGGCCTGCTTTTTGCAGCCGACGAAAAGGATCTTGCCGCCGCCGGAGACGATGCCGGCGAGGAACTTGCCCGCCACATCAAGCTGCTCAACCGTGCGGCTGACGTCGATGATGTAGATGTCGTTTTTCTCTTCGAGGATGAACTCCCGCATTTTCGGGTTCCAGCGTTTGGTCTGGTGTCCGTAGTGGACGCCGGACTCGAGGAGTTCGTTGATGAGTTCGATGGATGCCATGATCTTGTTGGTTTGGTCGGTTTAGCCGGCTTCTTTCTCGCTCTCGGCCGCGGCGGCGAGTTCCTCGCCGAGGTCGGCCGATTCCACTTCGATATCCCGGGCCGCCTGGAAGCCGGTGCCGGCCGGAATAAGGTGACCCATGATGACGTTCTCTTTGAAGCCGCGCAGCAGGTCGGTTTTGCCGAGGGTGGCGGCGTCGGCGAGAACGCGGGTGGTGTCCTGGAAGGACGCCGCGGAGATGAAGCTTTCGGTGCTGAGCGAGGCACGGGTGATGCCGAGGAGCACGGGCTCGCCTTCGGCAGGTTTGCCGCCGAGCTTGGTGATGCGATCGTTCTCCCGGTCGAACTCGGTGCGCTCGACTTTGTCGTCCCAGAGCAAGGTGGTGTCGCCCGGGTCGGTGATTTTCACCTTGCGGAGCATCTGGCGGATGATGATTTCGATGTGCTTGTCGTTGATCTCGACGCCTTGCAGACGATAGACCTCCTGCACTTCGTTGAGCAGGTGCTCTTGCAGCGCGGCCGGACCGCACACCGCCAGAATCTCGTGCGGGAGCACGGGGCCTTCGGTCAGTTGGCTGCCTTTCTTCACACGGTCGCCGTCGGCCACGATGATGTGCTTGTTCATCGGGATGAGGTGTTCTTCTTCTTCCTTGGTTTCAAGGTCGAGGACGAGCAGGCGTCGCTTGCCGCGGGCCGTGCCTTCGATCTTCACGATGCCGTCAATCTTGGCAATTTCGGCCGAATCCTTCGGCTTGCGGGCCTCGAACAATTCGGCTACACGCGGCAGACCGCCGGTGATGTCCTTGGTCTTGGCAATTTTGCGCGGTGTCTTGGCCAGCAGCTGGCCGGCTTCCACTTTGCGATTGTCCCCGACCACGACGTGGGCGCCGGCCGGGATGGAATAGCTGGCCACGACTTTCTTCTCGCCGTCGACGACAACGATCTGCGGATGGAGGTCCTCCTTGTGCTCGATGACCACGAGGCCGGTGATGCCGGTGGCCTCGTCGACCTCGCGCTTGACGCTGAGGCCGGGGATCATGTCGCGGAATTCCACAGTGCCGGGACGCTCGGTCAGGATCGGGAGGTTGTAAGGATCCCACTGGACGAAAACCTCGCCCTTCTTGACCTTGCCGCCTTCGTTAACGGAGACGACCGAGCCGATAACAATGCTGTGACGCTCGAGTTCTCGGCCGTCCTTGTCGTTGTAGATGCCGATGAAGCCGTTTTTATTGAGCACGATGTTGTTGCCGTCGGTCGACTGCACGGTGCGCAGTTCGACGTAACGGACGGTGCCGTCGTGCTTGGCCTTGATGATGGGCTGTTTGAAGGTCTGGCTGGCCGTGCCACCGATGTGGAACGTGCGCATGGTGAGCTGCGTGCCGGGCTCGCCGATGGACTGCGCGGCGATGATACCGACGGCTTCACCGACATGCACCAACTTGCCATTGGCCAGATTACGGCCGTAACACCTGGCGCAGCAGCCGCGTTTGGATTCGCAAGTGAGCACCGAGCGGATGCGGAACTGCTCGACACCCATGTGCTCGAGCGCGGCGGCGGTTGCCTCGTCGACAATGTGGCCCGACTTGATGACCGCCTTGCCGGTGACCGGATCCTTGAGCGTCTCGCAGCTGGTGCGGCCGATGATGCGGGTCTTGAGATCAACGACCTCTTCGTCACCCTCGTAAATAGGCTGGACGACGATGCCTTTGACCGTGCCGCAATCTTCCTCGGTGATGATGACATCCTGCGCGGCATCAACCAATTTGCGCGTGAGGTAGCCGGAGTCGGCGGTCTTGAGCGCGGTGTCGGCCAGACCCTTGCGGGCGCCGTGGGTCGAGATGAAGTATTCGAGCACGGTGAGACCCTCGCGGAAGTTCGAGGTGATGGGGCGCTCGATGATTTCGCCGGACGGCTTGGCCATGAGGCCGCGCATGCCGGCCAGCTGTTTGACCTGCTGGCGGTTGCCGCGGGCGCCGGAGTCGACCATGAGGAAGA
>JBBEEK010000103.1:0-25293 GCA_040880825.1 Chthoniobacterales bacterium
CCTGCTCCGGATAAGTTGAACTTTTGCCCATGTTTTCGAGGGGGCACAGGCGTCCCGCCTGTGATTTCTGGTCGTGACGGGCGGGGCCTCCGGCTCGTAAAGCCAGCCGAGTCTGCGAGACAGGTCGCCCAGCGACCAACTGATACGGCTCGGAGAGGCGCCCGTGCCTCTTGACCAAGCCGTTACGTGCTCACCAAACAGTGAGTCGATTTTTGCTCATGGGCACTTCTGTTGCGTTGCTGAAAGGCGCGGACTGTTTTGCATAGTTACGGCTGAGCCGGAATGCAAAAGCACTTCCTGATGCCGTAGGCCGTTAAGCGCCGGTTCTACGGCATGGTTTCGCCCGAGCCGGAACGGGGCAGTTGAACAACGGGGCGGCGGCCGGGGACGGCCGCCCTCCAGCGCACCGGACTTCTGGAGGGCGAGCAGCCTCGCGAGCCGCGAGCCATCGCGGGCCTGCGCATGGATCGGCCCGCCAAATCGTGAGCCGAGGTTCAAAGGCACTTCCTCCTGTCACAGGCCGACAATCTCCACTGCTACGGCATCGTTCCCGCTGAGAGAAAACGTGGCGGTGTCGGCAACGCCGACGCACCAGAAAATGTCGCCATGCTGTCCCGCTCCTGATCGACCTGACGAGAGTCTGCTTTGGTCAGTCGTAACCGATCTCGAAGCGGATGAAGAGTGCGTCGGCGCTGGCGTCGGGCACTTCCCAGGTGCGGCGGAGGAAGCCGGTGGGGACATCGGACTGCTCGACGGGGTCGATTTCCACGACTCCCTGCGCGGACCAAGTGCCTATGAGATCATTGTTGATCAGCGGGGTGACGCGGAGTGACGGGTCGTTGCTGCGCACCGTGGCAGTGAAACGGACCGTTTCCGCATTGATGATGAGGCGGGGCGACGCCGGCTTGCTGTCCGGCGCGGCCGGATCGCTCCCGAAGGCATATTCCATGAGGTTGGGCACGCCGTCGCCGTCGGGGTCGGCGGTGAAGTTCGCATTGGAGCTGGTGAGGCCGTATTGCGTTTCGAAGGCGTGCGTTGCACCGGAACGGACGGTGACCTCACGCGTCTCAGTCGTCACGTTGCCCGCGGCGTCGGTGGCCGTGTAGGTGAGGACGTAGGTGCCGCGCGTGGCGGTATCGACCGTGCCGCTGGTTTGCACGTCGACGCTGCCGTCGATCGCGTCGAGGGCGCTGACGCCGGGTTCAACGAAGGTCGCCCCGACGGGCAGGTAGAGCGGGTTGGCGCCGGCGAGGGTGATGACCGGCGGGGTGGTGTCGGGTGCAATGTAATCGGTCGCGACGAGTTGGATGTTGTCGAGACGGTTGTTGCCGGCGCTGGTTGTTGCCCCCGTGACGACGAGGCGCATGTAGACCTCGGCTGCGTCATCAACATTCGTGATGACTGGTAAGGTTATGGCCGAGAAGCTGGAATTTGTTCGCCCGGTCTGCGTGGAGACCTCGGTCCAGTTCGTTGCGTTCGTGCTGTAGGACCAGGTGTGCGTGGTGAAGCCGGTGGAAGTGCCTCTCGTCGCGTAGCTGACAGCAAGGTCTTTCTTTCCGGCCATGCCGAATTTGAAGACGAGCGAGTTGTTGTTGGCGGAATTGGAAGCTCCGGCGAGCAGGGCGAGTGCCGACGGGGAGGTTGTGTTGGTGGAGAAGCCGGGGGCGGTGTTGAGTGTTGTTCCGGCAAAACCGGAGACTTGGTTGGTGATGGAGTTCGTGGAAGTGATCCAAGCGCTTGAGCCGTTCGCTCCGTCGAGGTGCAGCGATCCGGAACCGAAATTAGCTTGGTAAACCAAGGGTGTATTGTTGCTGGCCGCGGCTGTTCCGCCCGTGGTGGTGGTCTGGAAATCCCAACCGGCGAGGAGAGTCGGCGCCTCGGTCACCAGGAGGTCTCGTGCGACCGGGGTTGCGGCGTTGTAGTTGGCGGTGCCGACTTGCCCGGCTGTGATTGTCGTAGTGCCGGGGGTCAGGATGGTCACCGTGGAGCCGCTGACCGTAGCCACGGCGGGGTTCGACGAGTTGTAGGAAACTGCCGACCCGGAGCTTGCGGTGGCCGCCAGTGCGAACGGGGCATCCCCGAAATTTTTGGCAGGCAACTCGGCGAAGGTGATGGTTTGGTCGGCTTTGATGATTGTGCCGGTCAGGCTTGGTGGCGCGAGGGTGTAGTTGGCGGCGTCTGTTCCGCTGAGGGTGAGGTTGGCGGTGACGGGTTTGTTTTCGCCAGCGTTGGCGTTGTTGAAAGTTCCTCCGCCGGAAACGGTGACGGTGTCGCCATCGATGACGCCGGCCAAGGTGGCGCCGGTGATGGTTGCGGCGGTGGTGCCGTCGTAAACTTTGGTCGTTACAGCGGCTCCGGTGATCGCAACCTCTTTGGCCTTGATGCTGGTGGTGAGGGAGGGTTGGGTGTCGATCGTGTAGTTGGCGCTCGGGGCGCTGAACTCACCGGTGCGCACGAGGGTTTTGTTCTCTCCGATATTTTTGTCCGCAAAGGCCCACGTGGCGGTGCCGGTGACGGGGAAGCTCTCTTCGTTGACGAGTCCATTGTAGGCGGGTGATCCGGCAACGGTGACACCGGTGGTGCCATCATAGGTTTTGTTGGAGGCGGTGAGCCCGGTGATGGTGACAGTCTTGGCTGCGACGCTGTGGCCGTCGGTCGCGGTGGTGAGGGTCACGGACTCCGCGCCGCCTCCGCTCACCGTAATAATCCGTGCATTGTAACTCCCGCCGGTCACGGCGCTGGCGGCGAGGCGCAGATAGACGGCGGTGGCGGCGAGGGTGCCGGAATCGGGGATGAGGGTGACTGAGTTTGCGAAAGTTGTGTTGTCCGCGGAGACCTCGAAGCCGATCGGGGCGGCTACACTGAGGGTGCTGGTGAGATAAATACCGGAGACGGTGAAGTTGCTGGCGGCGGATGGTGTGCCGTAGGTGGTGGTGAGCGGAGCCGGTGATCCGGAGACGGAAATTTCGGGTGTGGTCAGCACGCTGGCGGTGAAGGTCGGAGCGCTGCCGGTTTTATAGTTGATCGCGCTGCCGCTGTTGTTGAAGGGATAAAGGCGGAAGCTGTAGATGGTGCCCGGGGCGAAGCCGGTGAAGCTGGAGAAGGAAGTCGCGGAGGCAGGCAGGTTGATCGCGCCGTGGCCGTCACTGACGTCGGTGTCGTCGGCCACAGGAACTCCGTCGCCGGGTGTGGTCAGCACGCCGGCCCCGACAACAAGCAGGTAACCATCCGCGTCGGTGCCCGTCCAAGCTGCCGCGATGTTTCCGGTGGTGATGGTGCCAGCGGCGAAATCGGTCGCATGGTTGATTGGTTCCGCTTTCAGCGTGGTGAAGCTGAGTGTTTCGCCGTAGGACGTGCCCGTTTCGTTCGTGGCGAAGGCGCGGAAATAGTAAGTGGCGCCGGGCGAGAGAGCGGAAAGGGGCGCGTCGAAGAGGCCTTCTCCTCCTCCGGAAGTCGCGGTGACGGTGCCTTCGGTTCCGGTTTCGAGAGTGATCGAGACGGTGCTATAGACGAAGCCGCGCACGGTCACGGCGCTGGAGCCTTGGTCTTGCACGTTGCCGTTGAGAGTGGCGGCGGTGGCTGAGATTGCGGTGGTCGACGACGTGGCGACGATAGCCGGCGCCATGGCGGCGGCGAGCACGTTGACGGTGCGGGTGGTGGTGCCGATATTGCCCCGGTTGTCGGTCGCGGTGTAGATGATGGTGTAAGAGTCGGCGACTGCTGTGTTCACGCTGCCACTGGTGGTGACCGTCTTGCTCGCGTTGTCACGGACATCGAAAGCGGTGGCGCCGGCGTCGGTGTAGGACTCGCCGACGACCAAGTTGACGGGGTTGGTGCCGGTGATGGTGATGACAGGAGGGTCCTGATCGAGGGCCCGTAGGGTAGTGATGAAAGTGCTGTTTCCTGCGGTGTGGGCGGCCCCGAGATTCAGCGAGCCGGACACTTCGGCCCCGAGATCGACGGAAAAATCCTCGATTTTATTTGTGCCGTTCACCACGTAGCAGTAATAGCCGCGGTTGGCCGAGAGGGCGCGACGGGCGCGTGTTTTTGGTCCGTTGAAATTGTCGTATTGCGCGGCCGTGTTGCCGGCCGCCAGAACATGGAGGCCGCCGGCGGTCCCATCGGGCTGCATGCCGGCCGGCTTGACCATGATCATGTCGGTATTGCCGATGTCGAAGCCGCCGCTTTCTTCGGTGAAGTAGGTGGCATTCGCCAGATTGATCCTGAGAATCCAATCGGCGGGGTCCACGTCCTCGGTGGCAGTGCCGCCTGCGGCGAGGACGATAAGGGTTCCGGCTTTGACGTTCGACCAAAGTGGGTGGTCGGTGAACGCGTATTTGCCGCCGCCGTCGGTGGCCATGTTGCTGTTGAAATCCTTGATGATCATGCCGCGCACATCGACCGGTGGCCCGGCGACCTGGTCGCCGGCGACCAGCAGTTCCACACGGTCGACCGTTGAGTTGTGGTATTTATTGATGACCACGGTGGGCGTGAGCAGTTGCTCGGCGGACGTAATGACGCGAATGGTGTAGGGCCTCGACGTGGTGCCTTGGGCGCTGGCGGCGCGGAGTGTGACGTTGTAAGTCCCCGCCACAGTCGGGGTGCCGCTGATAACGCCGGTCGAGCTGCTGATGCTCAAACCGGTGGGAAGTCCGGTGGCGTCGTAGGACGTGACGGTCTGGGCACCATCGGTGAGGATGGTGTAACTGTAAGTCGAGTTGACTCGCGTCGAACCGCCCGAGCTCGCCACAATGTTCGGGCCGGATGGAATTGCCACGGTGCCGGAGACCGTAACGGTTTGCGGTAACGCGCCGCCACCGCTGTGGCTGATGACGCCGGCATACGATCCGGCCGCCGCGTCGTCACGCAGGCGGACATAGATGGCCGATGGTGTCAGCGCGCCGGTGACGGCTGGGGTGAGTTCGATGGCCAAGCCGAAGCTTTCGTCGTCGGTGCCGACTTCAAACCCAGCCGGCGGGGTGATGGTGACGATGCCCTCAAGGCTGGCACCGGAGACCTCGTAGGTCTGGATGATCGAGGCGGTGCCGGCCACCGCGCTGAAAGGCGCGAGTTCGCTGGTCGAAATGGTGAGGGTTGGGTTGGTCGTCGAGACCGTGCCGCTGACCTCGAGGTATTTCGGCGTGGCGCCGCTGCCGATGTGGCTGACGGCGCCGGTGACGGCTCCCGGCGGCGCCGAGTCGGTGAGGCGGACAGTGATGCTTTGCGAAAGAGTTTCGTTCCCAGCGGGGCTGATGGCGGCTTCGCTGGCAAACGTCGTCCCATCTGTGCTGATTTCAAAATACTGCGGCGCGCGCACCGTGATGCTTTCGGTCAGTTCACTTCCACTGAGCATATAACTTTGTGTGGTGCTGTGGAAACCGGCGGTGGCGGTGAAAGGGGCCAGTTGCGCGGGTGTGATGGCGAGAGTCGGCGCGCGGACGATGATTTGCAGTGTCTTCGAATTGCTGCCGAAGCTGTTGAGCGCCGTGATGGTGGTGCTTATCGTGCCGCCGGCGGTGGGTGTGCCGCTGATGAGGCCGGTCGAGGTATTGATGGTCAGACCGGCGGGCAGGTTCGCGGCGGTATACGAGGTGGGGGAATTGGCCGCGGTGATTTGGTAGCTGAATGCCGTGTTGATTTGTCCGTCGGTGATGAGGTCGCTGGTGATGGACGGTGCATTCGGGTTCGACTGCACGTTGATGGTCAGCGTCGCGGTGCCGTCGCCGCCTTTGTTGGAAGCGGTGAGGCCGACCGCGTAAGTGCCGGGGGTGGCCGGGGTGCCGCTGATGAGACCGGTCGAGGTGTTGGTGGTCAGTCCGTCCGGCAATCCGCTCGCGGCGTAGGAATCGGGGCTGTTGCTGGCGGTGATTTGGTAGGTGAATGATTGCAGTGCGGTGGCAGTGGCGGGGCCGGAGACGGTGATGACGGGGGCGGGAGTGGTCGAACCGACCGAGCCGGTGAGTTGCAGGCTCGAGCCGATGGCCGCGCCAGTCTCGGAGACCCCGATGTCGGTGCTGGTCAGTCCTGCGGCGTCTCCGTCGCTGGCGGTGAAGGTACCTTCATAGGATAAAAATTGAACCACCGCTCCGTTCACCGTGACGGCCAAGCCGTCCGGCGCTCCGTTCTGCAGACCGGCAATGTCTTTGTGAAAAATCCTGTAACCGTTAACGGTCGAGCCCAAGGTGAAGGTGCTCAAGGCGTGCGTGCCGTAGCTCTTACCGTCGCCGCCATTGTAGAGTACCAAGACAATGTTGGTCAGGGCCGCCGTGACCTCCAGGCCGACGACGATCTCGACGAACTCCCCGGAATCAGTGCTAGCTGTGTCATAGTGAAATTCGTTGATCCAGACGCCGCTTTTTCCTGTGAACGATTGGCCGGTGTTGATCGAGCCTTTGGTATTGGTGCCGGAGGTGGCAATCCAACTCTCGCCGCTGCCCGGTGCGGTCACTGAGCCGGAAACGGAGACATTTCGTATGGTTGCGCTGCCGCCGGAGTGGGTGATCGAGCCGGTGTTCGAGCCCAAGGGGGCGGCGGCGCCCAAGCGGGCGTGAATGGTGGTGTTCGCGATCGTGCCGCTGACGGGCGTCAGTATCCGGGTGGTCGCAAAGGAGCTGTTGTCGAGACTGACCTCGTATCCCGTCGGCGCGGCGACGGTTACGCTGCCGGTGAGGTTGGCGCCGGAGACGGTGTAGCTTTTGCTGGCGCCCGCGCTGCCCGGAAGGGCAGTGAAGCCGGTCAGGTTGGCTGTTGAAACGGTGATGTGCGGAGAGGTCGAGGTGACGGTGCCGGAGACGGCCACGTTTTGGGTGATCAGCCCGGAGCTGGCGTGGCTGATGTTGCCTGACGTGTTGCCGGCGGATGCGTTTGATTTGATGCGTACGCTGAGCTGCGTGCCGAGGGAACCGTCGATATTCGGTGTGAGCGTGAGGTTCGAGGCGAAGTTGGTGCCGTCCGCGCTGATTTCGAAATTTGTCGGGGCGGTGACGGTGACGGAGGCGGTGAGGTTGGTGCCATTGACGGCGTAAACGAGCGCGGCGCCGGTTGTGCCTTCGGTTGCGGACAAACCCGAGAGGCTGGTCGGGGTGACGGAAAGCGTGGGCGTGGTCGAGCCGGTGGTGACGGTGAAGTGCTCGTAGCTGGTGTCGGATCCGCCGGGGCCATCGGCGGTGATCGGACCGGTAGTCGCGCCGAAGGGCACGGCGGCGACGAGTTGGTTTGGATTCGTGTAGGTGACGACGGAGGCCTCGACGCCGTTGAACTGCACGGTCGAGTTGCTAGTGAAGTTGTAGCCCGAGATGGTGACCGAGGTGCCAGGCGCGCCGAGAGTCGGGCTGAAGGTGGTGATGACGGTCGGGTTGTTCGGGCCGGTGCCAGTGTCAACGAGGTTTTTGAGGTAGATGGCGGTGGAAGGATCGACCGCGGTGAAGAAGTTGAGTCCGGTGACCTCTTCGATTTCCTCGACGGACGTGATGTAGCTCTGCCATGTGCCGAGACCTTCGCTGACGTTGGGCGTCATGATGGCGATGACGCGGGCCGCAGTGGTGATGCGTTGGTTGGCTGGGGTGGTGCTCGTGGCGTTGGGAATGATAACGGCGATTTTCCAGACCGAGCCGGGCACTTGCATGGAGTTGGGGATGATATTGCCGGTGAATTCGGAGGGGCCAGAGATGATCAGCACTTCGTTGCCACCGGTGGCGAGGCCGCGGCAGTAAGTTTCGAAAGTGGCCCAGAGTCCTTGGTTATTTTTTGACGCTTGGGGGATGATGTTGCTCATGCGGAACGTCGCCGCATTGTCCTCGTAATTGGTGGTGCGGTCGGCGGAGGGCGTCATGTGTCCGCGGTCCCACTGGACTCCGAAATGCGTGCCGAAGGTTGAGGTGCCGATGCGGAGGTAGCCGGAGGGCAGCAGTTCCTCCACAGCCCACGCGTCTGTGCGGCTTTGCGAGCCGCTGTCGGGGCTTGAGTAGCTCCAGCTTACCCAGTTCGCCTGGTGGGTGTCGTCGTTGTAGGAGAGATGGAACTGCCCGCGCTGGATGAGATATTTTGTGCGGCTGGACGCAGCGGTCAACGCTTCGTCCGGATTGCCGAGCGGCGCCTGCAGATTGAGGCCGATCTTGGCCTCTGTGGGAAGGCAAAGGCAGAGCGCTAGGGCCGCGGGGAGTAATCCCCGCAGCAAAAGGCGGTGAGCGTGCATGATTTCTGGCGGGGAGCGGGTTGAGGGCGTGAAAACCCCACAATAATCTACCACATGAGCGAAAGCTTGCAAGTAGACTGTTGAAAACGACTTCCGTAGATTCTTCGCATTTTGCCGCTCGCCCGTCTCAGTCTTGCTTCTCCGGAAGGTGGAACGTTCCACCGTCACCTTTGACGCGGCCGAAATTATCCGCTCTTCCGCCGACTGAATCCGGGCTCAGGCCGGTTGTTTCCGGTGTCCATCGACAAACCGCGCCATGCGTTCCATGGCGATTTTGATTTGTTCAAGCGAGGTGGCGTAGCTGCAGCGGACGAAGCCTTCGCCGTCTGGGCCGAAGGCGGTGCCGGGAACGACGGCGACTTTTTGCTCTTCGAGGAGCCGGAGGGAAAATTCGCGGCTGGTCAGGCCGGTCGGGCGGATGTCGGCGAAGACGTAAAAGGCGCCGCGCGGTGTCGGGCAGGGCAGGCCCATGTCATTGAGGGCGGATACGATAAAGTTGCGGCGGAGTTCGTATTGCCCCCGCATGTGGGCCACGGCGGCGTCGCCGTGCTCGAGGGCCTCGATGGCGGCGTCCTGCGTGGTGATGGGCGCGCAAAGAATGGTATATTGGTGGATCTTCATCATCGCTTCGATGAGAGGCGCGGGCGCGCAGGCGTAACCGATGCGGAACCCGGTCATGGCCCAACCTTTGCTCAGGCCGTGGAGGAAGATGGTGCGTTCGCGCATGCCGGGGAGGGTGGCGATCGAGACGTGTTCCGCACCGTCGTAGGTCAATTCGGCATAGATCTCGTCGGAGAGGACGATGAGGTCATGCTGCACGCACAATCCGGCGATCGGCATGAGCGCCTCGCGCGACATGGTGGCGCCGGTCGGATTGGTCGGGAAATTAAGGAGGAGGATTTTTGATTTCGGGGTGAGACGTTTGGCCAGTTCGTCGGCGCGGAGCTGGAAATGGTCCTTCTCGTGCACCGGCACGGAGACCGCTTTGCCGTGGGCGAGGGTCACGCTCGGGTTGTAGCTGACGTAGCAGGGCTCGTGGTAGAGGACCTCGTCGCCGGGGTTGAGGAGGGCGCGGAGGGCGATGTCGATGGCTTCGGAGACGCCGACGGAGACAAGGATTTCGGACGGGGCGTGGTAGAGGAGGTCGAACTTGCGCGCGACGTAGCCGGAGATGGCTTCGCGGAGTTTGGGCAGTCCGAGATTGGAGGTGTAGCCAGTGCGGCCTTTTTCGAGGGAAAAGAGCGCGGCCTCGCGGATGTGCCAAGGGGTGACGAAGTCGGGTTCGCCGATGCCGAGCGAGATGACGTCATGCATCGATTGCACGATTTCGAAAAAATCGCGGATGCCCGAGCGCGGGATGTCGCGCACGTGCGCGGCAATTTTGTTTTCCATGGCGGGCGGGCCTTACGGGCTGACTGGCAAACGGTCTTCGGGCGACTCGGCCGTGAAGAGGGCGCCGTTTTCCTTGTAGGTCTTGAGCCGGAAGTGGGTGGCGGTGGAGATAACCGACTCGATGGTGCTGAGCTTTTCCGAGACGAAGCTGGCCACCTCGCGGAGGCTGCCCCCTTGCACGACGACGAGGAGGTCGTAGCCGCCGCTGATGAGATAACAGCTGACGACTTGTTCGAATTTGGCGATGCGGTGGGCGATGCGGTCGAACCCGCCGCCGCGCTCCGGGGTGATGCGAACTTCGATGAAGGCAGTGACGGTGTTTTTGTCGAAACGCTCCTTATCCACGATGGCTTGGTAGCCGCGGATGACGCCGTCCTTTTCGAGGCTGGCGATGCGGTCGTTGACCTCCGCCACGGAGAGGTTCAATTGGCGCGCGAGGTCGTCGCGGGACGCGGTGGCGTCCTGTTGGAGGAGTCGGAGCAGGGTTTCCATGAAATTGCCGGGGAAGTATGGGGGCGCCGGGGATGGCTGGCAAGATGCGGGGCTTGCCAAGGGCGCGGCCAGGCCGATATTTTGACTGTGCTGCGCCGAAGTAGCTCAGTTGGTAGAGCAGCGCATTCGTAATGCGCGGGTCAGGGGTTCGAGTCCCCTCTTCGGCTCCATCAATCTTCGTCGCTGCGGCGGAGCTTGGTGCTCAGCCAGAGACTGAAGAGGAAGATGGCGAGGAGGAGGACGCCGAGGGCGGCGCCGAAGGGTTGGTTGCGGGCTTTGGTAAACTGGTTCTGGATGACTTCGCCGATGGTCGGATTGGCGCCGCCGCCCATCAGGGTGGTGATGGCGAACATGGCGATGGCGGGGACAAAAACCAGCAGGATGCCGGCGGCGATGCCGGGTTTGGTCAGGGGAAGGACAATCTGGCCGAAGACGCGGGCCGGACGCGCACCCAAGTCGTAGGCGGCTTCGATGAGGGAGCCGTCGAGTTTTTCCACGCTGGTGTAGATGGGAAGAATCATGAAAGGCAGGAAATTGTAGACCAGTCCGAGCACCACGGCGAAGGGGGTATACATGAAGCCGATCGGGGCGCTGGTGATGTGGAGCGTCATAAGCAGCGCGTTGAGCAGCCCTTCCTGCGCAAGGATGGAGATCCACGCGTAGGTGCGGATGAGGAAACTCGTCCAGAACGGGATCATGACAAGCATGATGAGGAGACCGCGGAAGCGTTCGTTGGAGCGTCCGATGAAGTAGGCCACGGGGTAGCCGAGGATCAGGCAGATGACGGTGGTGAGGAAGGCATACCAGACGGAGATGCCGAGGATCTTCAGCCACTTCCAGTCGAAGGCGCGGATGTAGTTCTCGAAGTTGAAGGAATAAATGACGCGTCCGAGGCTGTCGCGTTCGCTGAAGCTCACGACGACGAGCATGAGGGTGGGAACGATGACAAAAAGCAGCAACCACCCCAGCATGGGGGTGAGGGCGAACCACGGGCCGAGTCCGGCCCGCCGCTGGAGCGACGGGCCGGAGGAAGCCAAGGCTGCGGTGGCGGCCGTGACGGCCATAATCCCTGCTTACTGGACTTTGATCGTGGTGATGAGTTCGTCGACCTTGGAGGCCTGCTCACCGATATCGGTGAAGAGTTCGGCCTTGGTCACGTCGAACCCGGGCGGATAGCTGGCCGGGTTGTTGAGTTGCTCGGTGCTGAGCAGTTTGCGGCCCTCTGCGTTCGGGTTGTAGTAGGGGAATTCGTCGGAGATCATTTTGCTGATGTCCGGACGGAGGATGAAGTTGATGAACTCCTCGGCTTTGTCCTTGTTTTGCGAGGTCTTGGGGATGGCGAGGTTGTCGACGAACATGTGGACGCCCTCGGAGGGCATGACCCATTGGAATTTCGGGTTCTCCTCGAAGAGGAGCGCGCCTTCGCCGCTCCAGACGACGCCGATGTCGGTGTCGCCGTTGCCCATGGCGGTCTTCGGACTGTCGGAGTCGTAGACTTTCACCTTGGACAGCCAGCTTTGGAGCATCGGGGTGATGGTGGCGAGGTTCTCGTCGCTGACGTCGTTGACCGGGATGCCGGCCGTGGCCAGGGCCCAGGAGACGATTTCGCGCGAGTCGTCGAGGATGACGATGCGGCCGGCGTGCCCGTCGGTGAAGACGTCGCGGTAGCCGACAACCGGCGTGGTGACGGTCTCCGCGTTGTAGACGATGCCGACGAAGCCGGCCAACCACGGGACGGAGTATTTGTTGCCCGGATCGTAGGGCATGTTGCGGAACTCGGGGGCGATGTTCTTGAGATTGGGGATCTTGGTCTGGTCGAGCTCCTGCAGCAGTCCTTCTTTGGTCATGGCCTGAATGGTGTATTCGCTCGGCTGGATGAGATCGTAGGCGCCGCCGCCGGCGAGGAGTTTGGCCAGCATCTCCTCGTTGGAGGCGTAGTTCTCCACCGAGACTTTGATGCCGGTCTCCTCGGTGAACTTGTTGATGACCGCCTGCGGGACGTATTCCGACCAGCAGAACAGTTTGAGGGTGTCGTCTTTTTTCCCGCAACCGGCGAGGAGCATTGCTCCGGCACAGGCTGCGGCCATCAGTTTGGTATGGTGTTTTTTCATGTGGTTTTTTTACGGGTGAAGAATTGGCTGGCGATGACCAGCAGGGCAGTGGCGGCGATGAAGAGCGTGCTCAGCGCGTTGAGTTGCGGGTTCAATCCGACACGCACCATGCCGTAGACCTTGAGCGGCAGGGTCTGCGATTCGGCGCCGCTGGTGAAAATGGTGACGATGTATTCGTCGAACGAGAGGGTGAAGGACATCAGGGCGCCGGCCACGATGGCGGGCATGAGGTAGGGCACGATGACCATCCAGAAGGCCTTGAACGGCGTGGCTCCGAGGTCCTGCGCCGCCTCCTCCAGCGAGGGGTCGAGGCCCTGCAAGCGGGCCTGCACGCCGACGAGGACGAAGGGAAAACAAAACGTGGTGTGGGCAATGATCAGCGTGGTGTAGCCGAGCGGGATGCCGAGGGTGACGAAAAGCACCAGCAGGCTCACGCCCATGAGCACTTCGGGCATGACCATAGGGATAAAAATGAGCAGGCCGAGCGTCTGCTGCGCGGGAAAACGGTAGCGGTAAAGCAGCCATGCCGCGGTCGTGCCGATGAACACGGCGAGCAGGGTGGAGGCGCCGGCCACGATGAGGCTGTTTTTGAAGGCGCGAAGCAGGACCTCATTACCGAGGAGAAGGCCATACCACTTGGTGGTGAACCCCGCCCAGTGGAGGTTGAGCTTCGAGTCGTTGAACGAATAGACGACGAGCAGGAGGATGGGAATGTAGAGAAACGCGAAGACGGCGATAGTCCAGCCGCCGAAAAAGGCGCGCTGCACGGCCGGCCCGGGCGGCAGCCACCAGCGTTTCGCCGTTGGCACCGGGGCAAGTGCGTCCGTCATCGCCACGTCCTTTCAATGGGCCCGAGGGACGGGTGTGGCCAGCATAAAATGCCTCAGGACTTACCCGTAATCCGCCGGCAGGCACGGACCGTGTTGCGCATGAGCATGGCGATGGTCATCGGTCCGACGCCGCCGGGCACCGGCGTGATGGCCCGGCACTTGGGGGCGACGGCGTCGAAATCGACGTCACCGACCAGCCGGTAGCCGCGCGGGTCGGACGGATCGTCGACGCGGTTGATGCCGACATCAAGGACCACGGCGCCCTCGCGGACGTGGTCCGCGCCGAGGAACTTGGGACGGCCAAGGGCCGCGATGAGGATGTCCGCTTCGCGGCAGACCGCGGCGAGGTCCGCGGTGCGGGAGTGGGCCACGGTGACGGTGGCATCCGTGCCTTTTTGCAGCAGCAAAAGGGCCATCGGTTTGCCGACGATGAGGCTGCGTCCGACAACGACGGCACGCGCTCCGGTCGTCTCGATGTCGTGGGCGCGCAGGAGCTCGAGACAGCCGAGCGGCGTGCACGGGACCATGGCATCGGGATCGTCCATGGCAAGGGCCGCGACGTTGAGCGGGTGGAAGCCGTCGACGTCCTTGCGCGGGTCGATGGCGCGGACGACGGCGGCCTCGTCGATGTGCGGCGGCGGCGGCGACTGGACGAGGATGCCGTGGATGGCGGGGTCGTCGTTGAGTCCCGCGATGAGGCGCAGCAGTTCGTCTTGCGGAGTGTCGGCCGGCAGCTCGATTTTGCGCGAGTGCATGCCGAGTTCGCGGCAGGTTTTTTCCTTCGAACGCACGTAAGCTCGCGAGGCGGGATTCTCGCCGACGAGGACCACGGCAAGCCCGGGGGTGACGTTTAGCCGGCGGAGGGCGTCGATCTCGGTGGCGGTCTCCGCGAGGTAGCGGGCGGCGGTTTTTTTTCCGTCGAGAAGCAGCGGCATAGTCACAAGCTTAGTCGGCCCCGGCGCGCAAAACCGACTCGATTCTGCAGCGCTCGGCCTCGAAGTCGTCCTCGCCGGCGGTGTCGGGCACGCGAAGCAGGGGCCCGAGGGTCACCTCGAGGCGGCTGAAGGGCGCGGGGATGGCGAAGTTGTCCCAGGTTTTGAGCCGCAGCGCCCCGTGGAAACGGGCGTGGCAGGGGACGATGGGGATGCCGGCTTTTTGGGCGAGGTAGATCAGGCCGGAGCCGAGTTTGTAGCGCGGTCCGCGGGGGCCGTCGGGGGTGATGGCGATGTCGTAGCCCGCGGCCACGCGGTCGAGCAACTCGCGCATGGCGGTGGCGCCGCGGCGCGAGCTTGAGCCGCGCACCGAACCCATGCCGAGCCGACCGGTGAGCTGTCCGAGCCACATGCCGTCACGGCTGGCACTGGTCAAAACGAGCACCCCTCGGCGCCCGGCAGGGTAGACGCGCAGAAAAGCCGCGGTGATGGCGAGGATGCGGTTGTGCCAGAAGGCGTAGATGACCGGCCCGTCGGGGGGGGCGGCAAGAAAGCCGCTCTCGTCGCGGGTGCGCAGGCGGAGGGTGGCGAACAGCGCGCGCAGCAGGGCGGCCCCGGCGAGTGCGGCAGCCCGCTGCGGGGCGGTGGGTTGGGCTGGCGCGGTTCGCATGGGCGCCAAGGTTGGCAAAGGGTGCGCGGCGCGCCAAGCGTCCAGTCGGGCGTTGATTTTCGCCGCTTGGTGTTGATATTGGAGACCTGTCATGGACTCCCCCGGCAAGGAAACGCTACTCGACAAGCTGATCGAGAAGTTCAACAACTCGCGCTTCTTCACGATTTCCTTCGTGCTGCATGTGCTGTTGATCGTGATCTTCGGCGGCACGGTGCTTTTTGAGGCGATGCAAGAGCCGCCGGATTTCGAAGGCGGCGAAGGGGGGTTCCTGGCCGGCGGCGAGGAGGTGGCGGCGCCACCGAGCGCGTCGCAAGTGCAGCCGCAGGAAACCACCTTCACAGTTTCCACGCCGACGGTGCAGAACACCACGGTGGCGGCCATCACCACGACCGGGCAAAACCCGCTGAATTTCTCCATGGATGCCGTCATCACGCCTTCAGCCGTGGTCAAGCCGACAACGACCGCGGTGGCGGCGGCGGTTCCTGCCGCGGCGGCCGGCACCGCGGGGATGAGCGCGGCGGTGGCGGGTCAGATCCGCGACTTCACCGGTGGCTGGGGCAAGGGCACGGGCAGCGGCACGGGCACGCGGCAGCGCGAGTTCGATTTCACGGCTTTCATCGCCAAATACAGCGGAGGCAACTGGGATTCGGTTTTTCGCGTGAGGGACAACATCCCGCAGGGCGCGCTGCCCAACCTGCTTGAATTCATGAGCAAGGAGTCGCGGGACAAGATCAAGACCAACTACAACAAAGTGGAGCCCGTCGCGTTGGACAGCGACCGGATCTTCGCGGCCAAACCGCCCTTCATTTTTATGACAGGCTCGCGCGACTTCCGGCTGACCGACAAGGAAGTGGCCACCCTGCAAAAGTATGTCCGCCTCGGCGGGGCGATCTGGGGGGACAGTTCGGTGCCGGGGCGCGGCTCGCCATTCGACATCGCTTTCCGCCGGGAGATGAAGCGCGTCATGCCGGACAAGGACAAGGATTTCGAGGAGTTGTCGCCCAACGACGCCATGTTCCGCCGTTCGCCCTATTTCCCGGAGGTCAATCAGCCGCCTCCCGGCCTCAACTACTACGATGAGCCGGTTTACGTGATGCGTTACTTCGGAGAGATCGCGATCATTTACACGGCCAACGATTACGGTGACATGTGGGAGTTCGGCATCAAGCAGAAGAGCCCGCGCGAGTGGGAGATCAATAACGACCGCGACGAAAGCGGTGGCCGCGGTGACCGAATAGCCCTCAATTGGGACCTCTACATCAACAGTGGTTTGTACATTCACAACGTGAATCCGCTTCCACCCATGGAGGGCCTTCTCAACACCTTTAAATTCGGCACCAACATGGTGATCCACCTCCTCACGCGCTGGGAAGACAAGCTGCGCAGCGCGCCGCGCTTGTAGCCTGCTCAGGTGCCGAAAATGCGGTCGCCCGCGTCGCCGAGTCCCGGCGTGATGTAGCCGCGCGCATCCAATGTTTCGTCCAGGGCCGCGCCGTAGATGGTCATGTCGGGGTGCGCCTCCCGCAAACGCTCTACGCCGGGGCGCGCCGCGACGATGCAAGCGCAGGTCATTCGCGGGATGCCTTCGGCGCGCAGGCGGTCGGCCGCGGCGGCGAGGCTGTTGCCGGTGGCCAGCATGGGATCGAGAAGCAGAACGTGCGCGTTCTCCGCGCCCGGGGGCAGACGGAAGTAGTAGCTGACCGGTTGGAGAGTCTCCTCGTTGCGGAACATGCCAATGTGGCCGACCGCGGCCGTGGGGAACATGCGCAAGATGCCGTCGGCCATGGCCAGACCGGCCCGCAAGACCGGCACGAGGACGAGCGGCCGGGCGGCCCGGGCGCCTGGCGAGGGACCGAGCGGGGTCTGCACGGTGACCGGAACAGTCTCAAAATCGCGCAAAGCTTCGTAGGCGACCAGCTGCGAGAGTTCTTGCAGCAGACGGCGGAATTCGTGCGGTGGTGTGTCTTGGTCGCGCAGCGCCGACATCTTGAGATCAGCCAAAGGGTGACGCACGCGATGGAAGCCAGGGATGGGTTCGTCGGTCACAGCGTGGGCCATCATGGGGGCGCCCCGCGGTCCGGGTCAATCCGGCGCTGTGCAAGGGGAGTTTGCCGCCGGGCGCTTTGCTGATAGGCTGCGGGCTCGAGTTGGCCCGCGGGCCGCCGTGGAACGCATGACCGAATCGAGCAAGTCTTTCGCCGGGAAACTCCGGGAGCATTGGCAGCCTTACGCCGAACTGCTGTCTTATGTGCTGCCCTATCGCCGCCGCTTCTTTCTCGGCGTGGCCATGGGCGTGCTCTACGCGCTGCTCAACGGGTCGATCCCCTTGATCGTCAAATTTGTCGGCGACCAGATATTCCCCGAAGGGGCGAATCAAGAGGCGATCCATGCTGCGGCCACGACCAACACCGGGGGGCGGATTGACACCGTGCTCCTGGCCTGCCTGCTCGTGCCGGTGGTGATGATCCTGCGGGGTATTTTTTCCTACCTCAACGCCTATGCCATGTCCTGGGTCACCCTGCGGGTGCTCAACGACATCCGCAGCAAGCTTTTTGCCAGCATCGTGGCGCAGAGTATGGAGTTTTTCGACAAGGCGCGCGCCGGGCGGCTTATGTCGCGCGTCATGAACGACACCAAAACCGCGCAGGGGACGCTGACGCAGCTGAGCGTGAACCTCTTCAAGCAGCCCATCGCCCTCCTCACCGGCATTGCCGCGGTGGTCTACATCGACTGGAAATTCAGCGTCATCACCCTGCTGCTTTTTCCCGCCTGCATCATTCCGGTGGCCATCTACGGCCGCAAGGTGCGCAAGGCGGGCAAGGCCGAGGAGAAGTTGGCCGGCGAGATGAACGTCATCCTGCAGGAAACTTTCTCCGGCATACGCGTCATAAAGTCCTTTGCCTGCGAGAAGCTCATGGTGGCGCTTTTCGACAACGCGGCCATGCGCCAGTTCCGCAATTCGCTGCGGGTCAAGAAAAGCACGGAAATCACCACGCCGCTGGTGGAAGTCGTTGCCGCGGTCGGGGTCGGTCTGGCCTTGTTCTACGTCTACTATGCCCAGTTGAGCGCTGCCAAATTCCTCGCCCTCATGGCCGGCATCTTCCTGCTTTACGAGCCGGTCAAAGCGCTGAGCCGCATTCACCTGCAGTTGCAAAAATGCCTCGCCGCCACCACGAACATCTTCGAACTGATGCGCCGCCCGCGCACCGTCATCGAGGCGCCGGACGCGCGGTCTTTGCCCGCCTGTCGTGGCGAAATTATCCTGGAAAACGTCGGGTTTTCCTACGGACCGCACGCACCGGCCCTGCGTGGTGTCGATTTGCGGGTCGAACCCGGGCAACGCGTGGCCCTCGTCGGCACCAGCGGTGCGGGCAAAAGCACGATTCTCTCGCTCATCCTGCGCCTCTACGATCCGCAGTCCGGAACCATCCGTCTCGACGGGCATGATGTGCGTGATCTGCAAATCGAATCGCTGCGCAGCCACATCGGCATTGTTTCGCAGGACACCTTCCTCTTCCACGAGACGATCCTCGACAACATCCGCTTCGGCCGTCCGGACGCGACGCCCGAGGAAGTCGAGCAGGCGGCGCGGCAGGCCTACGCGCATGAATTCATCCTCGCCCAACCGCTCGGTTACGACTCGGTGGTGGGCGACAAAGGGTGCATGCTCTCCGGCGGCCAGCAGCAGCGACTGGCCATCGCGCGGGCTCTGCTGAAGAACGCCCCCGTGCTCCTGCTCGACGAGGCCACTTCGGCGCTGGACTCGGAGAGCGAGCGCATGATCCAGTCCGCCCTCGAGAAACTTTCCACCGGCAAAACCGTGGTGGCCATCGCGCACCGCCTGTCCACCGTGCTCAATGCCGATGTCATCGCCGTGATGAGCGCGGGGCGCGTCGTGGCCAGCGGGACGCACGCGGAGTTGCTCCGGGTTTCTCCGGAATACCGCTCGCTTTACGAAATGCAGTTCCATCATCCCCTCGATGCCGCGGTGGAGGCGGTGGCGTGATGATCCGGCGGGCGCTGCTTTCGGTGACCGACAAATCCGGTCTGGCGGAATTCGCCCGCGGTCTGGCCGGGAGCGGGGTGGAATTGTTGTCCACCGGCGGCACGGCCCGCACCCTGCGCGAGGCGGGGTTGCCCGTGAAAGATGTGTCCGAACACACCGGTTTTCCCGAGATGCTCGACGGGCGGGTCAAAACGTTGCATCCCAAGATCCACGGCGGCCTCCTGTTCCGCCGCGACCTGCCGGAGCATGTGGCGCAAGCGTCCGCCCACGGCCTCGAGCCGATCGACCTCGTGGTCGTCAATCTCTACCCCTTCGGCCAAGTGGCGGCCCGGGAAGGGGTCACGTTGGAGGAGGCCATCGAAAATATCGACATCGGCGGCCCCTCCATGCTGCGCAGTGCGGCCAAAAATTATGCCGCCGTCACCGTGGTCTGCGATCCGGCGGATTATCCGGAGATCCTGCGCGAGATGGGCGGGAATGACGGCGCGACCACGCTGAAGACGCGCGAGCGGTTGGCGGTCAAAGCCTTCGGTCTCACCGCCCGCTACGACCGTGCCATCGCCGATTACTTGCAGGCCGGAGAGCGCACCCGCGCCTCTTTCAACTGTTCGCAACCGCTGGTCGCGCGCCTGCGCTACGGCGAGAACCCGCACCAAGAGGCCGAGCTTTACGGATCCTTCCCCGAGCATCTCGAGCAGCTGCACGGCAAGGAACTTTCGTACAACAACATCCTCGATATCACCGCTGCTTGCAGTCTCATGGCCGAATTCGCCGAGCCGACCGTGGCCATACTCAAGCATACCAATCCGTGCGGGGTGGGCAGCGATGCCGACCTGCTGGCCGCGTGGGACAAAGCCTTCGCCACCGACCGTCAGGCGCCCTTCGGCGGGATCATCATCTGCAACCGCCCGCTGACCGGTGCGCTGGCCAAGGCCATCGCGGAAATTTTCAGCGAAGTCATCATCGCCCCGGAATTCGAGGCCGAGGCGCGCGCGGCGCTGCAGAAAAAGAAAAATCTCCGCCTCATGCGCCTGCGCGGGTTGCCCCAACCGCAGCCGCGCGATGTGCGCTCGGTCATCGGCGGCGTGCTCGTGCAGGACCACGACACATCGTGCGAGGGCGCCGCCGCCGGCCGGATCGTCACGCACCGTCCGCCGACCCAGACGGAGACGCGCGCCATGGATTTCGGTTGGAAGGTCGTCAAGCACGTGAAGTCCAACGCCATCGTCTTCGCCGGGCCCGACCGCACGCTCGGCATCGGGGCCGGGCAGATGTCGCGGGTCGACGCCGTGCGCATCGCCATCTGGAAAGCGGGCGAGGCGGGTTTGTCGCTCAAGGGCAGTGCGGTGGCCAGTGACGCGTTTTTTCCTTTCCCCGACGGCCTCGTCGCCGCCGCCGCGGCCGGCGCCACCGCGGCCGTGCAACCCGGCGGCTCGGTGCGCGACGAGGAGGTGGTCAAAGCGGCCGAGGAGCGGAAAATGGCCATGGTTTTCACCGGAAAACGCCACTTCCGGCATTAAATTCTCCGCATCGGCGCCGCGCGTGCGCTACATTCCCGCCCGTGAGCTACCAAGTCTTCGCCCGCAAATACCGTCCGCAGTTGTTCGAGGAGGTGCTCGGGCAGGATGCCGTGGTGCGCACCTTGCGCAACGCCATCAAAGGCGACCGCCTCGCCCATGCCTACCTTTTCGTCGGTCCGCGCGGGGTGGGCAAAACATCGACGGCGCGCATTTTCGCCAAGGCGCTCAATTGTGTCAAAGGCCCCACCGAAACCCCCTGCGGCGCGTGCGACCCGTGTCGCGAGATTGCCGCGGGCAACAGCCTGGACGTCCTCGAAATCGACGGCGCCAGCAACAATGGCGTCGAGCAGGTGCGCGAACTCCGGGAAAACGTCCGCTTCCTGCCCTCCCACGGCAAATTCCGCATCTACCTGATCGACGAGGTCCACATGTTGAGCACGGCCGCCTTCAACGCCCTGCTCAAAACGCTGGAAGAGCCGCCGGCCCACGTGAAATTTCTCTTCGCCACGACCGAGGCGCACAAATTGCCGGCGACGATCATCAGCCGTTGCCAGCGTTTCGACCTGCAACCCATCCGCGACGAGGTGGCGGCCGCGCATCTGCTGGACATCGCCAAGCAGGAAAAGGTGACGCTCGATCCGGCCGCCGCAGAGGTGATTGCCCGCGCCTCCGAAGGCGGCATGCGCGATGCCGAGTCCATGCTCGATCAAGTCGTTTCTTTTTGCGGCGACCGGATCACCGAGGAGGATGTGCTTTCCATTTTCGGCTTCGCCTCCACCGAGGATGTCGCCGCCATGGGCGGACACATCATCGGCGGTGATGCCGCTGCCGCGCTCGACCTTGTCGCCGCGCAGTCTGAAGCCGGGAAAGACCTCGGGCGCCTTTTGTCCGACTTGGTCGGCCTGACCCGTGACCTGCTGGTCGGCGAAGTCACCGGCAAGGAATTGGGCGGACGTCGCGGCGAACTGCTCGCGCCGCTGCGGGGCAAATTCACGCCGCGCAAACTCACCGAACTGCTGGAAGTGCTCTCCGCCGCCGAGGCCGGACTGCGTTTTTCGCAGGATAAAAAACTTCCGCTGGAGATCGCGGTGATCAAAGGCATCCAGTTGCTGCACACGGCCGACCTGGATGAAGTTCTCGAGACGCTGGCCGGTTTGAGCGGCGGTGCGCCCGCGCCCGCGCCCCGTCCACGTCCGGCCCCCCGGGCCGCGGCGCCCGCTCCGTCTGTCGCCGTGGCGGCCAAACCCCCCGCCGTGCCTGCCGCCGGCGACGCCCGCGCCATCTGGCGGAGCATCGTCGCCAGCGTCACGGCCAAACAACCCCTCCGCAGCGCCTGGCTGGAAAAGGCCGGGGAAGTGGCCGAGGCGGACGGTGCCCTGCGGGTGGTCTTCCCGTCCGATCAGCAAAAACAGCTCAGGACCCCGCTGGTCAAGGAGCAGGGGAAATTGATCGAGGGCCTGTGGAAAGAGTCCACCGGTCGCGCCGTTGTTTTTCGCCCCGAGGCGACCGGCGAGATCACCACCGCGGCGGCACCCGTTGCGTCCACCGCCCCGACGGCCGACGACTTTGAAAACGATCCGGGCATCGAAGCCGCCATCGAACTATTCGGCGCCACGCTCGAGCCCGGGGAAACGGAAAAATCATGAACATCCAAAAAATGATGAAAGAGGCGCAGAAAATGCAGGAGCGCCTGGCCAAAGCGCAAAATGACCTCGCCGCGCAGACCCTCCAAGTCTCCGCCGGCGGCGGCCAAGTCAACGTCACCGTCAACGGCGCGGGCGACATCACCGCGATCAAAATTTCCCCCGATGCCGTGGATCCGTCGGACGTGGATATGCTCGAAGACCTCGTGCTATCCGGCATCCGCGAAGCTCAAGAGGCGGCCCGCAAACTCCAGGCCGACACCATGGGCCAAGTCACCGGCGGCCTCGGCGGCTTGCCGGGTCTGGGGATCTGAGCTAATTCTACTCTTCTTATGCCGGTATAGCTCAGCTGGTAGAGCAGCTGATTTGTAATCAGCAGGTCGTCGGTTCGAGCCCGACTGCCGGCTTCCTCAACGCTGGATGACGCGGCCGTCGGCCTTAAGGACGTTGAGGCCGATGCGGGCGCCGGAGTGGACCGGTTGGTAATCGGTGGCCACGGTGAGCCAGCCGACATTCTGGATCTGGAAGATGCCACGACGGCTGTAGATTCTCACGCTGGCCGGAGTTTCGTCCTGCAGGACGGGCGAAAAATGGTAGCTGGTGCCGTGCTTGTCGACATTGCGCAAGCTGGCGACATCACTCGGGCAAGTCAGCGTCTCCTGCGTGACGCCGTAGGGTCCGAGCACTTGGAGTGCGGTGCCTTTGTTTTCGACGTCGTCGGGCAGGGAGGGCGGCTCGGTTTCGATGGCGGGGAAACGGTAGTCGTTGTCGGCGGCGTATTGTTGGAAGGCGACGCCGATCTGACGGAGATTGTTCACGCATTTGGTGGCGCGGCCACGTTCGATGGCGTTGCCGATGGCGGGCGTGGCCAGAGCCGCCAGCACGGCGACGATGGCCAAGACGACCAGCAATTCCACGAGGGTGAAAGCGTCGAGCCTCATTGTGGACCGCGATTGCGCGCTTCGGCCTTGCGTTCCCAGTAGCTTTTGGTCCGCTCGATCCTTTGCTCGGGCGTCATTTTGGCCCAGCGCGAGAGGCGGCGATTTTCCATGGCTTCCGCGACTTCGGGACGCGTGAAAAACTCGCGGGCCTTGGCCATGCGTTGTTCTTCGGGCAGTTCGCGGACCGACTGCCAAAAGTCGCGCAGCACAGCGAAGTTCTCGCGGGCTTTCGGTTGCTCGCCGGCCGGGAGGAGCGCGATCTGCGCTTCGACGCGCTCGGCCACTTTCGCGGGATCACCCATGATCCGCGCCATCCATCCGCCGCCGCGTCCGCCCGCCTCGGAGCCCTCCGGAGTCCGTCCGATCCATCTGCCACCGCTCCATCCACCCGCCGGTTCCTCGTCCGAGCCGCCGCGCCCGCGCACGAGAAACACCTCGCGCGAGACGCCGCCCGCCCGGCGGAAAAGTTGCGGGGCCGCCCCCGCGATGGGGCCGGCGGCGGGAGGGGAAGAGACCGCAGTTTGCCAATCCGCCGGAGCGGCGAGCAGGACGCCGGTTTTTTCCGACGCCTCCTGCAACAGCGTCGGCAACGGTCCGCCGCCCGAGGGATTCCAGCGCACGCCGCGGAGGTCGAGTGCTTCGCCGGACTCGGGCTCGACCAGCGAAAAGCCACCACCTCCATACGACGCCCAACCATCGGCCTCCTGGCCGGCGCGGAAGTCCGCGAGGGCATTGTTCAACGCGGCTTGGTCCGGCGCCCCGAGGTAGGCCAGCCGCCACGAGGCACCGGTGCGCACGGCGAAGATGTCGAGCGCCTCGACGGGCGGCAGGCGTTTCACTTGCAAGGTGACTTTGGTCTCGGGGTCGAGATTCGAGGCGATCTCAATGCCGCCTTGGCGGCTGATGGAGGCAAGGACTTGGCTGACCGGTGCCTCCCGGACATCGAGCGTCACCAGCCCCCAACCGGCGTAAACGTGCCACACGCCCCACAGCGCCAACAGGACCACCAAGGTTGCAACCAAATACCGGCGTGTTGGGTCCATAAGCTTTATTCAACACCGGGAAGAGCCGGGAGTCGCGCATTTCAGTTGAAAAAAGGGGGCGCCAGTCCGGCTGGCTCCGCCCTTGCAGCCCGTAGCCAATCTGCTAAATTGCAGGACTGATCCACGACCTCCATGACTGACCGCGAGTCCACAGCCATTCAGGAAGCCAAACTTCACTTCCTCGACTACTGGCGCGTCATCCGTCTGCGCCTCCCTATCATCGTGCTGGCCTTCCTGCTCGTTGTCGTCACGGCGGGCGTCACCACCTATTTCCTGCCGCGCCAATACCAATCGAACGTGATCATCGAGGTCGAGCAGAACGACCAGAAGATCCGCATCTTCAGCGAAGGCTACCAAGGGGCTATGGGAATGGACCCGCGGTTTGCCACCACGCAATTCCAGATCATCCAGCGCAAGGAAATGCTTTATCCGGTGATCGACGCAATGAATTTGGTCGTCACCTCCGATGGCAAACCGGGCAAGTGGGTCGAGGAACACGGCGTCCGCACGCGCGAGCAGGCTTATTTCCTCCTGCGCAAAATGATCGACGTGCGCGAGGTCCGCAACACGAACCTCCTGCAAATCAGCGTGGAGAGCACCAGCCCGGAGGAGGCCTCGGATCTCGCCAACTCCATCGCCCAAGAATACCAGCGCAAACGCATTGAAGAGCAACAGAAGCTGCTGGCCGGCTCGCTTTCCACGTTGGAGGACGAAGTGGCCAAGCAACGCACAAAAGTCGCGGCGGCCAACGACGAAATGGGCCGCATTCGCACCGAGTTGGGCATCACCGACCTCAATCCCGACAGCCTCGAAGACCCGCTGCAGGCGCAGGAAAAAGTCCTCATGGACCAGGAAACGCTGGTCGGCGAAGCGCGCGTCCGCTCCGCCACCCTGAGCACCAAATACGAGGAGATCGAAAAGCTCTCCGGTGACGACCTCATGCGCGCTTTGCCCACCCTGGAAATCCAGGATCAAACGGTCGCCCAGATCCTGCCGCAATATCAGGAGACCGACTCCGAGTTGGCCCGCGCCCTGCAGTCCGGCCTCGGCCGCCGTCATCCAAGTATCACCGCGCTGGCGGCCAAAAAAGCGACCTACGAGCGCCAGTTGGCCGATCAAGTCGGCAGCATCCGCCGCACCCTCGCGGCCAACCTCGAGATCACCCAGCGCTCGCTGGCCACCATGGAGAACGAGCTGGAAAACCTGCGGGGCAACCAGCGCGATACCAAGACGCGCAGCGCGGAATACGCGCGGGCCAAGAACAACTACATCCAAGCCAAGCGTGTCCTGGAGGCCGCCGAACTGCGTCTTTCCACCGAGACCATGCAGCGCAGCATGCCGATGAACCCCGCGCGCATCTGGGAAAGGGCCGAGCCATCCTCCTCACCATCGAAGCCCAAAGTGCTGCTCAACATGGCGCTTGCCGTGGTTGTCGGCCTCATCGTCGGTCTCGGTCTGGCCTTTTTCCTCGAGTATCTCGACACCAGCGTGAAGACGATGGAGGACGTGGAAAATTTCC
>JBBEEK010000104.1:0-3919 GCA_040880825.1 Chthoniobacterales bacterium
AGCCGATGACGATGCTGTGGCGCTCGAGTTCACGGCCGTCCTTGTCGTTGTAGATACCGATGAAACCATTTTTGTTCAGCACGATATTGTTGCCGTCGGTCGAAGTGACGGTGCGGAGTTCGACATAACGGACGCTGCCGTCGTGTTTGGCCTTGATGATCGGCTGCTTGAAGGTCTGGCTGGCCGTGCCACCAATGTGGAACGTACGCATGGTCAACTGGGTGCCGGGCTCGCCGATGGACTGGGCGGCGATGATGCCGACAGCTTCGCCGACCTGGATCAACTTGCCGTTGGCCAGATTGCGGCCGTAGCACTTGGCGCAGCAGCCGCGTTTAGACTCGCAGGTGAGAACCGAACGGATACGGAGCTGCTCGACGGCCATATGCTCAAGCGCTTGGGCGGTCGCCTCGTCGACGATGTGGCCGGACTTGAGGAGCGTCTTGCCGGTGACCGGATCTTTGACCGTCTCGCAGCTGGTGCGACCGATGATGCGGGTCTTGAGGTCGACGACTTCTTCGTCACCCTCGTAGATGGGCTGGACGACGATGCCTTTGACCGTGCCGCAATCTTCCTCTGTGATGATGACGTCCTGCGCGGCATCGACCAATTTGCGCGTGAGATAGCCGGAGTCGGCAGTCTTGAGCGCCGTGTCGGCCAAGCCTTTGCGGGCGCCGTGGGTCGAGATGAAATACTCGAGCACGGTGAGACCCTCGCGGAAGTTTGAGGTGATGGGGCGCTCGATGATCTCGCCGGACGGCTTGGCCATGAGGCCGCGCATGCCGGCCAGCTGCTTGACCTGCTGGCGATTGCCGCGGGCGCCGGAGTCGACCATGAGGAAGACGGGGTTCATTTCGGCGCGGCCCTCGTTGTGGTCGAGGGTGCGGAACATGACGTTGGAGATTTCTTCGCCCGCGTGGGTCCAGATATCGATGATTTTGTTGTAGCGCTCGCCGTCGGTGATGATGCCCTTGCGATACTGCTTCTCGACTTCTTCGATCTGCTTGTGGGCGCGGTCGATTTCGACCTGCTTTTCCTTCGGGATGATCATGTCGACGATGCCGATGGAAATACCGGCGCGCGTCGCTTCTTTGAAGCCGAGGTCTTTGAGACGATCAAGGGTTTCCACGGTCATTTTCTGCCCGCCCACTTGATAGGTATTCCAGATGATCTCGCTGAGCTGCTTTTTGCCGGCCGGCTTGTTGATGAAGCCGAGGCCTTCGGGCCAGATTTCGTTGAAACGGACGCGGCCCGCGGTGGTCTCGATAACTTTCTTCGACGGATCACCGTAGACGGTTTCTTTGGCGAAGTCGGGGTTCTTGTAGAGAATGCGGGTGTGCGTCTTGATCGCGTCTTCGGAAATGGCCAACTCGACCTCCGAGGACTCGGCGAAGAGCGGCAGGCGCACGTCGCGGTTTTTGTCCGTGATCCGCGGGTTCTGCGTGAGGTAGTAGCAGCCGAGGGTGATGTCCTGCGACGGCGTGGTGATCGGCTTGCCGCTGGACGGCGAGAAGATGTTGTTCGTGGCCAGCATGAGCATGCGGGCTTCGAGTTGGGCCTCGGCCGAGAGCGGGACGTGGACGGCCATCTGGTCGCCGTCGAAGTCCGCGTTGTAGGCGGTGCAGACGAGCGGGTGGATGCGGATGGCTTCGCCTTCGATCAGCAGCGGCTCGAAAGCCTGGATGGAAAGGCGGTGAAGCGTGGGCGCGCGGTTGAGCATGACCGGGTGGCCCTTGGTCACCTCTTCGAGGATGTCCCAGACGATAGGCTCCTGGCGCTCGATGATTTTCTTGGCGCTGCGCACGGTGTGCACGTAACCGAGTTCCTTGAGGCGGCGGATGATGAAGGGCTCGAACAAAACGAGCGCCATTTTCTTCGGGAGACCGCACTGGTTGAGCTTGAGTTCGGGTCCGATGACGATGACCGAGCGGCCCGAGTAATCGACGCGTTTGCCGAGCAGATTCTGGCGGAACCGGCCCTGCTTGCCCTTGAGCATGTCGCTGAGCGACTTGAGCGGGCGGTTGCTCGCGCCGGTCACGGCGCGGCCGTGGCGTCCGTTGTCGAAAAGTGCATCGACTGCTTCCTGCAGCATGCGCTTTTCGTTGCGGATGATGACTTCCGGCGTCTTGAGCTGAAGAAGATTTTTCAACCGGTTGTTGCGGTTGATAACGCGACGGTAAAGGTCGTTGAGGTCGGACGTGGCGAAACGTCCACCTTCGAGCGGAACGAGCGGACGGAGGTCCGGCGGGATGACGGGCAGAGCGTTGAGGATCATCCAATCCGGCCGCGTGCGCGACTGGAGGAAGCCCTGCGAGAGCTTGAGACGCTTGGCCAATTTGGTCTTGGTCGTCTTGCTCTTGGTTTTTTCCATTTGCTCCTGCAAATCCTTGACGAGGGCACCGAGATCGATGCGCTCGAGCAGCTTTTGCAGCGCTTCGGCGCCCATGCCGGCGGTGAAATCTTCGCCGTATTGTTCTTCGGCTTCGCGGAATTCGGCTTCGCTGAGCAGTTGGCCGGCTTCGAGGCTGGTGTTGCCCGGATCGATGACGAGGTAATCCTCGTAGTAGATGACACGCTCAAGTTGCTTGCCCGTGAGGTCGAGCATGAGGCCGAGGCGGGACGGCGTGCACTTGTAGAACCAGATATGGGAGACGGGCACGGCCAATTCGATATGGGCCATGCGCTCGCGGCGCACGCGGGCAAGAGTCACCTCGACGCCGCAACGGTCGCAGACGATGCCTTTGTGCTTGATGCGTTTGTATTTTCCGCAGGTGCACTCCCAATCGCGGGTCGGACCGAAGATGCGCTCGCAAAAGAGGCCGCCCTTCTCCGGCTTGAATGTGCGGTAGTTGATCGTCTCGGGATTTTTCACCTCGCCGTGACTCCAGGAACGGATGGACTCGGGGGAGGCCACCGTGATGGAGACTTGGTCGAAAGCCGGGGCAGTCTCGCCCGACAGGTCGCGTAGCATTTGGTCGCTCATGATTTTTCTTTGATCCCGTTGAAGGTTAAGCCACAAGGCCCTCGGGGGCGCGGCCGGGTCTCCCCGCCTTCACATCGAGGCCGAGGCTCTTCATTTCCTTGATAAGAACGTTGAAGGATTCCGGCGTGCCGGCCTCCAACGAATTGTCACCCTTGACGATTGATTCGTAAATGCGCGTGCGGCCTTGGACGTCGTCGGATTTGACGGTGAGCAACTCCTGCAGCGTGTAAGCGGCGCCGTAGGCTTGGAGAGCCCAGACTTCCATTTCGCCGAAGCGCTGGCCGCCGTATTGGGCTTTGCCGCCCAGCGGTTGCTGGGTGACGAGCGAGTAAGGTCCGACCGCGCGGGCGTGGATCTTGTCGGCCACGAGGTGACCCAGCTTCAACATGTAGATGTAGCCGACGACGACCTCCTGTTCGAAACGATCCCCGGTGCGGCCGTCGTGGACGACGGCTTTGCCGTTGGGCTGGACCCAAGTGAAACCATCTACCTTGCTGGCCTGCTTCATGTAATCGAAGATTTTCTCTTCGCTGATGCCGTCGAAGACCGGCGTGGCAACCTTGAAACCAAGAGCCTTGGCGGCGATGCCGAGGTGGGTTTCGAGGACCTGACCGACGTTCATGCGGCTCGGCACGCCGAGCGGGTTGAGCACGATGTCGACGGGAGTGCCATCGGCGAGGAAAGGCATGTCTTCCTCGGGCACGATCTTGGCGACCACGCCCTTGTTGCCGTGACGGCCGGCCATCTTGTCGCCCACGCTGAGTTTGCGTTTGCTAGCGATGTAAACTTTGACCTGCTTGACGATGCCGGGATCGACTTCGTCCCCGCTCTCCACACGCATCACGTTTTCCTCTCGCTCGTGCTGGAGGTCGTCGAAACGGTGACGGTATTGACCGATGATCTCGAGGATCTTGTTGCGAATCGGGCTCGGGTCGATCT
>JBBEEK010000105.1:0-3906 GCA_040880825.1 Chthoniobacterales bacterium
ATTTGGCAGCAAATTGGCAGCAGGACCACACACCCATCAACCCCCGGCATCCGCCGGATAGCTGAAATAGACCCCCTCGTTCGCGCGGATGAATCTGGCGATTTCCCGCTCGCTCAGATCGACCTCAGTCAGGTGCGGGTGAACAACGCCGCGATAGCCCGATGCTGTTTTTCCGGCGATGGCGATCAATTCGCCACGCGCCTGACCGGGCCTCCCCTCGATCGGATTCGCCGTGGGCACCACTACGGTCCGGCTTTTCCTCAGCATCCCGTCGATCAACACCGGCGACACCGTGCGGTAAAAACTCTCCAGATCCCGTTTCCCCTCCCGCTCCTCGGACCAAATCTGGTGCTTCTCAATCGCCAAATCCTCCCGCGCCCCAAGCGTCTCGAGCACCTGAGGTTTCTCGTAGGGCTGGTCGAACGGGGTTTCGCGCGAGGTGAGAAAACTGATCTGCCTCAACACGTAGCCCAGCCGCCCCATCGGAATCTGGTAAACCCCGTCCGGCGCATTCGGCACGCGTTCGACGATGCGCGGGTCGGAGGCCCGCTTGGCCTGATCCCAAGCATAGAAGCACTGCGCCTCCGTGTTGTAACCGATGACCGTGAAAGCATGCCCGGTCTTCGAGACACTCAACGGTTTCCCCGCATCGAGCAGATCGCGGCACTTCTTCTCCAACTGCCGCGCCTGCTCGCGGTCCGGACGCTCCCCGTAGAGCAACGTGGTCAGCGTGTAGCCGACATTTCTCGCACCCTGCTCCATCTGCCCGAGGTGGGCCCCGGACCGGCCCGCATCGAACAGCTTGAAAAACTCCTCCTGCGTCAAGTCATAGCGGCTGCCATGAAAATCGATGATGTTCAGCAGCGAAGCCCCGGCGCAGATGCCGCCGCGTTCCTGACCGCGGAAAGGCAAAGCCAGAAAAACGAATTCACCGGGCACGATGTCGGTGCGCGGACGGAACCGGTCGACCGGAAATTCCTCCAGATCCGCCGCGGCAGGCACCGCCCCGGCAGCCTCTTTGATCTTCTCCCCCGCCTCGTCGAGCAGATCCACCACCGCGGACGGCACATAGCTCCGCCAGCCGTCCGCTTCGCTGCCGGCAACCTCTGCCGCTGCCATAACCAAGAAAATGGCCATGCCGGCCGCCAAGACGATCCTCCGGTCGATCCGGTGATGCCGACAACGCGGTGCGCCGAAAGCTTCCGTCCGTGTCTGCTCGCGTGCCTCCATACGTGCGGGCCCTCACTTCTACCGCGCCACTTCCGCCGCGCGGTTGTGCGCCGCACCCGGGCCCCTCCCGCGTTGTTCCACCGGCTGGAAAATCAACCACAGCATAAGCACCAGCCCCGCTCCGATCCCGACGACCAGTGGCCACGCATGCTTTTTGGCCGCCACTTGCCAAAACCACCGCCAGTGCAACGCGAGATGCGCGGTGATCAGCGCCAGAAACGCATACGACAACCACGTGTGCACATCGCCCCAGCCGTGACGGTCCCAGCCCATAGCCGTCAATCCCCGCCCACCCTGGGATCCCGGCAGCAAGCGGAAGGCCAGGAGCAACCCCGTGCCCGCCATCCCGCAGAAGACCAACCAGAGCAACGCGTTCAACACCCGCGGCACCAAAGACCGCGAGAGACCATGGCGCTCGCGCCCGGTTTGCGCGTTTTCAGGCATGAAATCTATTTAAGCACCCGCCCCGGCGATTGGCCAGCGGCCGCAGGCCTGGGGAGGTTTGCCCTTGATCAACACATAATTTGGGCTGACAAAGAGGGTGGCCCCTCAACCAAGCAGTAAATTTTATGAGCAAACTCCTCCCCGTCCCGCTGTTCATCGGCGGAGAATGGTCGAACGTCACTGGCGTCGCCACCACCCCCGTCTATAACCCGTCCATCGGCGAAATCATCGCCGAGACCCCGCTCTGCGGCGCCGACATCGTTGACCAAGCCGCCCGCGCCGCCGCCGATGCGTTTCCCAAGTGGAGTGAAACCCCGCCCGTCGAGCGCGCCCGCGTTCTCATGAAGCTCAAGGTCATGCTCGAAGACCATTTCGAGGAACTGGCCCAAAGCGTGACCCGCGAACACGGCAAAACCCTCGCCGAAGCACGCGGCGATGTCCGCCGCGGACTGGAAAATATCGAGTTTGCCTGCGGCATCCCCTCGCTCCTCATGGGCGAATCACTGGAAAACGTAGCCCGCGGCATCGACTGCGACACCATCCGCCAACCGCTCGGTGTCGTCGCCGGCATCACGCCGTTCAACTTCCCCGCCATGGTCCCCCTCTGGATGTGGCCCATGGCCATCGCCTGCGGCAACACCTTCATCCTCAAACCCAGCGAAAAAGTCCCGCTCACCTCGATCCGCATCCTGCAAATCGCTGAAAAAGCCGGCATCCCCCCCGGTGTGCTTAACCTCGTCCACGGCGGACGCGAGGCCGTCGACGCCATCCTGCGCCACCCGACGATCAAAGCCATCTCGTTCGTCGGCTCCACCCCGATCGCCAAATACATCTTCGAAACCGGCACGGCCCACGGCAAACGCGTCCAAGCCGCCGGCGGGGCGAAAAATTTCGTCCTTATCATGCCCGATGCGGACGTCACCAATACCGCCACCGGCCTCATGGAGTCCGCCTTCGGCTGCGCCGGCGAACGCTGCATGGCCAGCTCCACCGCCGTGGCCATCGGCGACGCCGCCCACTCTGTGCTTCCCGCCCTCGTCGATGTCGTCTCCAAAATCCGCGTCGGCCCCGCCGACCGCGACCCGCAGGCGCAAATGGGCGCGGTCATCAGCCGCCAACACGCCGACCGCGTCTGCAACCTCATCACCCAGGCCGCCGACCAAGGCGCCAAACCGCTCACCGACGGACGCACCACCAAAGTCGCCGCCGCCCCCAAAGGCTTCTACGTCGGCCCCACCGTCCTCGACCACGTCCTGCCCGACATGGTCACCATGAAAGAAGAAGTCTTCGGCCCCGTGCTCAATGTTGTCCGCATGGACGACCTCGACGCCGCCCTCGATCTGGCCAACCGCTCGCCCTACGGCAACGGCGCCGCCATTTTCACCCGCAGCGGCAAAGCGGCCCGCGAATTCCGCCACCGCATCCAAGCCGGCATGGTCGGCGTCAACATCGGCGTCCCCGCCCCCATGGCCTTCTTCCCCTTCAGCGGATGGCACCAATCCTTCTTCGGCGACCTCCACGTCCAAGGCCGCGAAGGCGTTGCCTTCTACACCCAGCAAAAAGTCACCACCACCCGCTGGTTCAGCTATGGCGAGGGCAACATCTGGAGTGACAAGTGATCACCGCCTCAAGGTCCCGGTAAATCTCCCGGCAAGCGCATCTTACTCCCGGGAAGATCTGCGGACTGCAGCAAGTTCGGTGCGCGCCCGCGCTATGGCATCGACCACCTCATCGCGGACGACAAGATCATCCTCGATTTTTTCGTCGCGCCATGCCCTGAGGTTTAACCGGTCGAGGCGGGATAAGCGTGACGCCGCTTCTTCGACTTGTTGCACTGTGCTCACGAGTGAAGTTGATGCGTCAGACGACTCCAAAAATCTACCCGCCTCTGCCCACTGAAAACCGAACACTCTAAACTATCCCGACCATGTCCCTCCTCATCAAAAACGCCGATATCGTCAACGCCGACACCCGCTACACCGCGGACATCCTCTGCCAAGGCGAAACCATCACCCGCATCGATCAAAACATAACCCCGCCCGCCGGCGCCGAGGTCATCGATGCCACCGGCAAATACGTTTTCCCCGGATTCATCGATCCGCACACTCACATCTACCTGCCCTTCATGGGCACCGTTTCCAAAGACAACTATGAGACCGGCACCAAAGCCGCGCTGGTCGGCGGGACCACGACGATTTTCGAAATGGTCTGCCCCTCGCGCGACATGTCCCC
>JBBEEK010000106.1:0-3878 GCA_040880825.1 Chthoniobacterales bacterium
TTTTGCTGAGGGTTTCCGGTAGAATGGCCGTAAATCAACCAAAAAATAAGAGCTAACTACGCAGACGTCAACAGATTTTTGACAATTTCGTCACCTATTTTTTCGCCGCCGAACAGAGGGAAAGCGGCGGGGCGCAAGTCACTGATACTCAACTTTCTCAGCGCGGACCAGACTTTCCTCGGCGGCGGCATTTTGACCGAGGCGCTGTTGCAGGGTGGCCAGCGTGCGCCAGGATTCGGCGTCCTCGGGGCGCCCGCGCAGGTGGCGTTGCAACAGCGAGGCGGCGGTCGCGGCGTCGCCTTCACGCAGCGCGATGGCGGCATCCATCTTGGCCAGACCGGACAGGTCGGGGTCGAAACGCCGGAGGGCATCCATCGCCGCGCGGGCCTCGTCAATGCGGCCGCGTTGGATTTGCATGGCGGCGTAGTTGAAGCGGGCGTCGGCGAAATTCGGTTGCAAAGCGAAGCCGGCGGCAAAGGCCTGCTCGGCGCGCTGACCCTCCCCGCGCAGGGCGAAGAGACGGGCGGCGGTGAAATGGATCAGCGGGTCGGCGGGATTCTGCAGGGCGGCGCGGTCGTAGGCGATGACCAGGTCAGTGGTGTCCCAACCGAGCACGGCGCGGCTTTGCAGCTCGCGGACTTTTTCCGCCAACGCGTCACGCCGCTCCTCGAGGCCGGGCGCTCCGGCGAAGACTTCGAGACGCAGCAGTTTCCAGGCGAGACTCCACATGTCATGTTCGTCATAGCCGGTGAACATGACATCGCGCCGCGCTTCCGCCTCGGCCGCGGGAAAACGGGCCCACCACACGGCGGCCGCTTCCGGACTCTCGGCGCGCGGGGCCAAGCCCCACAAAGCGGCCATGCCATCGACGGTCAACTCGGCAACCGCAGCGCGCCCGGCAAAGGTGAGATGCACGTGCTCGAGGAAAAATTCGCGGCTGGTGGTGAAGCCCGGGTTCATCTCGTGCAACCAACGGTCGGCATCGACGGCGGCGACGTCCGGACCGGAGTCGGACGCGATCTGCCGCTGCAATTCGCGCACCCGGCTGTCGGCGCGGAAGCGCTGGGTGTCGAGGTCGGCGGCGCGGCGGTAAAGCGGCCAGGCGCGGGCCGGGTCGCCGTCAGCCCGGCGCTTTTGTGCCGCCTCGTAGACGAGGGCGGCGCTGCGGAAGCCGGAGAGGTCGCCGGTTTCCTGCGCGGCGAGCACAGCCTCGACGCCGCCGGTCTCGGGCGGCTCGCTGCCGACCGGCGGCCAGTCGTCGAGATTGATGGCGGGAAGGACGAAGAGGACCGCAGTGTCGTGCCGCCGCGCGCGGCGGACGATGTCGCGGAAGTTGGCCTCGGTATTGACCAGCATGCGGTCGAGCGCGGGGTCGTCATGGAGCACGTTGACACCGCGGAATTCGTCGAGTCCGCGCCACGGCGGCGGGGCCTCTTTTCCCGCAAAGAGACCAAGGAAGGATTCGACCGCGCGGCCGGTGTGCGTGCGGCGCACGGCCAGGGCGGAGCGGGCGAGGGCGGGCGAATCGGCGGGAGGGCCGAACTTGGCCGCGGGGCCGAAGGGGCCGATCACTTCGTTGTGGCCGGCGTAGAGCACGATCATGTCGGGGTCGAGCACCATGGCTTCGCGGGCGAACTCGCGCAGGGCGTGCGAATTGATCGCGACCATCGAGAGGTTGATCACCTCCACGGACTCGCCGGGGAAACGGGCGTTCCAGCGCGCTTGCACGAGACGGCCGAGATGGTGGTCGGTCATGGGGAAACCGGCGGCGGCCGATTCCCCAAGGAGAATGACGCGGCGGACCCCCGCGGGTTTGACCGCCGCGACCCATAGCGGCGGGGGGGACGGCACGTCGGTGCGGGCCAGGAACAGGCGTCCGTAGTGGGGATTGGTGGTGAAAAATTCTTCGCCCTCGTGCCGGATCTTCTCCAAAAGGCGGGGGGGACGAAACAGGCCGGTCACCAGAAAAAAGCCCTCCAGCAAGGCGAAAAAGACCAGCGGGGCGAGGACCACAAGGACGATCTTGGGGACGGGGCGGGACGGACGCATGGGAGGAAAATTGAAGCGGTGACCCCGCCGCTTGTCGATCCGCAGTTCAGCGGGGGGCGCCGCTTCTCCTCGATGCCTCCGACGGCCTGATTCCGACTCAGGGCGGGACCTCGGGCCCGGATCCGGCTTGGGCTTGCCGGGCGGAACCCGGCAACCCGTCACTTTTAACTTGTCAGGGGCAGGCTTCACCCTCATTCTGGCCGGCTAATTTTGCCATGAAGACTTTTTCCGCCAAAGCCGAGGAGATCCAGCGCAACTGGTGGATCGTTGATGCCGAAAACCAGATCCTCGGCCGCATCGCGACCAAGATTGCCGACGTCCTGCGCGGCAAAAACAAAGCGGTCTTCACCCCGCATTGCGACACCGGCGACTTCGTCGTGGTTATCAACGCTTCCAAAGTGCGGGTCACCGGAAAAAAGACGACCGCCAAAGTCTACACCAGCTTCTCCGGCTACGTCGGCGGGCACAAAAGCGAAACCTTCGAAAAACGTCAGGCCCGTCGCCCCGAGCTTCTCGTGGAACGCGCCGTGCGCGGCATGATCCCGCACAACCGCCTCGGCCGCGCCCAGTTCACCAAACTCAAAGTCTACGGCGGCGCCGAACATCCGCACACCGCGCAGCAACCCAAAGAACTCAAACTCTCCTGATCATGTCCGACCTCCACACCGCCTCCGGCCGCCGCCGCACCGCCGTCGCCAGCGTACGCCTCAAAGAAGGCTCCGGGAAAATCGAAGTCAACAGCCGCGAATTTTCCGACTACTTCCCCACCGCCAGCCTGCAAACCACCGTGCTGCGCCCGCTCGAATTGGCCGGACGCAAACAGACCACCGATATCTCGCTCAAAACTTCCGGCGGCGGCGTCAATGGCCAAGCCGGCGCCTCCAGCCTCGCCATCGCGCGGGCCCTGCTCAAACTCGACGCAAATCTTCGCCCCGAGCTGAAGAAAAACGGATTACTCACCCGCGACCCGCGGATGAAGGAGCGCAAAAAGCCCGGTCAACCCGGCGCCCGCAAGCGCTTCCAGTTCTCCAAACGCTAAACCATGCGCGCCCTGCGCGTCGCCCTCGTCCTGGTCGCCACCGCGTTCGCGGTGTGCGCGGCGGACCCGGCCAAGTTCATTGCCGGCGCCTTCACCTTCGCCGTGCCCGAGGGCTGGCGCTCGGAACAACCGGCCTCGTCCATGCGCGCGGCCGAGCTTTACGCCCCGGGTCCCGAGGGCACCGGCACGGCTGGTGAAGCCATCGTCACCGTTTTCCACTTCGGCCGCGGCCAAGGCGGCACCGTGCAACAGAATATCGACCGCTGGTTCGGTCAGTTCGATGGCGACAATGACGCCAAAGGCGCCGCCACCGCCAAGGAAACCATCGGCACCGTGCCGGTCACCTTCGTCCGCGCCCGCGGCACTTTCCAAAGCGGCATGCCCGGGCAGCCCACCACCCCGCTCGAAAGCCAGGCCCTCCTCGGCGCCATCCTCGAGAACCCGGAGGGCGATGTTTACATCAAAATGACCGGCCCCGTGCCAACGGTGGAAAAAGCCGAACCCGCCTTCGCGCAAATGATCCGCGCCGCCTGCGGCGGGTAAAACACCGTGGCATCGGCATCTTGCCGATGATGCCTTGTCGTTATGGGCAGGATGCCCGTGCCACTTTTCCACTACGCGGCTCAAGCCGCATCTTTGTAGCGTCGCCGTCCCCGGCGACGGCTGTTTTCGGCCACGACCGGCGGCAGGGACGCCGCCGCTACAAGGAAATCCTCTCCGCGGTCTACTTCATCACCGCCAACAACGTGTCGGCGATGGTGCTCGGCGTCTCCGCCACGGCAATCCCCGC
>JBBEEK010000107.1:0-3853 GCA_040880825.1 Chthoniobacterales bacterium
CCAAGGACGTGCTCTACCAACTGAGCTACATGGGCAAACTCCGCAAAGTGTTTTTTTTTGGTTAGTGTTTCGGTAGTAATCGCGGCCTTAAAAAGGGCGAAACAGTCCGTGACCGTCCCCCGCTTTTTTCACGGATTTACGGTCTGCGGACTGCGCAACTTCTTCGCAGCGTTCAGTGCTTATGCCCCTGAAGCGCACTGGTGTCAAAAAGAAATTGCGCGCCATGGCGGCTTCCCGCCTTGCTATCAGGAAAGATCGCTTCGGAAGATGCGGTCGTTCAACGGGCGGAGGACCGCCAGAAACACCGCCGAGACCACGATCAGTTCGAGCAACTCCCAGCGGTTCTGGGAGGGCATGAAGTCAACGACCGGCGCAAGGAGGACGACGATCACGGCACTGAAGCCACGCGGCACGGGGACGGCAAAGATGGCGGCCAACCCCCGCACCGGAGGCCAAAGCCGCCACACAAGCGGCAGCACGAAGACGTAAGCGACGACAACAATCGTCAGCAAAAGCCCGAAAACCAGCTTGTTGAGCCGGATTTCGCCAAACTGCAGGTTGTGCACAGTGAACTCGTCCTGCGTGTTGTATTGCTGGATCGCCTCCGGGGTGCCAAAGCCAAGTAGCCGCTGGCCCCAAGAAATCTCCTCCCCGGCACCGAAAAAAAAGACCCCGGCAAAGCCGAGCAGGCACGCGAGAAAAAGGCGGGGCCGCCCCGCCCGCAACCGGACGAACCGCCGGAGGCTGACAACCACAACACCGAGAAGCAAAGCCACCGTCAGCCACTCGATCAGGCCGTCCTCGACAACATAGACATGCTTGAAAGACTTCACATCAACCCGCGACCAAACCAACCCGATCAGCGTGAACACAGCCATGATGATTCCGACTGAAAGTTCAAAGCGGGAGGGGCGGAAAAATTCCCGCCAAGTCAACTTGCTGTTTTCGTGGTCCATCGGGCAAGTCTTGCGGGACAACAAATTTAGGCAACAATTCTCTGACCGGAACTTTCCGGCGCGGGTGCCGGCAGACCCAGCGGATCGCGCCGGCGCACCACGTCACGAACGAACCACGCGGCAAAGGCCACGGTAGCTGCCGGCTTCAGCCACGGATGCGTGAGTTGATGAAGCGGTCCGAGATTTTCCGCGGTCAGGGTCACGGCCAACGCGGCCAACCACCAAAAACGTGGTCCGAACCCGGGCCCCGCGGCCGCCGCCGCGACCAGAATCCCGACAAACGGCGCCAGCATCACATAGGAATTGGTCTCGGTGCGCGGATTGAAGAGCAGCAGGTAGAGCACCGCCAGCAGGAGGCACACGAAAGCGCCCCGGGCCGCGTCATAATGCCGCACCGCGCGCCACGCCAGCAGCAGCACAGCCAGCGCAGCCAAAACCCGCAGAACGTTCATGGCCCGCCCGGGAACCTCCAGACCAAACGGTTGGATGATGCCCTGCACGTCGCAAAAACGGTGCTTCTTCTTGGTATTTTGCGCCACCTGCATGGTTTGGTAAAAAAGCGCGTATTGCTCTTCCTCATAGTCCTGCTTGGGATGCAGGAAGGAAACGCCGGCCAGCAACGCGACGCCAACCAGCAGCGGCACCGTGAGACGCCGCGCGTAACACGCCCCGGCCAACAGGAAGGGCACCAACCCGACCGGTTTGGCCACCAAGGCCAACAGCAGCCACAGCGCACCCGATTTCCACGCCGCCCGCCCCAGCGCCACGACCGTCAGCACCAGGAAGGCCGCGAGCAAAGTGTTTGTCTGACCGTAGGCCACCGCGGAAAAACTGGCCACCGCGGTTACGACCGTGGCCGTGAGAAAAGTCCAGCACGGACGCGCTCCGCCGAACATTCCAGCCAGACGCCACACGCTCCACGCCAAGGCCGCGAGCATTGTCCAGCGCCAGAGCATCTCCCCGATCCGCTCCGGAAACCACGTGTAGGGAATGAAAGCCATGGCCGCATGCGGCAGGTAGAAAAAGCCGTTGCGCGGGCGCGGGTCATAGAGCGGATCACCTCGCCACCAATCCGCCGCCGCCTCGCGGTAGATCTTCATCACCGAGTGGATGTCATCGTCGAAGACCACCACCAAGGCGATGACCACCGCGTAAACCGCCCAAAAAGCCAACGCAAAGCGAAAGGCCTCGTCTTCGCGCAGGCCCCGCCACCAACGGCCGGCGCGCTTGGCCCAGCCCGCGACTTGCTCGGTTAGCTTCATGACACGATGGGGCAGGCTTTCAGCAACCGCCTCAAACCTCCACGACTTCTCTCACCCGCCGGATGTCCATCGCCCGGCCCGAAACCTCGTCGATATCCACGTAAACCCCGCAGACCTCCACCGCCCCGCCGGCCACCGGCAGGGTGGTCGGCATTCCGGTGAGAAAACGCCGCAGGATCGACTCCTTGGTCCGTCCCAGAATCGAGTCCGCCGCCCCGCACATCCCCGCATCGCAGAGAAACGCCGTCCCGCCCGGGAAAATCCGCTCGTCCGCCGTCTGCACATGCGTGTGCGTGCCAACCACCGCCGAGACCTTGCCGTCCAGATACCGCCCCAGCGCGATCTTTTCGCTCGTCGTTTCCGCGTGGACATCCACAAAAATAACCGGCGTCTGGGCCCGCATTTTCTCCACTTCCTCCGCTGCACGGTGGAACGGGTTGTCCAGCGGCGGGTTCAGATAGGTCAAGCCCCGGACATTGAGCACCCCGACCGGCCCCTTCGGCGTGTCCAGCACGACAGCCCCCGACCCGGGCGTTCCTGCGGGATAGTTGCACGGGCGCAACAACCGCGGCTCCGTCTCGATGAATCCCGGCAAATCCTTCTGATCCCAAACATGGTCACCCATAGTGATGACCGTCGCCCCCGACTTGAGCAACTCAATGCACTGCTTGCCACTGATCCCGCGCCCGCCCGCGGCGTTCTCGCCATTGACGATCGTGAAATCGACCGCCAGCTCCTCCTGCAAGCCCTTCAACCGCTGGGCCAGCGCCTTGCGCCCCGGTTCGCCCACCACATCACCCAAAAAAAGTATCCGCATCATTTCGAACCAAGGATTCAACCACGGATTTCACTAATGTCACTGATGGAAACGGCAGTGCAGCGAACCACCACCAAGGCGAGTTCACCCGCTGGGGAGAAGAGATCAGGTTTTGCCGGGAAACTCTTCGAGGACTCGCCGTATCAGCGGCATTTTCCGTAGCCGACTGCCAAACGAGAGCCACAAAAAAGGTCCTGGATTTATCGGGAGCGCGTTTTTGGTAGGGCCCGCTGGCTCAGCGGGCCGCTGCCTTTCTGGTCGGTGCGTGCGGTCCGCTGGGCCATCCGCCGCTGCCGAGGGGTGTCAAAAGTCAAAAACCTTTTCGTGATTGGTATTAATCCCTCCCCGACAGCGCGCCTCACGCAAGCCGCAAGAGTGAGGACAAGCGCGGCGACGATCGACGCGATGGCATCAGCCGGAAAGATGCAAAGCGCGGGGAAAGCGGACGAGCAGGCCACTCGCCTCTGCCCTGCGACCTGCCTCGTTTCCTTCGTTAGCTTCTGTTCGAAATCCTACGTCTCCACACCAGCCACCCCGCTCCTGCCATGAGAAGCAAAACATACGTCGACGGCTCGGGGACAATGGCAACACGGAATCCCACGCCGTCGTTCTCGAACGTGGGGGGGCCGTCGAGGCGGCCGGAGGACTGCAGGTAGTCGATTTCGATGTTGTACCAAGAGCCCCCGCGGATGCCCCGGGAGGAACCGATCACCGCATCGTTCCACTCCCACACGTTGCCAGCTTGATCAAAAGTGCCGTAGGCACTGCCGCTGTTGCTGAAGGCGCCGCCATCGGTGAGGTAATTTTGCGTGCTGGAG